>NZ_CP007440.1:4197045-4504495 GCF_001579845.1 Rhodoplanes sp. Z2-YC6860
ATCCGTCGGATGGGGCGCGGGCGATCCGTCCTGTACCGAGATTGCCGGCAGCGCCAGTCACATTCTCGAAGACAATGGGCTGACCCAGCGTCACACGCATCCTTTCCGCCACAATGCGTGGCAAAATATCGGCCGATCCACCGGCGGCATACGGCACGACAAGCGACAGCGGCCGGGACGGAAAATCGTCAGTCGCGGCCGAAATTGGGCCGAGCGCGGGGATCACGGCGATGGCTGCCATGCCTTCTACAACGCGCCGTCGTGTCAGCATTGGTGGCCTCCCACGAGAATATCGGCTTCAGCCCGCTATAGCCGCGTCCGGATAGAGGCACTATCAGTTATTTGTAGTCATAGCAGGTAGCTGCATATTTCAATAACGTAATAGGAGTCTGGAATGACCATGGCGACGGCTCGTCGACACATCAAGCTTCAGCATCTTGAGATACTGTGCGCCGTTGCGCAGCGAGGAAGCATGGGCAAAGCCGCTAAGCAGCTTGCCGTCTCTCAACCAGTGATATCGAAGGCCATAACAGAGCTGGAGCATCGCCTTGCAGTCCAGCTCTTCGATCGAAGTCCGCAAGGGGTTGAACCGACGAATTACTGTCGAGCTCTTCTGAAAAGAACTGTCGCGCTGCTCGATGACGTGGACGCAGCCGTGCAGGAAATCAGATTCCTTGGCGACCCCAATTCCGGAGAATTACGGATTGGCAGCACAGAGCCGTTGCTCGCCGGCATTGTCGCAGCGGCGGTGGAGTCGCTATGGCGCGACTATCCTCGTGTCGCCCTCCACACGATCCAAGCCGATACCGCGACTCTGCTCAATCGTGATCTGCCAGAGCGCCGGGTCGAACTGGCGGTGATACCGATAATTGGTACGAAACTGCGGGATGATCTGGAAGCGACCAAACTTTACGATGACTTCTGGCACGTGGTTGCCGGCGCCGACAATCCGCTCGTTCGACGTCGAAAGCTGACCTTGGCCGACATTGCTGATGAGCCTTGGTGCGCGACGCCGCTCGACACGACGATCGGGTCTTTGTTGATCCAAGCCTTCCGAGTCGAAGGACTGCCGCCACCGCGCCTCCGGTTCTCGAGTGTTATGTCGCCGATGCTGGTGACGCGACTCCTGCAACAGAACAGAATGCTGGCCGTTATCGCGGATTCCCTGCTCAGCCACTTCTATGCGGGGCGAATGCCGGTGAAAAAATTGCCGGTCGCGCTGCGAGCGCCGCCATTCGGCGTAGCGTTGGTTAGATTGAAGAACAGGGGCCTCACTCCAGTAGGGGAAATTTTTATGCAGTGTGCCAGGGAAGTGGCAAAGCCATTGGCTGATCGAACAATCCGAAAGCACGGCTGATGTCCGACATGGGTTATCCGCGTCGATTTTGGCCGGTCCAGGCTACGTCTGCTTTACACCCAATGGTGACCGTGAGGCAGACATCCCGAATAGTCAGCTTCGTGCCAAATTGCAGACATCGGCGGTTGTCCTAAACATGTGTCATATTTCTCCGTGAGCGTTCATGAGTGAAACGAGAATCCAGAAATGATGGACCGTCGTAGGCTTCTCGGATCGATCGGAGCTGTAGTTGTACCCTGGTCTGCGAGAGCTCGTGCTCAGACCGCACGTAAGATAGCGCGTATCGGAATTGTAAGTATCGGTGGTCCCAGCGCCGAAATGACTGGTCCGCTGCCTAGCAATCGCAATGTGCGTGCATTCCTGCGCGGAATGGCCGAACTGGGTTACGTTTTCGGCCGCGATTTTGTGACTGAACCGCGCGGCACCGAAGCGGCCACATCGATTGCCGAACTTGCTAATCTTCATGTCGATATGATCGTTGCTACTGGCGGCGGTGCAACGCTTTCCCTGCTTAAGCAGGCAACGAACACAATTCCGATCATTATGACGGCCTCTCCCGATCCCGTGAAACAAGGCTTCGTGCAAAATCTGGCTCGGCCGGGAGGCAATTTTACCGGGATGAGTTTGCAGAGCCTTGAACTCACGGGCAAGCGTCTGCAAATCCTGAAAGAAATTGTGCCCGGAGCCGTTACGGTGGCGGTGTTTTGGGAACCAAACAATCCCGAACTGTGGTCTATCGCTCAGGCATCCGCTCAAGTTCAGGGATGGAAACCCTTATCCGTCGAAATTCGCGATCCGTCTGACATTGCAATGGCGTTCAAGACCGCAGCTGAAGGGGGCGTTGGCGCGCTC
Source organism: Rhodoplanes sp. Z2-YC6860 (assembly GCF_001579845.1). GTDB lineage: Bacteria > Pseudomonadota > Alphaproteobacteria > Rhizobiales > Xanthobacteraceae > Z2-YC6860. Next base: position 4,199,255 of record NZ_CP007440.1, read on the forward strand.
CTGATACCGTCCTCTGGACTTTTATTTAGCCGCGCGAAGCAGATTACCGAACTGGCCGCACGCCACCGTCTTCCCGTAGTTTACGAGTTGAGGCAGTTCGTCGACGTCGGCGGGCTCGTCTCATATGGCGCCAACATCGAGGAAATTTGGCGACGTGCCGCAAGCTATGCTGACAAGCTAATGAACGGTGCCAGTCCCGCCGAACTGCCTATTGAGCAGCCGACAAAATTCGAGCTGGTAGTCAATTCACGCACAGCGAAAGCGCTTGGATTGACGATCCCGCCCGCCGTTCTCATCCGCGCCGACGATGTCATCGAATAAGACATGCTAGGCATGACTTATCCGCCGATAGGCTTGTCTTTGTCCGATTTGGGTCAATCACGTCGTTTTGCCTTGATAAGGCGATGTCCGGCGTACCTCCGATTAATGCCACGGGAGCGGATATCGATTTCGAAGCAAAATGTGCCCGACTCGGAAGTCGCGACGACGCGACCTCAACCGACTGTCTCCCAGCCTCATGGGTGAGGGCGAGCCCGCGCGTAGCGCAAGCAAGCATCGCGAACCGTGCGGCCGCGCCGTCCTTCGAGACGCATTGCTCCGCGATGCCTTCTGGACGAGGGCGGAGAGAGAACGGTGCCAGATGACAGCTAGAATCCGACCACAGTGCCGTGCAGGTCGTACTCGTCGGCGCGGTCGATCTTCACCGTCGCGATTTCGCCGACGCGGAGCGGTCTGCGGCTCGCCACATAGACCGCGCCGTCGATCTCCGGCGCGTCGCCCTTGGAGCGGCCCTTGGCGACCGAGGGGCCGACCTCGTCGATGATCACCTGCTGGCGGGTGCCGACCTTGCGCTTCAGCCGCTTCGTTGAGATCGCCTGCTGGCGCTGCATGAAGCGATGCCAGCGCTCCTCGACCACATCCTTCGGCACGGGAGCGGCGAGATCGTTGGATACCGCGCCGGCGACCGGTTCGTAGCGGAAGCAGCCGACGCGATCGAGGGCGGCCTCGTCGAGCCAGTCGAGCAGCAGTTCGAAGTCCTGATCGGTCTCGCCCGGGAAGCCAACAATGAAGGTCGAGCGCAGGGTGATGTCGGGACAAATCTCCCGCCAGCGCGCGATCCGCGTCAGCGTCTTCTCCTGCGCGGCGGGCCGCTTCATGCGTTTGAGCACATCGGGCGCTGCGTGCTGGAATGGAATGTCGAGATAGGGCAGCACCACGCCCTCGGACATCAGCTCGATGACGTCATCGACATGCGGGTAGGGATAAACGTAATGCAGCCGCACCCAGGCGCCGAGCGTGCCGAGTTCGCGGGAGAGATCGAGGAACCTGGCCTTGACCTCGCGGTCCTTCCACTGGCTCGCCGCATATTTGATGTCGACGCCATAGGCCGAGGTGTCCTGCGAGATCACCAACAGCTCTTTGACGCCCGCCGTCACCAGCCGCTCGGCCTCGCGCAGCACGTCGGCGGCGGGCCGCGACACCAAGTCACCGCGGAGCTTGGGGATGATGCAGAAGGTGCAGCGGTTGTTGCAGCCCTCGGAAATCTTCAGATACGCATAGTGGCGCGGCGTGAGCTTGATGCCCTCGGGCGGCACCAGGTCGAGAAACGGATCGTGCTGCGGCGGGGCGGCCTTGTGGACTGCGGCGACCACGCTCTCATATTGCTGCGGACCGGTGATCGCGAGCAGGTTCGGAAACTTGGCCGTGATCTGCTCGGGCTCCGCGCCCATGCAGCCGGTGACGATCACCTTGCCGTTCTCGGCGAGCGCCTGGCCGATGGCGTCGAGCGACTCCGCCTTGGCGCTATCGAGGAAACCGCAGGTGTTGACGATGACGAGGTCGGCGCCCTTATGCTCGCGGCTGAGCTCATAACCTTCAGCGCGCAGCCGCGTGATGATGCGCTCGGAATCGACCAGCGCCTTCGGGCAACCGAGCGAGACGAAGCTCACCGCCGGCGCCGTCTGGGCCGTGGTTTTGGAGTTGGGTTTTCTGGTGGCGCGGGGTGTTTTCACCGGCGATCAGCTATAGGCGATTGACCGCCAAATCAAGGCGGAACGGCCGTAAAGGCTTGGCAGCGTGAAGATTTGCCGGCCAACACCCAGTTTCGTAAGCTTTGCCTGTCGCGCACCAGGAGGCTGGGTCATGGAGCGAAGACGATTTCTGGCCTATGGCGCTGCCGCGGCCAGCGCCGTTCTTGCGTCGGGCCTGGCCCGCGCGGAATCGTTTGCCGGCAAGCAGATTCGCCTGATCGTGCCGTTCCCGGCCGGCGGGCCGACCGACATCGTGGCGCGGCCGCTGGCGCAGATGCTCGGCGACGCGCTGAAGGCCACGGTCATCATCGACAATCGCGGCGGCGCCGGCGGTTCGCTCGGCGCCGATGCGGTGGCGAAGTCGGCGCCGGACGGCCACACGCTGCTCATGGCGACGGTCGGCACTCATGCGATCAACACCAGCCTGTACAAGAAATTGCCCTATGACGCGGTGAAAGATTTCACGCCGATCGGGCTCGTCGCGACGGCGCCGGTTGCGATCGTCGTGCATCCATCGGTCCAGGCGCACAACGTCGCAGAACTTGTCGCGCTCGCTAAACGCAGCAGCGGCAAACTGAACTACGGCTCGGCCGGCGTGGGCACACCGGGCAATCTCACGGGCGAGATATTCAAGGCCGCGTCCGGCATCCAGCTCCAGCACGTGCCGTATCGCGGCAGCGCACCCGCATTGACTGACCTGATCGCGGGCCAGATCACGCTGATGTTCGACCCGCTGCAATCCGTGTTGGCGAATGTGCTGGGCGGCAAGATCCGGGCGCTGGCGATCAGCAGCAAGACGCGTTCACCGGTGCTGCCGAGCGTGCCGACCATCGCCGAGTCCGGTTATCCGGGTTTCGAGGCCACCGCGTGGTGGGCGGTGTTTGCTCCAGCCGGTCTTGCGGCCGACGCCACGGCCGCGTTGTCCGATGCGACCGCCAGGATCGTGCGCAGCGGCGATTTCCGCGCCAAGCTCGAGCCGTTGGGCGTCGCGCCCATGGCATTGAGCGGCGCGGCGTTTGCCGACTTCCAACGGGCGGAGCTTGCCAAGTGGGGCAAGGCGGTGCGCGACTCCGGCGCCAGCATGGACTAAGCGGGACGACAGGGAATGAAGCTCAACGACGAAGAACAGGACATCCTCGCAGGCAAATTCGGCCCGCTGCCGCAGCAGGCGCTCGCGCACCAGAAATCGGTCGGCGAATTCTTCGGCGCCGACAATTTCGTGCCGGTGACGCAGGCGCACATCATGGCCGACACCGAAAGCCTCGGCGAAGCCGGCGTCCGCTGGCTGGAGAAGCTCGCCACGATCGCCGAAGGACAGCGGCAGGTGCGGGTGCCGACCATCACCGATCCGCGCGGCACCGACTTCGCCAAGGCCGCGACGCTCGGCCAGACGCAGGCCATGCTCGATCTCGAGCGCCGCGCGATCGACGCCTTCGTCAAGCTCGGCGTCACCATGACCGACACCTGCATCAACTATCAGACCGTGCAGGCGCCGATCGCCTATGAGCACGTCGCCTATGGCGACACCGGCGTGGTGATCTATTCCAACTCGGTCTGCGCCGCGCGCTCGAACTTCGAGGGCGGGCCGTCGGCGCTCGCCGCCGGCATCACCGGGCGCACGCCGCGCTATGGTTTCCATCTGCCGGAGCAGCGCCGGGCGACGCTCCGTGTCGTGGTCGACTTCACGCCGTCGACGCTCAACGAATGGGGCGCTCTGGGCGGCGTGATCGGCAGGCTTGCCGGCAATTACTGGGCGGTGCCGGTGATCGAAGGCGGCGAGGGCGTGCCGAAGTCCGATCAGCTCAAGCACTTCGGCGCCGCCATGGCGAGCTTCGGCTCGACCGCGCTGTTTCATTGGGTCGGGATCACGCCCGAGGCACGGCAATTGTCCGACGTGGCGTCGGCGGGCCTGCCGGGCCATCGCGTCACCAAGACCGATATCGAGGTGCTGCAGAAGTCGTATCTGGTCGACGACACCGTCGACGTCGTGGTGTTCTCCGCGCCGCAATTGAGCCTTTACGAACTGCGCGATCTGGCGGCGCTCTGCGATGGCCGGCGTTTCAAGGTGCCGCTGCTGGCGGTCACCAGCCCGCAAGTGAAGCCGGACTGCGACCGCATGGGCTACACGGCGCTCATCGAAGGCGCCGGCGGCTCGGTGCTGTCGGGCATGTGCTTCTACCAGTCCTATGCGCGCGAGATCGCCGACGCGAAAGGCTGGAACCGGCTCGCCACCAACAGCGCCAAGCTGGTCAACATTCTGGGCGGCTACGGCTACCGGCCGATGCTGGCTTCGATGGAATCCTGCGTGAACGCAGCCGTTAGCGGGAAATTGTCATGAGCACGAAAATTTTCCGCGCCCGGCAGGCCATGGGGCGCACGGTGCGCGGACAGGCTTTGGTGGCCCATGACGGCTTTTCGGCGCGTTACGATCTCGACCGCATCAAAGGCGTGTTCTCGCGGCCGGCCCACAAGCTCGTGGGCCAGTCCTATGTCGGCAAGATCCTGGTGCTCGACACCGCGAAAGGCGGCGTCGCCACCGCCTGGATGCTGCACGAGATGCAAGCGCGTGGAATCGTTCCGCTCGCTCTCGTTTTCAACTCGGTGAACCCGATCCTGGCCCAAGGCGCAGCGCTCGGCGACGTGCCGATGCTGGCGGGCTTCGATGAGGACATCACCACGGCCATTCCGCATGGCGCGCAGGTCGAGGTGAACCCGGAGGCCAGGTCGATTTCGATCCTAGCCTAGAGATCGATCTGCGCTGCTGTTCTAAAGCTCGCGGCCGAGCTTGGCGTCGAGCGAATAGGGGCCGCCGCCGCGCATCAGGATCGCCAGCCAGATCAACTCCCAGAACAGCGGATATTCCCAGCCGCCGCCCTGCCGATTCCAGTTGAAGCCGGCGAAGCCTCCGCCCCAGTGCGCGTGGAAGATGATCACCAGGAATTCGACGAAGATCATCCCCGCGATCAGGCGGGTGAACAGGCCGAGAATGATGCAGACCGCGCCGATCGTCTCCAGGAAGAAGATCACGTAGGCCATTGCGAGCGCCGGCTCGATGCCGCGCCGCGCCATGCTGTTGGTCGCGAACGTCGCGACGCCGACGTTCAACACTTTGTTGATGCCGTGCACAAGCAACATGCCGCCCGCTGTGGCGCGGACGACGAACCATGAGAGATCGCGGGTCTTGTCGTAGTGCGGTCCAAGCGCCGCAATGAGCGGTCTTGGTTCTTGCATCGATGGTGCCATTTGGTGCCCCCGGTGGCGCAAAGATGAAGTCACACGGTTATGGTAGATAGGTTCCAGGAGCGCCGGAAGCGCCGCGCGGATTTCCATGTGCAAAGGTGGTTCGCTGTTGCGGTGCGAGACGAACAGCGCATTGAGATGCATCCATGATCGGCCGCCATCCCGCACCAACGCTGGTGGAAATCGCAATCGAGCCGAAGTCCAAGGCGGACCAGCAGAAGCTCGGTGCGGTCCTAGCGAAGCTCGCCGCCGAGGACCCGTCGTTCCGCTTTTCGACCGATGCCGAGAGCGGCCAGACCATTATCAAGGGCACTGACGAACTGCATCTCGATACCAAGATTGATATTCTCAAGCGTACCTACAAGGTGGAAGCCAATATCGGGACGCCGCAGGTCGCGTACCTTGAGCGGATCAGCCGCCCAGTGACTGTGGAATACACCCACAAGAGGCGGCTTGGCCCCAAGGGCGAGTTCGCGTCCGTGAAGATCGTCGCCGAGCCGCTGCCGCCGGGTAGCGGCTTCGAGTTCGTCAACGGGATCGTCGGCGGCGCGGTGCCCAAGGAGTACATCCCGGGTGTCGAGAAGGGCCTCGATTCGGTTCTGAGCTCAGGCGTCCTCGCCGGCTTCCCGGTGGTCGACCTGAAAGTGTCGCTGGTCGACGGCAAATATCATGATGTTGATTCATCCGAGCTGGCATTCGAGATAGCGGCGCGCATGGCACTCCGCGAGGCGCTGCAGATGGGCGGGGCGACGCTGTTCGAGCCGATCATGAAGGTCGAGGTCCTCGCGCCGCAGGACTGCGCGGCATGGGTCATCCGCGATCTCGGCTCGCGTCATGCACATATGCAGGAGCAAACTCAGCAAGATGACATGGTGGCGGTCAGCGCGCTTGCGCCGCTCGCAGCCATGCTCGGCTACCACAATACCGTGCCTGCTATAGGCCAGGGCCGCGTGACGTTTACCATGCAGTTCCATCACTATGCGCCGGTGTCTCTCCCGGATGAGCCACCGCCATTCCGGCCAGCGATAGGAATGCGTGCATAATTCCTGCGCGGTTGAATTGCCCTCTGTCTATTCGATATGATGGGCCGCTGTCGGTGGAGCGGAATGTTTCGTCTTTTGGGCAGGCGTGCTGTGCGGATGCGGGCCGTGATCGCTTTGATCGCGGCCTACGCGCTGTGCGTGCTCGCGCCGCACGTGGCCCTGGCGCTGTCCGACGGCGCCATGGCGGTGCATTGCCTCAATATTCCGGACGACGTGGTTGCCGTGCATGATCATGCCGCCATGGGGCACGACCACGGTGCGATGCATTCGCATCAGGATCATGGTTCCGCGCCGACCCACCACGATCACAGCGGCAAATCGCTGCCCGGTGACTGCTGCGGCGTGTTCTGCATGGGCGCGCTAGCCAACGCAGTTGGCGTCGACGTCGGGCATGAGCGTATCGGCTCGCCCGAATTTGCCGCGCCGGTGATCAAGCTCTCCGGCGACGAGCCTGACCTTCCGTACCGACCTCCGAACGTCTGACGGCTGACGAAAAGCCTGCGTCGGGCGCGTTTGCGCCTGCGCTTGGTCGTGGCTGTCGACATGGAGGTTTTGATGCGTGCGCATCGTGTTGTGCGCTCCGTCCGCCATTTCTGGCGGAGGCGGGGGGCGTTGTTGTGGCTTGCCGTGAGCGGGCCGATGCTGCTGGTGCAGGGCTGCGCCATATCGCCTGGGCCGCAAGCCGGCGCGGATCCGTCGGATGCCGCGGCGCGTGTTCCAACATCCTCATATCGCAGCGTGACTCGCGGCTACGAAAGCCGCCGTCCGGTCGAGCCCGCGCCGTGGCGCGAGCGCAACGACAGCGTTGCGCCGGAGCAGAAGCCATGAGGCCGGTCATGCACAGGACGCTTTGTCTCGGAGCGCTGGCCGGCACCGCAATGCTGGCGGGCTGCGCATCATTTTCCGCCGACCGCGGCATGGACGCCGTCGCGCGCCACGCGGGTGAGCCGCTGCGCAAGGAGACCGTTGCGTTGCGCAGCGACACGGAGGCGGACGAAGCGCGCGACCGCGTCCAGACGCTGCTCAAGCGACCGCTGACCGCCGACACCGCCGTGCAGATCGCGCTCTTCAACAACCGTGACCTGCAGGCCGAATACAATCTGCTCGGCGAGGCTGAGGCCGCACGCATCCGCGCGAGCCTGCCGGCCAATCCGAGGTTTTCGCTGTCGCGGGTCGCGGGCGGCGGTGCGCTCGAAGCCGAGGCGCAGGTCGCGCTCAGCATCCTTTCGCTCGCCACATTGCCGGCGCGGGCCGACATCGCCACCGACCGTTTCCATCAGGCGCAGCTCCGCGCCGCCAACGCGACGCTGCGTGTCGCGGTCGAAACCCGTCGCGCCTATTACGAGGCGGTCGCGGCGCGCGATCTCGCGGGCTTCCTGACCCAGGCGCAAAGCTCGGCGGACGCCGCGTCCCAGCTGGCCGTCAAGCTTGGCGAAGCCGGCACCATGAACAAGCTCGATCAGGCGCGGAACCAGGTGTTCTACGCCGAGATGACGGCGCGGCTCGCGACGGCGCGGCAGCGCGAAACCAGCACGCGCGAGCGTCTCGTTCGCGCCATCGGCCTCTGGGGCTCAGACCTCGGGTTCCGGCTGCCGTCGTCGCTCCCGGCGCTGCCGGGCCGCGTGCGGACCGCCGTATCGGTGGAGCGGGAAGCGGTGTTGCGCCGGCTCGATCTGCAGATCGCGCGCATGGAGGTCGCGGCGCTGGCGAAGTCCTACGGTCTCACCAACGCAACACGCTTTCTCGACGTGGTCGAGGTCGCGGGCATCTCCAAGCGCGTGCAGGAGCCTGGCGGCGACAAGGCCACCGAACGCGGCGTGGGCCTCGATTTCGAGGTGCCGCTGTTCGACTTCGGCGAGACCAGCGTCCGCGGGGCCGAGGAAGCCTACATGGGCGCGGTCAATCGTCTCGTCGCCAAAGCCGTCAATGTGCGCTCGCAGGCGCGCGAGGCCTATCACGCCTATCGCGGTAGCTACGACATCGCGCGGCACTACCAGCGTGAGGTGCTGCCGCTCCGCAAGGTCATCTCGGACGAGACACTGCTTCGCTACAACGCGATGCAGATCGATGTGTTCGCGCTGCTCGCGGAAGCGCGCGAACGCATCGCTTCGACCACGGCGGCGATCGAGGCGCAGCGCGACTACTGGCTCGCCGACACCAACGTGCAGGCCGCCGTGCTCGGCGGCGACACGACCGGCACAAGCCCTGCGTCCGGCGCGATGGCCGCGGCTCCCGAAGCCGCAGGCCACAACTAGAGGAGACCCGCATGACCATGTCCCGCCGCAATTTCTTTGGCGCCTCAGGGGCGTTGTTCGCAAGCGCATCCGCGATCAGCGGACGCGCCCAGGCCGCGAGCATTCCCGAGGCCGTGACCGTAACGTCGCCCGCCATGCAGCCGCCGCTCGTGCCTTCGAGCGGCCCGGCCTATCAGCCGGTCGTCACGCTGAACGGCTGGAGCCTGCCGTGGCGCATGAACGGCGACTGGAAGGAATTCCACCTGGTCGCCGAGCCTGTGGTGCGCGAATTCGCGCCCGGCATGAAGGCGCATCTGTGGGGCTACAACGGCCAGTCGCCGGGCCCGACCATCGAGGCGGTCGACGGCGACAAGGTGCGCATCTTCGTCACCAACAGATTGCCCGAACACACCACGGTGCACTGGCACGGCATGATTTTGCCGAACGGCATGGATGGCGTCGGCGGGCTGACGCAACCGCACATCAAGCCCGGCAAGACCTTCGTCTACGAATTCGTTCTCAAGCGCAGCGGCACCTTCATGTACCACCCGCACGCCGACGAAATGGTTCAGATGGCGATGGGCATGATGGGCGCCTTCGTGGTGCATCCGCGCGATCCGAACGAGCGGCGGGTCGACCGCGATTTCGTCTTCATCATGCAGAGCTACGACATCGACCCCGGTAGCTACACGCCGAAGGTCACCACCATGACCGACTTCAATCTGTGGGCCTGGAACAGCCGGGTGTTCCCCGGCATCGACCCGCTGGTGTGCCGATTGGGCGAACGCATCCGGGTGCGGATCGGCAATCTCACCATGACCAATCACCCGATCCACAAGCACGGTGAGCCGTTCACGGTGACCTGCACCGACGGAGGCTGGGTGCCGGAGAGCGCGCGTATCCCCGAGGTCACGACCGACGTGCCGGTCGGAGCCATGCGCGTCTTCGAGTTCGCGGCGAGCGAGCCGGGCGACTGGGCGATCCATTGCCACAAGTCGCATCACACCATGAACGCGATGGGCCACGATGTGAAGAACTTCATCGGCGTCGACAAGAAGGCGGTCGCCAAGACCATCCGCAAGCTCGTGCCGGACTACATGCCGATGGGTTCGGCCGGCATGGCCGACATGGGTGCGATGGAAATGCCGATGCCGGACAACACGCTGCCGATGATGACGGGTTTCGGCCAATACGGGCCGATGGAAATGGGCGGGATGTTCTCGGTCATCAAGGTGCGCGAAGGGCTTGCGGCCGGCGACTACAGCGACCCCGGCCCATACAAGCATCCGCCCGGCACGGTGGCCTACGAGTTCACCGGCAATGCCGCACCGCCGGTGCGGCGCTCGGAGCCGCAGCCTTCGCGCGCCCCGGCCGCCGAATTCAACGTCATCAAGCCGGGCACCCGCCCGAATTCAAAACATCAGCACTGAGGAGAGAAACATGTTGCTTCGTCGATTGTTCGTGCCGTGCGCGCTGGCAGCCTTCGCTGCGCTCGCGCCGTCGCGCCTCAACGCCCATGAAGCTCACAGTCACACGGCATTCTCGGCCGGCCAGCCGGGCGATCCGAACAAGCCTGCGCGCGTCGTGAAAGTCTCGATGCTGGAAGACGGCAAGAAGATGCTGTTCGAGCCCGCCCTCGTCGAAGTCCGGCGTGGCGAACAGATCCGCTTTGTCATCACCAACAACGGCACCTGGGACCACGAATTCATGCTGGCGTCGAAGTCTGACAACCGAAAGCACGCCGCGGTGATGAAGAAGTTCCCACACATGGAGCACGACGATCCGAACGCCAAGCGACTCGCGCCGTTCAACAGCGGCGAGATGGTCTGGCGTTTCACCAAGCGCGGCGAGTTCGAATACGCCTGCCTGATCCCGGGTCATCTCGAGGCCGGGATGCACGGCAAGGTCATCGTCAAGTGATCGGAATGGAAGGAGCGCGAAACATGAAATACGTCGCACGCATCGCCGCAGTTCTGGCCTTGGTCGCCGCCGGGCCGCTGACAGCCACGGCGCAAAGTCAGGACATGATCGCCGGTCAGGTCACCAAGGTCGACGAAAGCGCGCAGAAGGTCACCATCAAGCACGGGCCGATCAAGAAGCTCGGCATGGACGAGGGCATGACCATGGTGTTCCGCGCGCCCGATGCCGCGATGCTCAAGGGGCTGAAAGCGGGCGACAAGATCAGGTTCGAGCCGGAGCAGGTGAATGGGCAGTTCACTGTGACGAAGATCGAGAAAGCCAAATAGCGGCGGGAGAGATCAACCCGCCACTGTCAGCATGTCGTTCTTCCCGACCGTAACCTCGAGGCTTTCGCAGAACTCGCGTTTGCCGTTCAACTCGAGACGCATGCGGTGCTTCGGTTGCTTGGGCTCGCCGCCGAGCTTCACCACGTGGCGGGAGCCCGAGCCGTCGTAGCTCGTCACGCTCCGGGTGCTGAAATTCCCGGAGCAGGCGCCAACGACCTCGTGGCCATCCACGGTTTGCTCGTCTGTCGGCGCCCACAGGCTCGGGCCGATCGGATCGGGCAGGCCGACTGGCTTCGGGTCGAAAAACCAGAAGTGGCGTTCAGCGCCGCCCGGGCCGGTCTTGTCGTTGCTGACGAGCCGATACTGGTAATAGAGCTTCTTCTCCCCGCTGAGCGTCGCGATGGTCGCCTCGACCATGTCGTCGACGCGGAAATTCTCCGGCTTCTTCTCGCCGGGAAATCGGATTTGCACGGTGTGCGCGGCCGTGAAACGGAACGGCCTCGCCATCTGCGGTGCGGCACTCGTCGGCTTGGCGCGTCTTGTATCGGTCTTTGTCTTCGCGCTTTTGGGCCCGGCGCGTTTGACTTTAGTGCTTTTGACTTTTGCGCGTTTGACCTTGGCCTTCGCTTTGGTGCGCGCCGGTTTGGCTTTTCTGGCTTTTGCGGCGCTCATGGCAGAATCCTTTCGACGGTGACGAGCCACCACAGTTATCCGACCGCGGCTCGGAACTGAACCCACCGATGCGTCAATGACGCGCCGGCCGGGTCATTTCCAGGATTGCAAAAGCCGCCGTGTCATGCAGGGTTAGGCCGGATAAAAACAGCGCGGGAGGATGGAATGCGGCGGATACTGGCAGCGATGATTATGGGGCTTGCGCTGACGGGGCCCATGGCCACGCAGAGCTCCGCGCAGACCTATCCATCGAAGCCGATCCATATTCTGGTCCCCTATGCGCCGGGCGGCATCGCCGATATCGCGTCGCGCATCGTTGGCGCCAAGCTGACGGAGGCCTGGGGCCAGCAGGTGGTGGTCGAGAACCGGCCCGGCGGCAACGGCTTCATCGCCATGACGGCCGGCGCCAAGTCGGCTCCGGATGGCTACACCCTTGTGATGGCCACCGTCGGCGATGTTTCGGTCAATCCGTCGCTGTTCAAGGACATGCCCTACAAATGGGAGGACTTCGAGCCGATCGCCACGATCAGCGACGCGCCGATGGTGCTGGCGGCCAATGCCGGCACGTCATACAAGTCCGTGGCTGATGTGCTGGCCGCGGCCAAGGCGCAGCCCGGCCGCATTTCGTATGCGACCCCGGGCAACGGCAGCGTCAACCAGATCGCGATGGAGTGGCTCGCGCTCAACACCGGCACGCAGTACCAACACATTCCTTACAAGGGCGGCGCGCCGGCAGCGGCCGCGCTCGCCGCGGGCGACATTCCGATCGGCGTGCTGGCGAGTTCATCGGTGGCGCCGCAAGTGAAGGCAGGACGTCTGCGGGTGATCGCGGTGACGGGTGCGCAGCCGTCGAAGTTTAATCCGGAATGGCCGACGTTGCAGTCGCAGGGCGTGAAGGACGTCGACCTGTCGAACTGGACGCTGCTGATCGCGCCGAAGGGCACGCCGAAGGAGATCGTCGATAAGCTCAACGCCGAGGTGGTGAAGCTCCTTGGTGCGCCCGACGTCAAGGAGCGCTTCGCGACGGGCGGTGTCGAGACCATTCCGTCGAGCCCGGCGGAGCTTGACGCCCGTGTGAAAAAGACCGCGACGCAGCTCAGCGACATTGTTGCGAAGGCGAAGATCAGGGCGGACTGATCGTGATTCCTCGCCGTATTGCGCCATTCTCTCCCGGCCTCATGCTGAGGAGCGACCGTAGGTCGCGTCTCGAAGCATGGGGCCGCCCCATCCTTCGAGACGCATTGCTACGCAATGCTCCTCAGGATGAGGCGGAGTAAGAATTATGCGAATTCGTGCACCGAAGGATTTCTGGGCCGGCCTGTTCTTCATCGCCGTGGCCCTGGGCTTCATGCTGCTGTCCACCCAGTACAACATGGGCAACATGCACCGCATGGGACCGGCGCTGTTTCCCACTTTGGTGGGCGCGCTGTTGGCCGGTCTTGGTCTGATCATTGCTGTCCGGTCGTTTGCCATCGACGGCCCGCCGGTGCCGCGTCTGCAGGCTCGGCCGATCCTGATCAGCATCATTGCTATCTCGTTGTTCGGCGTGGTGCTGGCGCATTTCGGGCTGGTCGCGGCAGTCACAGCGCTGGTGGCGGTTGCGGCGTTTGCGTCGGCCGAGAGCAAGCCGCTGGAGATCGCGGGTCTTATCGTTCTGCTGATCGTGTTTTCGGTCGGCGTGTTCGCCTGGCTCCTCGGCCTGCCGATCCAGCTCTGGCCGGAGTTCTGAGCGATGGAAACGCTTGGCAATCTCGCCTTCGGCCTCGGCGTCGCGCTCAGTTGGCAGAACCTGATCTACTGCTTCATCGGCTGCTTCCTCGGCACGCTGGTCGGTGTGCTTCCCGGCATCGGTCCGGTCGCGACGGTCGCGATGCTGCTGCCGTTCACGTTCGGGCTTGGACCCGCGCCCGCGCTCATCATGCTGGCCGGCATTTATTACGGCGCGCAGTACGGCGGCTCGACCACGGCGATCCTGGTCAACATCCCGGGGGAGTCGTCCTCGGTCGTCACCACGCTCGACGGCCATCAGATGGCGCGCAAGGGACGCGCCGGGCCGGCGCTCGGCATCTCGGCGATCGGCTCGTTCATCGCCGGTTGTATCTCGACGCTGGTGGTCGGCTATTTCGCGCCGCCGCTCGCCGACGTCGCGCTGAAGTTCGGCCCGGCCGAGTATTTCTCCCTGATGGTGTTCGGCTTGATCGCTGCCGTGGTGCTGGCACGCGGCTCGGTGATCAAGGCGATTGCCATGGTGTGTTTCGGCATCCTGTTGGGGCTGGTCGGCACGGATGTGAATTCCGGCTCGATCCGCTTCGCCTTCGGTGCGCCCGAATTGGCCGACGGCATCGGCTTCGTCGCGCTCGCCATGGCGTTCTTCGGCATCACCGACGTGGTGATGAATCTGGAGCATACCGACAAGACCGATGTCTACAAGGAGCGGATCGGCAGCGTCCTGCCGTCGCTCGACGACATTAAGACGAGCTTCTGGTCGATCATGCGTGGCACGGGCCTCGGCTCGATCCTCGGCATACTGCCGGGCGGCGGCGCGCTGCTCGCCTCGTTTGCCGCCTACATGTTCGAGAAGAAGATCGCCAAGCCCCCGCGCCATTTCGGCGAGGGTGACATTCGCGGCGTGGCGGCGCCCGAATCCGCCAACAATGCCGGCGCGCAGACTTCGTTCATTCCTATGCTGACGCTCGGCATCCCGTCCAACCCGACCATGGCGCTGATGATCGGCGCGCTGATGATCCAGGGCATCCAGCCCGGCCCGCAGGTGATGACCGAACGGCCGGAGCTGTTCTGGGGCCTCGTCGCCAGCATGTGGATCGGCAACCTGATGCTGCTGGTGCTGAACCTGCCGCTGATCGGGCTCTGGGTGAAGCTTCTCGCCGTGCCGTATCGGCTGCTGTTTCCGGCGATCTTCGTGTTCTGCTGCATCGGCGTCTACACGGTCGACAACAAGATATTCGACGTCTATGTGCTCGCGGCGCTCACAGCGGTCGGTTACATTCTGATCAAGCTCGACTGCGAACCGGCACCGCTCATTCTCGGTTTTATTCTCGGCCCGATGATGGAAGAGCAGATGCGGCGCGCCATGATGATCAATTTCGGCGATGTCTCGGTGTTCTTCACCCGGCCGCTGTCGGCGGCGTTCCTGATCGGGGCGGCGGTGCTGATGCTCATCATCGCGCTGCCGGCATTGCGGGCGAAGCGCGATGTCGCGATGCAGGAGTGAGTTTTCGCGGGAGTGACGCCATGAAGCGGCTGTTGGCGGGGAGCGTGCTTGTTGGCTTGAGCTTGGTTGCGGCTGTGATCACGGCGGCAGCGCAAGCGCCGCAACCGCCGCAGGCTTACCGGCCCGGCGTCGGCGATCTCATGACCGCGACCATCCAGCCACGGCACGCCAAGATCATGCTTGCCGGCCGCGAGGCGAACTGGCCGCTCGCGAAGTATGAATTGCATCAGCTCCAGGAGGCGCTTGACCGGGTGGTGCAGTCCTGGCCGCGCTGGAAGGGCTTGCCGCTCGGTGGCATGGTTGAAGCGGTCGAGAAGGGGCCGATGGCCGACGTTGAGCAGGCAATCGACGCGAAGGATAGCGCCCAGTTCGTCAAGGCATTCGGCCAGCTCTCGGAAGGCTGCAACGCCTGCCATCAGGCGGCGAATGTCGGTTTCGTCGTCATCAAGGCGCCAGATGCCTCGAGCTTTCCCGATCAGGATTTCAAGCCGGTCAGGCCATAACAGGTCGCGTCAGGCGTATTCCGGCAGCGGCTCGCTCCAGGCGTCGTAGCCATAGACCCAGTCCGGATTGGTCGGCTGGCGCATGAAGGTGTTTTGCTGCGAGGTGCCCTGAATGCGCGCGGTGCGTTCGCGCCGCGCTTTGGCAAAGCGCGCGAAAGCCGCCGGCAAGTCTTGCGGCTGCTCGGCGATGCAGCGGCTCAACACCACGGCGTCCTCCATCGCCGTCGCCGCACCTTGCGCCATGTATTGCGTCATGGGATGCGCTGCGTCGCCGAGAAGCACCATCGGGCCATTGCTCCAGGCGGGCAGGGGATCGCGGTCGACGATCGCCCATTTGTGCACGCTGGGGCAGGCTTGCACCACGCGCTGCACCTGTTCATGGAAGCCTGTGAATGCCGCGCGGAGCTTGCCGAGATCGCCGATGGCCGACCAGGATTCCACGGTGAACTCCGGCTCCGGCACGCTGGTGACGAAATAGACCTCGTCGCGGTTCGCTGTGACGTAGTAGATCACGATGTGGCGGTCCGGCCCCCACCACTTGCAGCACTGATCGATTTCAAAGCCCTTGAGCAGTGCGGCGGGAAACGTGGTGCGGTAGGCGACCCGGCGGGTGTAGTTGGCCTTCTCCTGGCCAAGCCATAGCTCGCGGACGCGCGAGTGGATGCCGTCGGCTGCGACCACGGCGTCGGCCTTGACGCTGCTGCCGTCGGTAAAGCGCAGCGTAACGCCGCCGGAACGCCAATCCAGGTCGATCAGCTTCTTGTCGAGCGCGATCTGTTCTTGGGGCACTCGCGACGCCAGCGCCTCATGGAGGTCGCCGCGATGCATCAGGAGGTACGGCGCGCCGTATTTGGCTTCGGCTTGCGCACCCAGCGGCAGTTCGTTGGTCAGCGCGCCGGTGTCCCAGTCGCGGTTGGTCCAGGACTGCGGCTGGAACGCCCGCGCGCGAATGCGCTGTTCGAGTCCGATGCCGCGCAGGACCTTCATGGCGTTGGGGCTCATCTGGATGCCGGCTCCCAGCCGGACGAAACCCTTGGCCTGTTCGTAGATCCGCGTCGTGATGCCGTGGCGAGCGAGCGCTGAGGCGAGCGTCAGCCCGCCCATGCCGGCGCCGATGATCGCAATGTGCGGTGCCATCCGGTCGGGTGCTCCCTTTTGATGTTATTCACGGTTCTTGCCGGCTTTCCGTTCCGGGTCATGTCAGTTAAGCGTTGTTTGCCGCTCGATGCTACATCGTCATGAGATTCACTCGCATCCCTGAATCATGAAACGCGCAGCCCTTTTGTGTTTAGCCATGATGGCATCCATTGCCGCGTCGTTTGGGCAAGAAGGAACGCACGAGTGGACGCTGGCGCAAGCCCCGAAGCCGGGCCGCTACGCAACCGGCGCAGAGCGTTGCGGTGCTGCGCCTTACGACTATCCGAAGCTGCGGATCGGCACGCGCGCCGGATATTGCGCGGGCCTTGCCGCCAGCCGGGACGATGGATTGCAGTTTCCACGATCGATTGTCCAAATCCCCGGCCACGATCTTTTCGTCGTTGCAGACATGGGCGCCTGGGGGGCCTTCAAGGGACGCTTGCTGTTGTTTGATCCGGCGCAACCTGCGGGACGCCGCATCAAGGTGCTGCTGGAGCGCGTCGACTATCCGTTCGGGCTTGTGATCGGGCTGGATCGGAAGGTCTACAGCTCGACAACCGAAACGATCTTCCGCTTCGATCCGCTGGCCGCGACGCCCAAAGACACCGTCGAGACTGTCGTTCAAGGCCTGCCATCGCGCAACATCACGCTGCCGGACGGCACGAAGGTCGCCGAAAGCGTCCACCTGATGAAGGCCTTCGTCTTCGACAAGACCGGCCGCCTTTACGTCAATGTCGGCGCGCCGACCGATGCTTGTGTCGCCAAGGGCCCGGCCAACAAGCCTTGCGCCGCAGGCGAGGGCGCTTCCCCACTCGCCGCGATCTGGGCTTTCACGCCGCCAACTGGCGGTATCTTTCCGGCGCTGAAGCCCGGCGATCCAAATCCGCCGCGCGAGATATTCGCGCGTGGGCTTCGCAATTCGATGGCGCTCGCTGTCCATCCGGAGTTCCCCGACGCTGGCTTCGCATTTCTGCAGGCCGAGAACGCGCGCGATCTCGAAGACCCGCTGAAGCCCAACGAGGAGATCAACGCGCTACAGCGGGGCAGGCACTACGGCTGGCCCTATTGCTACGACCTTTCGACCGCGAGTCAGGAATTCAAGACGCTCCTGCAGGCGAGCGGCCCTTACAAAGATTTTTGCAACAATGGCGCGGCCTATCGCGCGCCATATTCTTTGTTGCCGCCGCATGGCGCGCCGCTCGGCATGCTGTACTACCAGGGCAGCCGGTTTCCTGAATTGAACGGCAAGCTGATCGTTGGTCTCCACGGCTACCGGCCGGCCGGCAGCCGGGTGATTTTTTATGACGTCGATGCCAAAGGCTTTCCGGTCATCCATCCTGCGCCGGTACACTACAACTTGAGCTGTGCGGCCGAGCCGTCGCGGCCGTTCCAGACCGATCGCGAGAAGGCGGTGCCAGCCGCGGCCTTCACCGAGTTGATCGGCGAATGGCATCGCGTGAACGGCGTGCGGCCGCAAGGCGCGCCGGTCGGCATGACGGTTGCGTCGGATGGTGCGATCTGGCTGGTCGAGGACAAGAACGCGACCATCATCCGGATCGACAAGGACGCCGACGCGAAGGCCAAGCCTTTGCCGTGCAACGTGCGCAGCGATCTGCAGATCGACGAACTCGTTGGCTATGTCACGAAAGACAAAGGCAACCGCGAGCGGCTGACGCAGCTACGCACCGATCTCGTCGAAAAGCACTGCTCTGGATGCCACTCCGACTTTGGCCTCAAGCCGCAGCAGAGTTCCGAACAACGCGATATTGTGGCGTTACGGTTTGTGTTGTCCCAGGATGGTTGGGTCTATCCCGGCGACCCGGAATCCGGTCGCTTGCGTGCCCGCCTGCGCGGCCTGGGCCGCGAGAAGGTCATGCCGCCCGATGGTCGGGAATTGCTCAAGGATGCAGCCTATCGGCGGCTGCTCGACACCGTCGACAACCTGGTCGCCACCATGGTGCCCGGCCAGCGCATGCGCGTGCGGCTTGGCCGCGTCGAGCGAGGCTTCCGTGACCGCAGTGGCAAGCTTTGCGGGGCGATTCCTTCAGGTCATGTTGTTGTGGTGGTCGACAAAAACGCCCAAGAGAAACCTGGTTTCAGCCGCATCTACCGACCGGCGGATATCTTCCTGAACGGCGAATGCGCGGATGGCGATGGATATTACCTTGAGACGCGCAACCTGGATTCTTTGTAGCTTCGGCGCATTGTTCGCGGGCGGCCTCGTTGCGGCCGAACCTGTACTGTTTCAGAGCCGGCAGATCGCGCGGAGCGGCGAATATACCTTTGGTATCGAAGGGCCAGCCGTCGACACGGCCGGCAATCTTTATGTCGTGAACTTCCAGAGGGCCGGCACCATCGGGCGCCTGAAGCCGAGCGCGAATGCATCCGAACTGTTTCTGACACTGCCTGAAGGCAGCATCGGCAACTCGATCCGCTTCGCTCGTGACGGTCGGATGTTCATCGCCGACTACAAGAAGCACAACATCTTCGTGGCCGCGCCCGGCAGCACTGCGCTGGCCACGTACTTTCATTCCAATCAATTCAATCAGCCCAACGACATGACCATCGCCGCCGACGGCACGATCTACGCCAGCGATCCGAACTGGAAGCGGCGCGACGGGCGGGTGTGGAAGATTTCGCGCGCAGCCGACGGCACGGTGTCGGGCGAGATCATGACAAGTCCTCGTGCCATGACTACCACCAACGGCCTCGATCTCAGTCCGGACGGCCAGACACTTTATGTCGGAGAGTCCGAAACGCTGGAAATCTGGGCCTATCGCATCGAAGGCACGACCTTGGCCGCGCCGCGGCTGGTCAAGAAATTCGACGGCCAGGACATCGACGGCATCCGCAGCGATATCGACGGCCGGCTCTTTGTCACGCGCATGCTCAAGGGCACCGTGGTGATCCTTGATGCGAGCGGCAGGCAGGAGCGAGAGATTCCGTTGACTGCGGCCGAGCCCAGCAACCTGGCGTTCGGCGGCGCCGACGGCCGCACCGTCTATGTGACGCAGCGCAAGGGCGGGTATATCGAATCTTTTATGACGGATCGTCCGGGCCGCGAATTCTGCCTGCAAGGCGACCGCTGTCTGGGCTTGGCCCGACCACGCCGCTGAACCGATGTTGTGGGGACCCGCGTCGCAAAACGGTCAACTCCGCGCCAAAAGTCGTTGACGACGGCATCGCATAGGCGGCACGCTAATTGCTTGGAAAATGCGCAAGCTTGTGGGCGGCTGAACGCAGCGCGTGATGACGGAATATCTTTCGATCGATCATCTCGGCAAGGAGTTCAGCGCGCATGGCCGCGCGGCCTGCAAGGACATCTCGTTCGCGCTTCACCAGAAGGAGTTCCTGGCGCTGATCGGGCCGTCCGGCTGCGGCAAGTCGACGCTGCTGCACATCGCGGCGGGCCTGTCGCAGCCGACCTCGGGCACCGTGCGGCTGAAGGGCGAGGTCGTCACCGCGCCGCGTCCGGAGATGATGTACGTCTTCCAGCAGTACACCAAGTCGATCTTCCCCTGGAAAACCGTGCTGCAAAACGTGAGCCTCGGGCTGAAGTATCGTCCAGGCGTGTCGCGCGTCGAGGCCGAGAGCGTAGCGCGCGAGCAGCTCAAGGTCGTCGGTCTCGCACCGTTCGCCGACTACTATCCGTACCAGCTTTCCGGCGGCATGCAGCAGCGCGTCGCCATCGCGCGTGCGCTGGCGCGCCGGCCGGAAATCCTCCTGATGGACGAGCCGTTCAGCGCGCTCGACGCCATGATGCGTGTCGAACTCCAAGACCTTCTCTTGAAGCTCTGGCAGGACTACGGGCTGACGATCCTGTTCGTCACCCACGATCTCGATGAAGCGCTCTACGTGGCGCAGCGGGTGGTGATGCTCAGCGGTTCGCCCGGCTCGGTCGCCGAGGTGGTCAATGTGCCGCTGTCTTATCCGCGCAATCAAGTGGAAACCAGGCGCGACCCAACCTATCTCGAACTGCGCGCCCATCTCTACAATCTGATGGCCAGGCAGGTGACCACCGCGCGGGAGGCCGTGTCGTGAGCGGGCCGATTGTGCGCTGGCTCGAGACGTCCCGCGGCTCAGGCGTCATCCTGATCCTGCTGCTGCTCGGCTTCTGGCAGTTCTCCGCGCTTTACATCATGCATACGCCGACCTGGCCGCCGGTGACGCGGATCTTCGAGGCCTGGTACGACAACATCGTTGATGGCACGCTGATCTATCATCTGCTCGCGACCTTGTGGCGGCAGATGCTGGGCTACTGGCTCGCGGTGGTGCTCGGGATCGCGCTCGGCATCGCGATGGGCTACTACCGGGTGTTCTTCAATCTCCTGGAGCCGCTCGTCGAGATTTTTCGGCCGGTACCGGGGCCTGCGTATCTGCCCGTGCTGGTGCTGTTCGTCGGCATCGGCAGCGAGATGAAGGTCACGCTGATTCTCGTTGCTTCGCTGTTTCCGATCCTGCTCAACACGTATAGCGGCGTGCGCGCCATCGACCCGGTCCAGCTCGACACCGCACGCACGCTGGGTCTCACCACCATGCAGACCTTGCGCGAGGTGGTGCTGCCGGCCGCAGCCCCGAATATCCTGACCGGCATGCGCATCAGCCTCGCGATCTCGCTCATCCTGGCGATCCTCGCCGAGATGATCGTGTCCAACGACGGGCTTGGCTATTTCACGCTGCTCGCCGAGCGCACTTTCAAAGTGCCGGACATGTATGCCGGCATCTTTACGCTCGCGCTGTTCGGCTATGTGCTGAACCGGCTGTTTCTTTTCGTCGAGTCCAAGATGATCCGCTGGCATCAGGAGAGCAGCGGCCGAAGATAGTCGAACAGGAGAGAGCCATGCCCTGCGTATCGGTTTCCCGCGTGTTTGCCATGTGCCTGGCGCTTGCCGCGCCGCTTACCCTGCTGGCGCAGCCGTCGGCCGCTCAACAAAAGCCGCCGCCAGCGACCATCCGCGTCATCGATATTCCGATCGCCAACTTTACGCCGCTCCTGATCGCCAAGGAGAAGGGCTATTTCGCCGACGAGAACCTCAACGTGACATGGACTCCTGTCGCGCAGGGCGCGGTCGCGATCGAGGCAGTGTTCGGTGGCAGCGCTGAGATCGGAGCCAGTTCCATCTTCGAGCCCATCGTCGCCCGCGGCAACGGTCTCGATCTGATGTTCGTCACCGGGCAAAATCGCATCCGGGCCGAGCCGCCGGACAACTCTGGTGTTCTCGTGCGCAACGATGACTCGATCAAGACTCCGCAGGATCTCGCCGGCAAGCGGATATCCGCCGGCCTGATCAACAGCGTGAACTACGTCCATATGCTCGAGTGGCTCGACAAGAAGGGCGTCGACCGCCGCAAGATCGAATTCCTCGAGGTGCCGTTCCCACAGATGGCCGATGCGCTGGCCCAGAAGCGGGTCGACGCGGTGTGGAATGTCGAGCCGTTCGTGACCTTCATGACCAAATCGGGCGCCGCCAAGATATTGGCTTATCCGTATCAAGAGACCGTGCCCAACATGGATGTCTCCAATTATTTCGCCAAGGAAAGCTGGATCAAGGCCAATCCCGACGTGGTCAAGCGTTTCAAACGCGCCATCGACCGTGCCACGGCCGAGATCAATGCCGTGTCGAAAGAGGAGCGCGACGGGTGGGTGGCGAAGTTCACCGGCATGAAGCCCGAGGTGGTGAAGGACGTATCGCTGCCGCGATTCGAGTCCGACTTCAATGTGCCAAGCCTGAAGGCCAATCTCGACATCGCCGTGAAGCAGAAAATGATCAAGCCGTTCGACATCAATGTCATGATCTACAAGCCGTGAGGCATGACCATGCTGAAGACGCTCACCGACAAGGTTCGGCCGCAGCACTGCGCTTTGCTGATTGTCGATATGCAGAACGACTTCTGCGCCGAAGGCGGCGCCATGCACCGCGAGGGCCGCGACGTCACGCTCGTGCAAAAGATGGTGCCGCGGCTTGCGCAATTCATCACCGCGGCGCGCGCCGCCAAGGTACCGCTTGTCTGGATCAAGAACGTCTACAACACCGGGCCGAACTGGTACCTGTCGGAAAGCTGGCTGGAACAAGCCGAGCGGCGCCGGAATGGCGCCTATCTCACCATTCCGGTCTGCGAGCCCAACGCCTGGAACGGCGATTTCTACGAGGTGAGGCCCGAGCCGGATGAGGTGATCGTCACCAAGCACCGCTACGGCGCCTTCGAGAGCACCGACCTCGATCTGGTGCTGCGCTCCAGGGGCATCTGCACCGTGATCATGACCGGTGTCGCCACCAATGTCTGCGTCGAGACCACGGCGCGGCAGGCCTTCCTGCGCGACTACTATGTGGTGTTCAGCAGCGACTGCACCGCGACATTCAATCAGGCCGCGCACGACATGACGCTTCAGAACATCGACGCGTTCTTTGGCCAGGTGGCGAGCGCGGCCGAAATCACGGCGTGCTGGCAAGCCGCGCCAGTACGGCTTCGCGCTGTGACATGAGCGCTCAGAGCAAGAAATCCTTGTTCTCCAGGCCGAACAGCACGCCGCCCCAGTTGCTGCCGTAGTACTCGGTTTGGTTCGAGATGTGCTGTCGCGCGGCCATCAGGTCGTTGAGGATGCGGCCGAACGGTAGTTCATCGGAGAGTCCTGAGGAGCCCGCTGCCTTGTAGAGGCGCGCGCCGAGTTGCGTGCAACGCTCCATTACCGACGATGCTTCGAATTTATACTGCAGCCGGAGCTCCAGGGGCGGGGTCTCATTGCGATTGGCGTGGTCCATGAGCGAGCGGCAATTGCGATGCAGAGTCGCCCGCATCTCGCTGATCGCTGCCGCGGTCTCGGCACACAGAAGCTGCACGAACGGATTTTCCGCCGAGCGCCCGCCAGCGCGGCTCACGCGGATCCGGCCGTGGCTCAATAAAGCGTTCAGCATCGCCTGCAGCGCCCCGATGCCCGCGGTCGAAACGCCGCGCACGAAGATCTGCCCGAACGGCAGGCGGTAGAGCGGCGCGGTGTTCACCGCTTGTCCGGCGCCCTTGAGGGCAAAATTGTCCTGCAGCCGCTGGATGCGGTGCGCCGGCACGAACACGTCGTCGAGAATGACGTCGATACTGCCGGTGCCCTGCAGACCTGCCACCTGCCAGTTGTCGACCGTCTTGTAGTCCTTCCGCGGCACCACGAAAAACTGATAGTCGGGCGCGGCGCCCGGACTGTTGACGAAGCCGCCGAGCAGCGCCCAGCCGGCGTAGACGCAGCCGCTGGCATAACGCCAATGCCCCGAGAGCCGCACGCCGCCATCGACCGCCGCGGCGTTGCCGGCCGGCATCGTCGACGAGCAGATCAGCACATCAGGGTCGCTGCCCCACACCTCCTGCGCCGCCCGATCGTCGATCAAGCCTATGAACCACGATACGGCGCCAAGCGTCCCGTAAACCCAGCCGGCCGACATGTCGCCTTCGCCGAGTGCCATCTGGATGTCGTAGAAGCTCGAAAGCTCCATCTCGTAGCCGCCCCAGCGTCGGGGTTGCAGCACGTGGAAGAAGCCGGCCTCCTGCATCTCGGCCATGATCTCCGGCAGGACGTGGCGGTTCTTCTGCTGAGCAACGGAGCGCGCGGCGAGGGCGGGAATCATCGCTCGTGCCCGCGCGATCAGCTCCTCGGGCGCAGGCCTTATCGGGCGGATGGCGTGGGCGGGTTCCATGTCATTGGCGCTCATTCACTTGTCGGCTTTGCCGGCGGCGGGCGCCGGATGGTGCGTCATCCAGTGCCGAGCGATATCGACGCCGCGACAGATCCACACGCCGTCGTGCTCCAACACATAGTCGAGAAAGCGCGCGAGCCCCGCGGCGCGGCCGGGCCGGCCGATCAGCCGGTCATGCAGCGCAAGCGACATCATCCGCGGCTCGCTCGCGCCTTCGCGATAGAGCGTATCGAAGGTGTCTTTCATGTAGGTGGTGAAATCGTCGGACGTGGCAAAGGCGATGTTGCTGTCGAAGCGGTTGTCGTTGGTCTCATAGGAATATGGAATGACGAGGTGCTGCCGGCCCGCGACTTCGACCCAGTAGGGCAGCTCGTCGTTGATCGCATCGCGGTCGTAGAGGAAACCGCCTTCCTCGACCAGCAATCGCCGCGTGTTGGGGCTCGGGCGCCCGGTCATCCAGCCGACCGGCCTCGTACCTGCAATCTCGGTCAGAGTCTCGACCGCAAGCTTGATGTGCTTGCGCTCCACCGCGATTGGCACATGCTGATAGTCGATCCAGCGATAATGATGGCTGACGATCTCGTGGCCGGCCTCGACCATGGCTGCCGCCACCTCGCGGTTCTTCTCGAGCGCGGTCGCGACGGCGAGCACGCCGATGACGATCTTGCGCTCCTCGAAAATCTTCAGGAGCCGCCATACACCAAGCCGGCTGCCGTATTCGAACGAGGATTCGACCAGGGGACTGCGCATGCCCTTGACGGCCGGAAAGCCGATGTCGGTGAGCATGCCCTCCGACACCTTGTCGCCGTGCAACAGGTTCATCTCGCCGCCGCACTCGTAGTTCAGCGAGATCTGCAGCGCGAGGCGCGCGCCGCCCGGCCATTTCGGGTCCGGCAGATGCCGGCCGTAGCCGACGAGGTCCCGCGGATAAGTGACGGCTTTCTTCTTCGGCGCTTTCAAGGGCTGCATCCTTTGAACGACACCCGGCGCCGAGGATTATCGCCGCATACGTCGAGGCGATGCAACGCCGCGACGTATGCCCGTCGCGCCGGGCCGGCCCTCAGAACGGCTCGTAATCGCGGAGCTTCGGCATCACCTGTTCGCCGAACAGCCTGATTGAGCGCATCAGGTCCGGCTCGGGCAGGTCGGCGAAGTTGAACTCGCCCATGAAGGTGTTGAAGAAGCCTTCCTCGGCTGCGGCGCGCAGCTTCCGCGTCACGGTCTCGGCCGAGCCCACGAACACCAGATCGTTGGCCATGATGTAGTCGGCGTCGAACAGGCTCGCTGTGAGCCTCGCGGCGGCGGCCTCGCCGCGCGATTCGAACAGCGCGATCTGGTTGGCGAGCCGGCTCTCGAAGCTTTCGCCGGGCGTCTTCACCGGCAGCAGGCCCTCATAGGCGCGGCTGGCCCGGAACAGCGCGGTGTCGAGCGCCTTCTTGTCCGTCTCGTCGACGTAGACCACCGTGCTGTAGGCGACGTTGGGTTTGTTCCGATGGCCGTGGCTTTTCCAGTCGGCGAGATATTTCTCATAGCGCGGCCGCGCCTGCTTCCGCGGCACCATGATGAAGAAACCGGTGTTGATGCCCTCCTTGGCGCAGAACTCCAGCGTCTGCGGATCGCGGCTCATCATCCAGAGCGGCGGATGGGGCCGCTGCACCGGCGGCACGGCGATCAGCGCGCTGTCGGTGTTGTGGTTGTCGCCGTGGAACGCGAACGGCTGCTTGTCGCCGTAGGCCGCGCGCAGATAGGCGACGAACTCCAGCGTCGGCGACTTGCGGAAGTTGTAGTCGATGCCGAACGGTTTGAAGAATCCCGCGCTGATGCCCGGCACCAGGCCGCATTCGAAGCGGCCCCCGAGCATCTGGTCGACGATGGCAATGTCCTCGGCGAGCCGCAGCGGATGATAGAGCGGCGCGATGAATCCCATCGAGCCGACGCGCAGCCGTTTCGTGCGCATGCCACCGGCGACCGCGTAGAGCGCCGGCGACGACATCCAGCTCTCGTGAGGCTGGAAATGGTGCTCGACGCAGAAGCTGTAGTCGAAGCCAAGTTCATCGCACAGAGCAAGCTCACGCCAGAGCTGCTCGTAGCGCTGATGTGGCGTCATGCCGGGCTTGCCCCAGACATGAGAGAAGTGCGCGAATTTCATTTTGGCTGGTTTGCCCCCGCGGCCAGGCAGAAAGCCCAAGTATATCAAGACGCAGCGAATACGTCTGGTCCCTCATGTGCGGCGCATGGCACCACTGCGGCGGCCAATGCTGCAAAGCTGAGCAGCCGAATACAGTCCGGGAGCGTTTCCGATTTGCCGATCGCTGACTTGTGCGCGACGTGACGGCGGCGGGCTCTAGATCAGCGATTGCGAATGAAATCGCTTCAGGCCTGGCGATGGCGTCAGTCGTGTTTTGTGTCGTGACGCGCCGCTTGGCGATAGCGATAGGCAATCCATACGGTCGCGAATGCCGATAGCGCGAACAGTGCGACGTTGGTCGACTGAAGCCTGTCGAGCATGCCGAACTCGTAGTAGGGTGGGATGAAGGCCCACCACACGACGACAACCGCAATCAGGACGGTGAGAGTGCCGGCGATGGCTCCGCCCAACAGCGCGGCCGCCACAACTGCCGGGAAATAGGCTGCGAATGGCACGCTCGTCCCGATCAAGGGGCTGAAGGCGAACTCCGCAGCCGTGGCAACGCCGCCGCAAACGAGCGCCAGCAGACAAGCCGGCGCCCAGTTGAGCGAACGAAACGACGTTATGCGATGCTGCCAAATCGGCATTCGATCAATCCGATTCTCGTTGAAATTTGCATGACGGACATGCCTTGCCTATCCGTCATAGAGGGAAATGAGCGTAAGGCTAATCCCGACGTCCCCTACAAGCCGCGACCGGTCGAGACTCGACCGCCAGCGCACACTTTCTGCTCCATTCCCAAGGCCGTTGGTCTGGCCGCAACCGGCCGTGGCGGTGCCGCACCTGATCCTGTATCCTGCAAAGATCAGCTTCGGAGGCCATGATGTGGACCAAGCTCGGGCCGGGCGCTGTCGTTGCGATGGCGCTTGTCGTGTCATCGAACGCGTCGGCGCAGGATCGCTACGATCGCTATTGGACCCGCGGCCTGTCGCCCGCTCAATTCTGTGGCGGCGAATTGCCGGGATGGGGACGGGACGCGTGCGCGCAACCTGAACGCGCCCACGGCTACGGCTCATGCTGGAAACGACTGCCCTTCCGGCCGGGCGAAAAAGGGCCGCGGCTGCGCTGGATTTGCGGTTAACGCGCGGAAGAGCGAGCGCCAGCGCGTCCCGTGTGGACGCACCTAGACCGAGTAACGGCTACAGTGCCCTCGGTGACGATCTCGCGGGACGCCCGGGCGATCTGTCGACCGCCCGGGCGCCAAGTAGCAAAAATGGCGCTTGCCGCCCGTCAGCTTTCACTGACGCATTTCTTGACGAAGCTCTTTTTCGCAGCGCCGGAGAGCGGCTTGCCTTCCTTGCTGACGGCTGCGGTTTGGCAGCATTTTTTGATCGCGCTCGTCTTGGCGGCACCGGCGAGCGGCTTTCCGTCCTTGCTGACCGCTTGTGTCGCGCAAGATTGCGCCAGAGCCGCACCTGTCGAGAAAGAGAACACGAGCAGTGCAAGAGCAAATCGTTTCATGGCCATCCTCCGGGAAGATCGAACCGGCATTCTAATGCGGCTGAGCGAGAACGGTCCAGGGTGGCCAGGCGACCTTGTCGATCGCCCGGGCCCTAGCAGCGCGATCAAGCCCAGCCGGTTTCGCTCTCGACGCCGGCTCCGACCGTCTTGCCCTGCTACTTGAACTTGACCTCGTGCTGCTGGACTTTCATGCAACGCGGACATTCAAAAGTTCGAAGGTCCCAGTCTTCGTCCTCAGTCGGCTCGATGGACGAAAGCCACATCGTGGCGCCGCACTTTAGGCAGTTCGGATGTCCGATGATCTTCGTTGCCACCAGCGAGTTCTTGGAATCGCGCATGCTGACCCTCCCCAGAGCCTTGCGTAGCGATTGCCTGTGACAGGTCGATGCTGCTCCGTTTGCCGGCCCCCGACAACTTGCCGTTTCATTAAATCATCGTCGTCTGGGCGGCAAAGCTGACGTCCAGGATACGCGCCATCGCATCGGCGCTGGCGTGGTGAGTTGCTACCGGCGAAAAACCCAAGTAGATCAACCCCCGGATGGATGGCCGAGCGGTTTAAGGCACCGGTCTTGAAAACCGGCAGAGGGGCAACTCTCTCGTGGGTTCGAATCCCACTCCATCCGCCAGCAAAATATTGAAACAACAAACAACTTTCCTGCTTCGACATTCTTCGAGCGTGCGAACATAACCAGGACGCTCGGCATTTTGGACCCAACTTGGACCCAACCCGCACGGGGACCAAAAACAAAGGCCGCCCGGTCGAAACGGGGCGGCCTCTAACGTTCGACGGAAGGGGATCAGAGCAGTGCGGCTTTTGACAGATCCGCTATCACCGCGGCTGCGTTGGTGTCTGCCTTTCGCGTTCGCTTTGCATAAGTCCGGAGCAGCACGGCCGGATCGTGGCCGCAGCGGGCTGCGACCACGTGTACCGGCACGCCCTTGTCCAGCAGGATGGTTTCATGACTTCCGCGCAGGTCATGGAAACGCAGCTTCGGGAAGCCGAGGCGGGCGGCGTTGCGGACAAACTCGTGCGTGATGACATGCGGCGCGCGCAAACGCGTCAAATCGATTGCCCCGTGGTCCGGAGCTCCGGGAAACATCAGCGCGCCTTCTGGCAAACGGACCAGAGAAAGGTCAACGTCGAGTCCGTCGGGCACGCCGGCCACGAGGCGTAAATGCTTCGCACGTTCAGCAACCAGGAGTGCCAGCAGGCCAGCGTCAATCTCTATTGTGCGGCGGCCGCGTGCCGTCTTCGGCTCCTTGACGCGGCGCCCGAACTTCTTCGTCTTCTCCAGCGCGCGCTCGATCCGTAACGTTTTCTTCGCGGGATCCAAATCGGACCAACGTAGGGCAAGTATTTCGTTGCGGCGCGCGCCTGTGTAAGCCGCGATAGCGATGATTGGGTAAAGGGTCGAGTCCCGAAAGCCCTGAACGAGGTGTGCTAGCTGTTCTTCGTCGAGCACCTGCCCGTGGTTGCTTTCGCCAGGGGAGGGAAGTTTCTCGGCGCGATCAATTGGATTGGCGAAGATGATGCCCTTACGCGTCGCGGCACTCAGGCAAGCATTGAATACGGTGTGCACATGGTGGGCTGTGCGGGGAGCCATCGTGGGCTCGAGCTTTTCGTACAGCTTATCGACGTCCATCGAAGACAATTTCTGAATTTTCGTCGGACCCAGTGTCGGCACCACGTGGCAATTCAGAAGTTCGCTGTAGCGCTCGTGGGTTCGTGGACCGGCCTTCTTCTTTCGGCGGCCCGGCGCACCAATTGAAAGCCAATGCGCGATCCACTGGCCGACGGTCATCTGGTCCGGCTCAATATGTTCGCCGGTATCGCCGCTGCGAATTAGGCGACGGAGTTCAGTCTTGGCACCGGCTCGATTGCCGTGGAACGTTTTCGAGTAGCGCTTGCCGTTCAACCGATAGCGCAGGCGGAAGGTGTCCGGTCCGCGTTCATCAATGCCGCCGTCGCCGTGCTCTCGCCGCTTCATTTGCGTTCCGCCTTCTGTTTGGTAACCGCGCGAATCCTTGCAACGAGGTCGCTTCCTAGATCGCGTCGCAACTTGGGTGCGCGGGCTATCGCTGTCGCGCTCGTTGGCTCGTCGGATGCGATCTCCGCCAGGATGCCGTTGGCAATCCCCGTGCCCATGGCTCCTATCAAGGCTTGCACATCGATACCTTTGGCGGTGCCTTTGAACGCTGCTGGCAGCTCGACCGCACCCGGCGGCCGCAAAGCCTCAAAGATGTGCTGAGCGGCGGCTACCGCTTGACTGAAGGCGAAGGGCTCATCCCACCATTTTGCAGCCCTGCCGGCATCGAAGGTCGACGCGAAACCAGCGGAATATCCCGCGGCATTCATAGCTGCAGCGACGGCAAGTAAGCCCGGCACGAACGTCTGATCCGTATCGTCGGGGCTCGTTAGTGAGTTCTCCAGTCGCGCAATTATCTCTGCGGTCAGTGTTCGTCCGCTTGCCGCGCGGGCCGCATCCAGCCGCGCCCGAAGCTCGGGAGCCACGCGAAGATTGATCGGCGTAGTAGTCCGGCCGTCTGGACCTTTGGCTTTCTTCCCCATTGGAACCTCGTCTCGTGTGAGTGTTCACGTGTACACACTTACGATGTGAGTTGCAACCAAATCTGTGCCGTTTTAGGTCGATGTGTGCAAATTATTATTTTATTGGTGCACGTGGGTTCAAACTGTGCGGAGGCTATCTGGCGATGGAAACCGAGCATGACGGAACGTCCAGTGAGGTGGTCTTGCAGCCTCATGTCTTGACGGTCGAGGAATGGGCGGCGCGCATGCGCATCAGCCGCACCGCCGCCTACGCTGCTATTAGGAACGGCGATGTGAAGGTGATCCGGATCGGCCGAACGATCCGAATTCCGAACAAGCCCGCGGCGGCTTAGCGATGATGATCCGCCCCGTCGTCGCTTCCCTGGTCGTCTATCGTGAGATCGATTGCTGCGTCGTTTGGTGGCGCGGGGATTTGCTGGGCATCTGTTTCACAGGAAACACCCCCTTGCTGGCGAGGGCGCCAGCATGAAGCGGGGGCAGCACCACACCGCCGAGACGATCGAGATTATGCGCGCGCGGAATATGGCGTTCTGGACGCCAGAGAAGCGCGCGGAACAGTCTGAGCGCACCCGCAAGCGTATGGCCCGCGCCGGCGTGAGCCAGCGCATCCGTAACGGCATGCGCCGGGCTGCACTCCGAGAATTTGCGTGAACCGCGTTCCCACCAACCAAAAGAAAATGGCCGGGCGCCACGAAAGCGCACCGGCCAAGTTTGGTGAATGCAGTGCCGGAGATATCTGATCCGTCGAACGATTGCAACGCGGCGGACGTTTGCACGCCCATTTCCTACGCCGATCTCGGTCTCACCGAAGAAGAGGCCGCGCGCGCCGTCGCGACTGCTGCCGAATTGGCCGGCAAGAGTGATGCCGAAATCCATGAAATGGCGGCGGCGCAGGTGAACGCCATGGAGCGGCTGATGGAGTCGCTGGTCGATGAACTTTATCAGGCTAGCCCCATAAAGCGCCGGAGGGCCACCAAGGTTGATGTCGAGGCTCGTCGCGCGGCCCTCTACTGCATCTTGAAAGAGATGAAGCCGATGACGGTGCGGCAGGTCTACTACCAGGCGACCGTCCGTGGCGTCGTTGAGAAGACCGAGGCCGGTTACACCAAAGTGCAAACCGATCTGGTGCACATGCGCCGGACCGGCTGGGTGCCGTACCAGTGGCTCGCCGACAACACGAGGTGGCAACGCAAACCCAACACCTTCAACAACATTCAGGAAGCGCTCGAAGAGACGGCCCAATTCTATCGAAAGGCGTTGTGGTCGAACGTCGACGCCTATGTCGAGATCTGGCTCGAGAAGGACGCCCTGGCCGGCGTCGTCCTTCCGGTGACATCGAAGTATGACGTTCCTCTCATGGTGGCGCGCGGGTATGCGAGCTTGTCGTTCCTTCACAGCGCGGCCGAGGCAATCCGCGATCTGGATCGTCCCACCTACATCTACCACCTCGGCGACTTCGATCCGTCCGGAGTCAATGCCGGCGAAAAGATCGAACAGACGCTGAAGGAACTCGCGCCCGACTCGGAAATCCATTTCGAGCGGATCGCAGTGACCCCCGCTCAAATCGATATGTGGTGCCTCCCGACTCGCCCCACGAAGTCGTCAGATACGCGTTCAAAGAACTTCGGTGATGTGTCGGTCGAACTGGACGCGATTGCGCCGCAGGACTTGCGCGACATAGTCCAAGAGGTCATCGAACGACATCTGCCGCCACAGCAATTCGAGGTTCTGAAAGAAGCGGAGCGCAGCGAGCGTCTGCTGCTGTCAGCCTTCGTCAAACAGGCGGAGATGGGGAATGGCTGATTCTGCTAACAACGAGCGGGCCGACAGCGATGGCAGATGATCATCGCTCCTCAGAAGAGCGGGCCTTCGACATCAGGAAAGCGCAGCTCCGGAGCTGCGCAGTGTTCGACGTGACGATGGTCCCGAGCCATCGTCTGATCGTCTTTACCGTGGCTGATCTCATCAACTTTCGTTTGGGCTACAGCTATCCGTCTCAAAAATATCTCAGCAACATTTTAGGCCTCAGCCTCCGCACCGTGCGTGATGCCGGTAAGCCGTTGGCGCAATACTTCGACGTTGAAGTTGTCGGCCGGGCTCACCGCTACCATCCGCGATGGGCCGATATAGCGGCGAAATATGCCGCTATTCAGTCTCGAACAGCGGCAAAACCTGCCGCTGTTCAGGAACCGACGGAGGCAAAATCCGCCCCTATCATCGCACTGACAGCGGCAAAACCTGCCGCTGTCAGTCATGAAACAGAGGCAGATTTTTCCACGATAGCGGCAACTTCTTCCGCAAATAGCGGCAAAATCCGCCCCCTATCCTTCTATAATCCTACTAAAGATCCTGTGGTGTTGTTGAACGCCAAAGCTGGCGATCCGGATCAGCAGCGCTGGACTTTCGTCAAAAGCAGGCTGTCGAGCAACGTTTTCAACCGGGTCGAGCTGATCCAGATTTGGGAAGACGAAGTGATGCTGCGGGCGCCATCGGCGCTGCTGCACTCGCGGATCGAGAACGAATTTCACAGTCAGCTTGCAATTGCCTGGGAGCGCCAACTCGGCTTCCCTGTGAAAATTGTCGTGCTCCCGCCGATGGCAGTGGCTGCCGAATGAGCTCTCCTCCGACAGCGACACCGTCACAACTGCCCGACCAGATCACCGAAGCGGTAGTTCGCCTCGAGCCGTGGGCAACCGAGTTTGCTCGTGAGGTCTTGGTCAACGGCCTGCGGCGTCCAGCGCCACAGCGCCGCTTGCGTCGTCTCCGCCTGCGTGCACTCGCTGAGGGGTTGGCACGAGATTTGGCGCCGATCAGCGAGCGCGGATTGGCAGCTTTGCTGTCCGATGCAGGCCGGCATCTGCAGGCGGGTCACAGCAAATTGCCGGATCGCGGGGTCCTCGCGCGCCTCGACCATGCCGATCGGCTCGAACTCACTGAAAGCTTGCGCGCGATTCTAGCTCTGTCCGAGAGCAATTGGCCGAAGTTCGGCGGAATGCGCCGCATTCTCAAAGGGATAGCTGGCCACTTTTCCCCCGATTGAAAGTAACCAGCAAACCAAGCCATTGCAAAACACAACGGAGATTGAATTCCATGAACGCAGCATCGACCAAGTCTGAGATCGCGTCAGCACAGCCACTGACGTTGCAGCAGGAGCTGAGCATGTGGCTCCAGCGCTCGCTGCCGCGGGAGTTGGCCGAGGCCGAGCGGAAGGTCACTGGCCTGCGGCAGGAGCACACCTCAAGAAGCTGAGCCCGGAATTGATGACGCTGTGTGCGAGCTTCGAACAGGCGATGGGCCTGTTGTACGAGGCTGATGCCTTCGCGGCGCGGAACGGCCTGGTGCCGATGAACTACAGCCAGATCATTCACGACCTGGAGCGGCTTCGGATCTTCGCAAAGCGGTTGGCTGAAGCCTGAAGCCGGGAAACTTCGATGTGCAATGAGGGCGAAGTAGCGGTCCGTCCAACAACGGGAAGTCAGCCTCCTCGGTGTTCTTGCGAGGTCAAGGCCGGCGCAGGCCGTGCGTATCTCCTCCTTTCAAGGAACTCCTGTGTCGAAGGTGGACGCGGTCAGTCCCACGTCCACCTTCGTCCACGTGGTGCCCTTGATCCTTACGACCGTGGGGCCCGACGACCGCGTGGGGCATTCGTCCGCAACGAGATGGAATTGAATAGAGAAAGCCCAAGGGGAGGGGCGGTCGCGATCTCTAGGCGGTTGGGAGCGTGGACCGGCATGGGGCTCATTCAGAGATTTTTTTGCTGTACGACGGATTTCAGACGCGTCGCCCGGTCGTGCTTTTGCAAATACCTGAGTCTTTTCAACGTTGCGCAGCATTCGCGCGACCGCGATCTGACCAATATTTTGCTGGTGGCCTGAGATGGAAACTCGGCTGCCTCAGTTCGATCTCTTCGGTCCGGCGAGCCGCCACTGCGCTCATTGTGGAGCGCCCTTCACGTTCGTGATCTGCGGCAAGGGCCGGCCAGCGACGTTGTGTTCTGCAGCTTGCCGCCTCGAGCGAGCCAAGCGGCAGCGCAAGCAATGGGCGGATCAGCGTCGCTGCGCCCGCAATGAGGTCGCACCATGATCTCGGATGCGATCAAGCGGATAGCTGTCAGCGCCGGCGCTGATCTGCCGGGCGATTTACCTCCCAACGAGGTGGCTGCTTTCTTGCTGCGAGAAGACGGTGGATTGACGGTGACCCTTGCGAACGGAGACGTTTTGCACACCGTCTCCAGCGACCTGGTGCACGCCAGCGTACAAGCAGAACACCGCGCAGCGTCGTCCGATCTCGTTTCGGCAGTGAGCAAGCTGGTCGAGCTGTCCGGTGGTCGGATCGCAGTTGGTGTCACCTATCACAGGCGGCGCGTCGCGACAGGCGAAGGGTACGGCTACATCTTTGTGGAGGCTGGGCGATGAGCGACGCCGGTGAAAAATCGACTTTGGCTCGCACTGCAGAATTGCAGGCGCAACTCGCCGACATCTTCGTTTGCCACACGGCAGACGATGCAGATCTCCGCGCCTTCTTTGGGGAGCGTCTGCGGATGATCGAGGACCGGCTCGCCGCCCTTGATGGCGGAAACGATGGCGAGGCATCCATGCGTGCGGCGCTTTACGCGGTCAACGTGCAGCGAATTTCGGCTGGCGGACAGCAGCTTCGGTTCAAGGTGCAGGGGGCCGGGCTCGACTGGGACAAGAACCGGAAGGGCAGGGTTCGCTGATGAGTGCGATCGAGCTCCGCGGTTACGCGATACCCTTCAACACAACGATCTTCATCAACGGCAACTATGAGCGGGTGCTGCCCGGAGCTTTCGACGCGATGCTGGGCGACGACATCGCCTTGGCCAGCCGCAACATCGATGTGCGCGTCTTCTCACACGACGAGAATGCGGAGCGCATCGGCGATACCAAATCATCCACGCTGAGCCTCTTCTCCGACTCGGTCGGGCTGGGCTTCTCGGTGACGGTGGACGCGAGCGCATCGCCGTGGGGGTACATCTCGGCAATGACGCGCCGGTCGTGTCCGTCCGATCAATGCTCCGTCAACCTTGTGATTGAAGCGAGCAGGAAGAGCACGCATCTCGGCGAACCGCTGATTTCCGTCACCAAGGCATCCGTCGAACATATCGCGATCGTCAGTTCTGCCGCGTACGGCAAGGCAACCGGTGTGTGGCCGGTGCACTGCATCGATCATCCCGCGGCACCTTCGAGGTTGCAAAAAATGGCATCACAGTGGGAAGCCGGAAGCCGGCGGTGGTCCGAGGTGCAGGCGCAACGTCGGCGCGAGCGCGCGAGCCATTCGGCGCATAGTGGGTCTGGTCATGTCCCGCCGGCGGTTGCCGCACGACTCGCTTCCCAGCAACAGCACTTTACGAAAATGCGCCGAATGATGATCGATGCCCGCGTTCCATTCATCATGAGCCATGTGGCATGGACGAAGGCCGGCGGTTTCAAGGGCTTGGGGCGATGATGTCGGAAACATGCAAATCAGAACCGCGTGACGCCGGATGTAAGCGCACGCGCTCGCCGAGCGGCCGGGCTATCCCCGTGGCCTTGGCCGCTCGGCATTAAAGGTTCTGCGCCATGGCGAGCAACAAGGGCAGGAAGCGCACGACGATAGGGGTGGAGTGCCCTTGCGCCCGCTGCGAGGAGCTTTCGCAGATGCTGTCGATGACGACAGTTATCGGCAAGCAGCTTGAGGGCCAGAACGAGCAGTTCCGGCGGGCGGCGGCGAGCGCGCTGGGCTTGCTGAAACTCGCCGCGTCGGGCGCCGGCACACAGGAAGACCGCGCCGCCTGCTTCCTGGCTATCAGCCAATGGCTCGTTGAGACGATTTCAAACCCGCTCCCGCCAATCCCCTGGGCTGCCGCCGAGCCCGCACCGAAAGTGAACTGAGGCCCGGCGCGCATGACAGACACCGTCGACAAAATCATCATCCAGTCGTCGACCCAGGGCGTCACGCAGAGCGCCAACGAGGTCCACAAGCTCTCGGACGAGATGCAGGGCCTCACGGTCTCTGCTTCGAACGTCGAGAAGTCGACGACCTCGGTCGAGGGGAAGTTCGCCTCGCTGGAGCGCCGCTTCAGCACCACCGCCGGCAACGCCGCGCAGTACGAGAAGATTCAGACCACGGTTAATCGCGCGGTCGCGCAGAACCCCGAATTGCAGGATCGCGCCAACGCGGTGATGCAAGCTGCCGCTGCCAAGTACGGCACCGCCGGCGCGGCGGCAAAGGCGCTTGGGGACGCTCACGTTGGACTGTCCGCCCAGGGCCAGGCTGCCCTTCATTCAATTCGGTCGGTGACCGAGCAAATCACGTTGGGAATTCCAATCACCCAAGCGCTCACCGGGCAGATGAGCCACTTGGCTTACGCTGCTTCAGGCCAGGGCGGCATCACAGGTGCATTCAGCGAAGCAGCAAGCATCTTTCCGCGCTTGGTGGCTGGGGCGGCCTCGATGGTCTCGCCGCTCACGGTCACGGTGGCCACCATGGTGGCGCTGACGACGGCGACGGCGGCGGCGGCATTGCAATACGACAAGCTGCAGACATCGTCGCAGCGCGCGTTGATCGGCGCCGGACAGCGCAGCGGTACCACGATCAGCGACCTCAATCAGTTCACCAGCCAGAATTCCGGCCTTTCCGGCTCTGGACTTTCGAGCAAGGAAGCCCGCGAACTGGGCGAGGATTTCACCAGGACCGGCGATATCGTCATCAGCCGGCTGCACGGCATGTCCGACGCAGTGGTCGGCTTTGCGAACCAGACCGGTTCGAGCATCGAAGAAGCTCGGAAGGCCATGGTGGCGTTTGCGGTTGATCCGCAGAAAGGCATGCAGGAGCTGGCCAAGACGTACGGCGAGTTCGATGCCGCCACGCGAAGGGCCGTGGATACACTTGTTATCGCCGGCGACAAGACGGGCGCATTCAACGTCATCACCGAGGCCTTGTCCGACAAGAGCAAGGCTGCGGCCCAGAACATGGGCGTGCTCGAGAAGGCGTATCGCTCGGTCGTCAATCTCCTCGCGACAGAGACTGTAAAGCCGAGCGGGCTAGAAGATCAGCTTGCGGCCGCTAAGGGGCGGTTGGCTGCCGCTCAGGACAATCCGTTTGGAGACGCAAAGGCGGCGGCCGAGGATGTCGAGAGACTTCAGGCCGCGATGGACAAGGTCAACGCGGCGCGGCCGGTTGCCGAGCTGAACAAGCTTTCGACTGAGGCGGACGCGGTCGATAAAGCGGTCATCTCGCAGATTGAGCAGATCGAGCAGCTCCGCGCGGAGCTTGCGAAACTTGATCGCGCCAAGGCGTCCGGCGCCAGCAGCAAATACGGCGCCGGCGTTGATGATGCCGCTCGCACCGCGATCGAAAACCAGATTGCCGCACTCCAAGAGGCTCAGGGGCAATCGGAGCGCTACAACCAGCGCATTCAGCAAATCGGCGTGTCTTGGGGTGACGTGGGTCAGTCGACCGCAATGGCGCTCCAGGCGCAGCAGAACCAGTTGCCGGTTATCGAGGCGGTCGGCGGCGCGGCGAAGATGGCGGCGCAGTATGCAGCCGACTATGCGAACGCGATCGATCAAGGCAGAACGGCAACTGAGGCGACAGCGCTCGCGGCGAGCAATCTGCGAGCGGCACAGGCCCAGGCCAACTCCTCGGCGCAATCAACGCTCGCCTCGCTGCGAGATCAATATGCTGTTGCGAGCGCGTCAAACGTACAGGAACAAATCGCCGCGCAGGGCCAGGCGACCTACAACGATTTAATACGGCAAGGAGTGGACGCGACCACGGCCCAGGCCGTCGCCGCTCAGCAGGTCGCAAACGCACAGGCATCAGTCTACCAGCAGATGCAGAAGCAGGTCCGAGCATCGCAGGACGCGCTGGATCTGGCAAAGGCCTCCTCCGACTACGACCGGGCTCGCATCAACTCCGACATTGCCTATCGAAAGGCGATGGAAGGTGGAGCGACCGCTGCTCAAGCCGCGCAGATTTCAGTCAATACGATGATGACCGATCTTATCAATGCTCAGAAGGCCGCCGACGGCATGTCGGACGCGCTCGACCAGGCAGCCGCGTCAGGGAAAATCATCGGCGGCAACGAGGGGTCTTATGATCCCGGCTCTGCGTACAAGGCAGGATCGTTCGATGTCGCAGCCGGGCCGCGGCTTGGCAACGGCTACTCCAACGCGAGTTTTGCGGCCTTTCTTGCCGGTCAACGTGCGCCGAGCGCGCAGGACCTCATCACCAACGCTCTGACAGGCGGCGTCAACGGCGCGATCGCGACGCTGACTGGCACCAACTTCCAAGGCGGCATCACGCGCGGCAGTACATTGCTCGGCGTGCCGTATGGCACACAGTTCCCCGGCCGCGGCGACATCGGTTCTCAGAGCGACATCGACAACGCAGTCGACAGCCTGTTTAACCTGAAGCTCCTGCAGGCCGGCAAAAGCAATTCAGCAAAGGCATCGATCTACCAGGACCAGATCAACTACCTACAGCAGCAGCCGCAGACCATCGAGGTTTTGACGAAGATCGCGCAGCTCACCAACTCGCTGAACGATCTGAAGGACAGCACGGACGCGCTCACGGATGCCGAAAAGGCGTCGCTCAATCCGCTCTACAGCGGCAAGGGTGCGCTCGCAGTCGGCTACTACAAGGCGGCGAACGGCTTCGAGGGTGTGGCGCAAGGACCGCCTGTCGGCGACAAAATCCCATTCCATGTGATGGTCAACGGCGGCGAGCATATCAAGATCACGCCGGCCGGGCAGAAGCCAGCAGCGCCGACGTCGAACGACAACAGCAAGACGGTCACCGTCAATCAGACTTTCAACTTCAGCGGTTCACAGTCGAAAAATCGGAGAAACCGCCGACAGATCGACCAGGGCTTCGGGCAGACGATGGCGTCGCTGTCGTGATGTGGGCTCAATTCTTCGCCGTGGCGGCGGCACTGTCGCTGGCGTTTGGAATTGGTGCACTTGCGTTGAAGCGCTGAATTTATGGAAACACAAAGCCCCAGCGGTGAGCCCGGGGCTTCCCCCGCCGCAGCACGCTGAGGGAGGCGGGAGCGCGTGCTGCAACAGGGATTGGATTTGGAACGTCGCCGCATAAGCAAGGTTTCACGAACCTGAAGAATTAGCGTCGTGTAAAACGACATCTGCGACTAGGCGTCGCTTGCGAAACAAAGCGTTGCCCGGCTCGTTTGCTCTACAGTGGTCGAAGGGGCGCGGAAACAAAAACAACGAGCGTTTCCCATGAGTGAATGGACCAAAACAGCCGAATACTACGAGCGTTTGGCTCGCTTAGGGAATTCCGATCCGTACAGTCAGCGCGCGTTGCTCTGGTACGCGGAGACATGTCGCTCAAGAGATGACTTTGGTGACCGGCACTCACACGAGGAGTCTGAGGTAGACCGGATACATCGAGAGCGCCGCGAACGTGCGTTGAAGCGCTGAAACACAAAGCCCCGCCGATGAGCGGGGCTTTTTCATTTATTCGCTATGACGAGGGATCAAACTGCAGCAGCCTCACGACGCTCATACCGCCTCAGCAACCGGTCGGTCTCGGCGGCGGTCTCCTCGTCGCTTTTTGGGCTCAACGGCCGGAGCGCCGGCCGCTCCATTTGCTCTTTGAGAATTTCCGCCATTCGGCGTCGGATCTCGTCCGAGGTCAGCTGTACCATTTTCGGCTCCTGGCGCGTTGAGAGAATCCTTAGCACGCACAGATAACGCCTGAAAGACGAATTCGCTGCCCTGGAACCTAGAAATTCTGCCCAGGGCGGCCACAATCGCCTCTTCCTCCGCGTCAGCTACCCGTACGCGGAGAAAGAGCGTTTCCGCCTCTTGCTGGTCTATGACAAAAGAGTGTGAAGAATACGTTTCCGACAGCAGGCGTAGCGTATCTGCCCGCAAATTCTGGGATTTCAGGGACAGCCGTCGCCCATAATCTGTGCCGATCCTCATTGATCGCGCCCGCGCACCAACGTCTTCGGGATCGATTCGGGCAAATACAGGGGCGTACAGCTGCGCCACAAAGTCGCCAGCCGCCTTCGTGGCTGAGGCAAAAGACAGCTGGCCATTGTTCGCCTGGATGTACTCTTTGACCATTTCGAAGAACTTTTCGACGGCTCTGGCCTCCAGAGTGTTCAGCGAATCTTGGATTGTCAGGCCTGACGAGAGGGCATCAAACTTATCGACCTTGCTCAATTGGATATCGAGCGGCCCCAACTCGCCGTACGGGGTGAACGCTAGTTCATGTGCTCCGACCGCGATGAGGGTGCCGGCGCTTTTGCATTTCCCCGCGACAATCACGGTGAAGTGCTCGTATTTCTCCTGAAAATAGCGAGTGATCTTGTAGGCGGCGTCTGGATTCCCACCATTGGTGGTCAAGAAAAGACGAGCCTTCTTCCTGCCGGACCGATGGGAGGCAATTGCTTCGATGCAGGTCAAACAGCGAGGCTGCTCGATGCTGCCGTTATAGACATAGACATCAGCGTCAATTTTCGCGGCTGCAGCTTGTGCGGCGGTCAGCGCTGCTTGCGGAATGGGCATGTACACAGAGTAGTTCCAAAGTCCGCCAGGGTCAACAAAAGAGGGTATTTGGGCACCGATCCAACCTGGGGTGATCCTCCTGGCTGGCCCGATCAGAGGCTATATACATGGCGCTGAATGACTGTGCATCCCTTCCTCCCCTGCCTCCCAACCCGCGTCAAAACCCCGCCCTCCGGCCCCGACTGGGATCCACGAGATCAAGTACGACGGCTTTCGGCTGATCGCGCGCCGCACGGCCGACGGCATCACCCTCACCACCAAGCAGGGCTCGGATTTCTCGGACCGCTATAGCCTGATCGTCGGCGCGATCGCCAAGCTCAAGGTCAACTCGATCTGCATCGACGGCGAGGCCATGTGCTTCACCGGCGCCGACCAGGATTTCGACAAGCTGTGGTCGCGCAAGCACGACGACGAGGTGCGGCTGTGCGCATTCGATCTGCTCGAGCTCAACGGCATCGATCTCCGCGGCCTTCCGCTGCTCGAGCGCAAGAAGCAGCTGTTCAAGGTCATCAGACGGTCGGTCGGAATAGAATTTGTCGAGCACCTGGCCGGCGACGGCCCCACGATCTTCGCCAAGGCCTGCGGGCTGGGCTACGAGGGCATCGTCTCAAAGCGCGCCGATCGGCCGTATCAGTCCGGCGAAACCAGAATCTGGCTCAAGACGAAGAACCCGGCGCATCCGGCTATGCAGCGGGTCATGGACGCATTTGAGAGCGAGCGCCGCCGTGCGCGATAGCCGGTCGCGGGATATCGGAAAAAAAGGCCGCCAACTGAGGCGGCCTACGCATCCACCTTCACGCGGAAAGCCATCACCA
Organism: Rhodoplanes sp. Z2-YC6860; assembly: GCF_001579845.1. Classification (GTDB taxonomy): domain Bacteria; phylum Pseudomonadota; class Alphaproteobacteria; order Rhizobiales; family Xanthobacteraceae; genus Z2-YC6860. The sequence continues at coordinate 4,240,842 of NZ_CP007440.1, forward strand.
ACGGCGTGGGTTCGCCGCTTCCCCGGTTGCGCACCAGCTCCGCAGTAACGTTGGCGGCAGCTTGCATTGCAGCGACGTCGTCCGGGTGCCATTCGGCAGGTTCGTCTGTCAGTACCAGTTCGTTGATTCCAAAGCGGTAGAGCGGCACGTCAGTCCCCAATTTTACGGGGTACGCATCTACCGCTAAATCGGCCCATTCACGAGTGGGTTAGTGTTGGCAATCAGACGAACTAATCACGTCGGAACTCTGAGGGCGGGGCTTGTCTTCCATCTTCGCTTTCGCGCGGCATTCGTCGGCGCACTTTTGATAGTGAGCCTTGCGATTAGGATCGCGCGTCCGATCTGCCTGCGTCTGGAAATAACGGGCCGTGTCATGCCACGTGGGCTTACGCGGTGGTTTAAACATCGACACGTCTCCGGGCTGCCCCGCCGACAATGCGTCAAATTATAACTGGTTCCCGACATTGGCGGCTAGATCAAAAGGGGCCACTGCCTATCGAACCGGACCAGTATCCACTATTTCATTTGACATAGAAATCCACGTCGCCTGCCTGCTAACTTTTTCTGTAAATGGGAAGGCCGCTTAAAAGCGCTGCTGAACTTGCGCAGTTGGTAAGGACAGAGCTTGGTCCGGATGTGGAGGTCGAGGCGATCTGGGTCTCGGCTGATCGCGAACTGGGATGGCGGGTGACATGCGTTGGGAAGCCGCTGACCACGCCTGGTTTCCAACACATCGCGGACAGGATCGCAGCGCGGCTTGCCAAGCAGTACGATCTTGCCGCCGACCCGACATGGCCGTGCTCCGGCCGCCGCCGCTAGTCCTTGGGCTTGTAGTCCGGCAGCCAGACGTCCGGCGGATCATCATTGGCCGACCGTGGCTCCCAGCGCCATTCGATGCATTTGACGCAGTTCACCTCGTTCAGGTTTTCCGCCACGTAGTGTGGGAAGTCGGAGCTTTTCCCGGAACGCCGCCGCCGAACGTGCTTGCCGATCACTGATTATGTTTTAGCCTTTGGGAAATCGAACGCCGGTCAGGCTTGGCATGGCCGGCTTCTCCAGCCAGTTCGGGCGAACATCGATGCGTCGGCTGCCGCACTGAGTGCATCGCATGCGTCGCTCGAACGACTTCACTGCCAGATGGCCAGGGAAATTGTCGAGGTTCTTAATCGCATGGTGCGAACAGTCGCTGCAGTGAACGTCAATCGATCGGACGCCGTTCTGCCGCATGTTGGCAAGGTCCATTGGTGGACCCGCCGAAATCTTTTGACGCACACGACAACTCCACAGTTGTCCCCGATCGAGCCTGCCAAGCCCTGCATAACGATGTGTGCTATTTAACAGCGCGCAACAGCTCTTTTCCTGCCACTCGAATATGAACTTGACCGATATCTATCGACGCCGCATGCGGAGCGCATGCTACCAACCCTAACCGCTCAAGATTGATAAAGGAAACGATGACTTCATCGCCTGCTCGATTGAGCTTTTGAGCAATGGCCACGCCCGCATTTGGTACGGTCCCAATGGACCCTAGCGCATCCAGCACAAGAGCATCGAATGGGTCGAACTGTTTAACGATCTCAATGAAGGATTTTCGGACACTGTGAGCCCGTCTCGGGTCGGTGGCTGCAGCGAGAAGTCTAGCCCATAATTCCTGAAGCGCTTCGCGGTCTTCATCTTGAGCGGCTGCAATTATCGCCAGCACGATCGAGGGCGACGCAGCTATTGGATCTGGCTTCAACCCTTTTTCTTTCGCCAAACGCTCAAAGCGCTTTTCCAATTCCAATAAATTCAGTTTCCGCTTTTGGTGCAGCCAGTCACCACCAAATAGGCCGAAGACGTCGGCCGGAATATCCGCGAGAGCCTCGCGGGCGACCGCGGCCAATTCACTCGTTAGCGATTTTTCCTTTTCGGCCATCGACAACTGTAACACGGATAAGCCGAAAGCGTCCCCAGGAGGGGTTGCGCTCGACTCGCTGCGAGTGTGGAATGTCCGTGGGTGTGATAGCCCGGACCAGTGATACGCCGCGGCCCTTGGCGGGGCCTGCCGTTCGATTGGCGTCGACGGCGGCGGCTAGAAAACTGGGGGATTTTCTCCCCCGGTTTTGACGGACGCGCTTGGCGGCGCGGCTCCGACCCGACCAGTATTGCCTAAGCGCCTCGCGCTCGGCAAGTGGCCGGGGGCGAGCGGCGCATGTCCAGGGCGAAAGCCTAAAGGCCGTCCGACCAGTCTCACTGGCTGGTTATCACCCCCCGGCTGCTCGGGCTGTCCCCGAGCTGGGCTGTGATAAGCCCCGATCCAGTGAGGCCACCATGTCAGTCAGTAGTGCCACAATCATTCGATTCGATCAGTATCGCGCGGCGCCACCCGCCGTGATTTCCAAGGGCGGTCGACCCACCAACGATGAAACCGATCTAAATGAAAGATCGGTTGTCGATCCTGCGCTTCATCCCACGTTGGCGGTGCGGCCGGAACGCGAGCAGCGTAGAGCTCGTTGGCGGCGAGCTGAGGCGATCTACCGGTTCTATAACGAGCTCTGCGAGATATCAGCGCCGGCAAAGATCGCGTTTCAGGAAGGCGGGCTGCTTGATGCGAAGCAATTCGCGCACTTCGCGGACGACGCAGTCGCGCTCTACGCACGGCGGGGGATCGCAGCGCGTGATCTTTTACTCACACCGGCGCCCACCAAGCGCGACCTGCTGCTAAAGCGTCAGATCCGCAAAGGCTTTGGATTTTTTCTGCGGGAGTACGGTCTCAGCGAGCAGGTAGACGCTCTTTTGATGGCTGACCAGGAATGGCTCGTGACGCATCGCGGCCATCGCGAGCGGGTGTCGCAGTGAGCAACGTCATCGATTTTACAAGGGTTCAGAGAGCCCGTGAGGCTGCCCTGTACGCCCCGCCATCAGACCCGGAAGGTCTGTTCGATTACATCCGGCGACGTGTTGCAGAGCCTCCTGAAGGCTTTACGCCGGTGTTCTCGCGGGAGGGCGGCTTCTTTCTGATATCCACCAGCAGCATGAAGGGGATGCCTCCGGAGATGCTGGAGGAATTCATCGTGCTGGCGCTGCCGTAAAGCCCAGCAAATCCATTGCCCCGGGCGGTCGACAGGATCGCCCGGGTAGTCGATGATACCCACCTGGGGTTGAATGCCTTGGGGGTGGCATCGATGAAGAAGGTCGTGATTTTAGGGTTGGTGATTGTTGGTTTGTTTGTGGTGGTGATCTTCGCCGCCGCCATTCAGCAGGCAGATGACGGGCGTCCACTTAGCGAGCGCGTCACAGCGGAATGCCGCAAGCAATTCCCTTACAGCGAACGAGAGGTCCAGAATTGTCTCGCGGGCTATATCGTCCGCATGGCGAGAGAGAAAGCGGAACGCGACAGTTCTAAGATTGACGATGTGTATCGACGTACCCGCTAATCATTCCGCCAGCTCTGCGACCTTTTAGGGCAGCACCGATACATTGTCAGCCCAACGGCACTGCGGGCCATTCCAGTTGCGGCTGACGATTTGATCCGGCGTCAGCAGGCACGGGTAGCCTATCCGCTTCCAAGCGTAGAAACGACGGTGGTGAACAATGACGACCCGGGAAGCGTGGCCGGCGCGATGGGTGACATATCCTCGATTGCCACTGGCCGTGAGATCGGCGGCATTGGCATGGGTGCCGAGCAAAAGAGTTGCCGCAGTCAAGAATAGGCTAAGCCGCATGAGCGCACGTCCATCCAAATCAGCCAGATAAATGCGGGACGCGATCATGTGTTCCATGCACCGGGGGGGGGGACCGCCAGACCCAGTTTTGGACCCAATGTTGGACCCAACTTTAGAGTTAGGCGGACCTCAGCTTTCTGCCGGTTTTCTGCAATCGGCCAGGGCAGACCCGCTCAAAAGCCCCGGAAACGCTGGATTATATGACACCTGAAGAAACCAGAAAAAACCGGCTAGTACGGCGGGGTGCGAACTTGAAAACCGGCAGAGGGGCAACTCTCTCGTGGGTTCGAATCCCACTCCATCCGCCAGGCACACATTCTCAGACGGTTGTTATCGTTCGCGGAACCCGCGGTTACGCCCGGTTCTTCGGGGCATTGCTCGAGCCCTGTGTATTGCGAGCGTCGGCGAACAAAACTTGAGAGAGCCGCGGTCGAGTTGCGGCGTGCTGCAGCCGGTCTTGGGATGTCTCTTAGAGTCCTGCCAGTCTGTTCGCGATGCTTACGATCAGCGCGATGCTGCTGGCGAGCGCAAAAAGCATCGGGATGAAATGGGGAGATTGCCGGACTTTGTAGCTGAGATTTGTCATTCCAGGTCATTCCAAGCGAGCAGCACCAGAGCCAGCGAAGGTTAGAGTGCTGATCACTAACAAGTGGTTACTCGATGTCTGGCGCTTGCGGACTCGATATTGCCCGCCCGCGCCCCAGAGTGGCCACGCATTCGCCCACAACACCGAGTCTCTACACACTCGATGAAGAGGAGCGACGGTATGGATGGAACGGCCCCGACGCGTCACTGCACGTTGTGCGGCAGGCACATGAAATTTGAAGGAGACGCCGAACTCGCCGGCACGGCTATCGTGCGTTTCGCGGACCCTGTGCCCAACCAGGTCGTCAACCTTTTTTCCTGCGACTGCGGGCGCATCGAATCAATTGAACAGGAATTCGTGCGTTCATCACCCGGCTGACGGCTTGGTGCCGGCGAAAGCCTGCATGGCGATCAGCGGCCCCACAGCTTCTTGCTCGCGATTTCGGCACCCTGGACCATCGCGTCCATCTTGGCCCAGACGATGCTCGCGTGAACCTCATCGGAGCCGGCAAAGCTGGCAAAGCCGCAGTCGGTGCCGGCGATCACGTTCTCCCGGCCCATGAATTCGGCAAAGCGCAGGATGCGTTGGGCGACCAGCTCGGGATGCTCGACCAGCACCGATGAATTGGTGATGACGCCGGGAATGAGCACCGTGTCCTTGGGAAGCTTGGCCTCTTTCCACACCGCCCATTCGTGCTCATGGCGCGGGTTCGACGCCTCGAACGAGAAGGCGCCGGCGCGGATTTGCATCAGGATGTCGATGATGTGCTTGACTTCGAGGTCGTGAATTCGCGGCCCCATGTTGATGCTGTAGCAGGTGTGGTAGCGGATCTTCTCGGTGGGAATGCCGCGCAGCGCGTGGTTCAGCGCCTCGACGCGCTTGCTTGCCCATTTGCGGATGTCGTCGACCGACATTTTCGGGTCCATCAGGTAGTAGCTGACGAGCCGCGGATCGTCGACCTGCACCAGGAAACCTGCGTCGACGATCGTCTTGTATTCGACGTTCATCGCGTCGGCGATCGCGAGCAGGTATTCGTCGTTGCTGGCGTAGTATCTGTTTTCGTTCCAGTCCTCGATGTTGGCGGGCGAAATGCACGGCACGAACACCTCGGCGGCGTTGACACCCTTCAGCGCGCTCTTGAGCGTTTCGAGCTCGGCCTTCAATGCAGCCTGACCTTTGTAGGTCAGTGGCGAGGTGCAGGCCATCTGCACCTGCTTGGCACGCGGCGAGGCGCTTTCCTGCTGCTTGTAGTAGTCGGGAAAGCTGATGGCCTCGCGCGACGACAGCCAGGCGTTCGGGCGATGTCCGTGGGGCTCGAGACCGCCGAGCCGCTCGCGGATGTAGGTGACGAAGCTCGGCTTGCCGAACTCGCCGTCGTCGATGACGTCGAGGCCGGCGTCGACCTGTTGATGCACGATCTCGGTGACGGCTTCCTTGATGCGGGAGGCGAGCTTCGGCTCGTCAACCGGTTCGCCGCGCGCCTTGGCACGGACCATCTGCAGCAGATCGGCGGGGCGCGGCAGGCTGCCGGCGTGGGTGGTCAGGATACGATCGGTTGAACGACGCATGAGACGGTGAATCCTTACTCTATTGGGCTTTGATATTGGCGGCTTTCACGATCGGCCACCACTTCTCGATCTCGGCTTTCTGGTAGGCCGCCAGTGCCTGCGGCGTCTGCTGCTCGCGCGGCGGAATGTCGAGGCCCTGGTCGGCGATGCGCTTTTGCGTTGCCGGATCGGCCAGCGTGTCGACCACCGCGGCATTCACCTTGGCGATGATGTCTCTCGGCGTGCCTTTGGGCATCCACAGGCCCCACCACAGCGAAATGTGGAAGTCGGGCAGGCCCGCTTCATCCACGGTCGGAATATCGGGTGCGCTGACGCTGCGCTGGCCCGCCGTGATGGCGTAGGCGCGTATAGCGCCGGCGCGCACCTGCGGCAGCGCCACCGTCACGGGAAACATCGAAAACTGGATCGTGTTGGCGAGGAGATCATTCATCACCAGCGCGGCGCCGCGATAGGGGACGAGTTGGAACTTGGCGCCCGTAACGTTCTGCAGCAGCACGCCGCTGACATGCGACGGACTGCCGAGGCCCGACATGCCGTAGCTGATCTTGGTCGGATCGGCCTTGATCCACGCAATCAGGTCCTTGAGACTCTTGGCCGGAACGGCATTGGGTGAAGCGATGATCTGCGGCGCGCTTGGCAGCAGCGAGACCGGCTCGAAGTCCTTCACCACGTCATATTGCAGGTCGTACATCGCCGCGTTGACGACGTGCGTGCTCCAGTCGCCCATGACGATCGTGTAGCCATCGTGAGGTGCGCGCGCGCCGCGCGCGACTGCGATCGATCCCGCGGCGCCGGTGACGTTCTCGATGATGACGGGCTGCCCGAGCGAGACCTTCATCCGATCCGCCATGATCCGTGCGATCGTGTCGGAAGGGCCGCCAACCGCATATCCGACCAGCATCGTGATCGGCTGCGACGGATAGGTCTGTGCGTTGGCGCCACCGATGGCGCCGAAGATCGCGGCGGCCACCGCAAGGGACAGTTTCCTCATCGTCTATGTCCGGGCTGAAATTCGCGTTCGCCGTGTGTTGGCACTCGCGAAAGACAGCAACGCTGCCGTTGCGATGTGCCGGATTCGTATAGATGGAAAGCGCACGCGTCTCTAGTCGTTCGTTGATCGCGTCAGCTATGCTTTGACACCAACAAGAACACGCGAACAGGGCTGGGCGAACGCCCACGTCAGTCAAGAGCAGGGTGGGCACGTTCCGATGTCATCAGCCAATCGTATTCCGACCACGCACACCGGAAGCCTGGCGCGTCCGGCCGAGTTGCGCGACATGCTGCTCGCCAAATCGCGCGGCCAGCCGATCGCTCAGCAGGACTTCGATGACGCCTGCCGCCGCTCGGTCCATGCGATCGTGCAGCGCCAATGCGAAATCGGGCTCGACATCGTCAACGATGGCGAGCAGTCGAAAATCGGCTTCGCGCAATATGTCCATGAGCGGCTGAACGGCTTCGAAGGCGAGCCGGTCCGCCGGATCCTGAGCCTGGAATCCCGGCAATTCCCCAATGCGCCGGTCGGCTCGGTCTGGCAGCAGGCGTGCACCGGCCCGCTGTCATGGAAAAGCTTTGCCGCGGTTGAGCGCGACATCCGGAATTTGAAGGATGCCGTTGCGAGCCGCCCCGGCCAGGCTGCCTTCATGGCCTCGGTGTCGCCTGGCTCGTTCACCAACAACAATCCGAACCGTCACTACCCGAGCCGCAGCGCATATCTCGCGGCGGTTTGCGACGTGATGCGCCGCGAATACGAGGCGATCGCGAGGGGCGGCTTCACATTGCAACTCGATTGTCCGGACCTCGCTCAACGCAGCTACAATTTTCCCGACATGCCTGTGGCGGAGTGGCGCAAGATCGTTGCCGAGAATATCGAGGGTCTGAATGCCGCGACCCGCAATATCCCGCGCGAGCGGCTTCGCGTTCACGTCTGCTGGGGCGCCAATGAAGGGCCCCACAACCACGACACCGAGCTGCACGAGATCATCGATCTGCTGCTGACGCTGCGCGTCTCGGCCATTTCGGTGGTCGGCGCCAATGGGCGGCATGAGCACGAATGGCGGGTCTGGCAGACGGTCAAGTTGCCAGAGACCCTCAAGATCATCACCGGTGTCATCGACTCGACGACCAATATCGTCGAGCACCCGCGCGTTGTGGCCGACCGGCTGGTGCGCATGGCGAAAATTCTTGGGCCGGAGAACGTGATCGCTGGCGTGGATTGCGGCTTCGGCGTGAATGGCACGGCCGCGCCAAAGGTCGATCCGGATGTCGCATGGGTCAAGTTGCAGGCGCTCGTCGACGGCGCCGGCATCGCCAGCAAGGAGTTATGACGGCGTCAGATCACGGACCAACCGTGACGACAGTGAAAAATAAAATTTGATCGGGAGAGGAACGCTCATGAAGACTTTCATGGCCAAGCTCACGGCCGGAATCGTGGCCGCAGCAGCAGTGATTCAGGCGACACCGCCGGCTCAGGCCTATCCAGATGGACCGGTCAGGCTGCTGGTCGGCTGGCCGGCCGGCGGACCGGTCGATGTTGTAGCGCGGCTGGTGCAAGTCGAGCTGGGGCAGCGGCTCGGCGTGCCGGTGATCGTGGAGAACAGGCCCGGCGTGAGCGGCATGCTCGCGACCGATGTTCTGTTGAGTCAGCCGCCCGACGGCCAGACGCTGCTCCTCTGCACCCATTACGAAACCATGAATCCCGTGATGTACCGTTCGGCCAAATACAAGGTTTCCGATCTCGCCGGTGTGTCGCTTCTGGCACGCTACTACTTGGCGATGGCGGTGTCGGGCCAGTCCAAGTTTTCGAGCTTCAAAGACGTCATCGCGGCGGCCAAGGCGGATCCCGGCAAGCTGACCTATGGCACCACCGGACCCGGATCGTCACAGGATCTGCTGATGCGTCAGCTCGGCGATCTGACGGGGACGACAATGCAATCAGTTCCGTTTCGTGGTGCTGGACCGGCGCTGACTGAGGTCGTGGCGGGACGCCTCGACTTCTTTTTAAGCCCAACAGGGCCGGCCGTGCCGCTGGTTGAATCCAAGCAGATCAAGCTGCTGGCTGTGACCAGCCCCTCGCGTCTCGCCGTGGCGGGCGACGTCCCGACCTTCTCGGAGCTGGGCTATCCGCTCAATCTCTATGGCTGGATCGGCATCTGCACGCGCAACGGTGTTCCCGCTACCGTGATCCAACAGCTCAACACCGCAATCACCACAGTCGCAAACACACAAGACTACCGGGCGAAGATCGAGGCGACCGGACAGATTGCGGAAGCATCGTCCGCGGAGGAGTTGCAGAACGTGCTCGGGCAGATGTCGGGCGAGATTTCCGGGCTCGTCAAGAAATACGGCATCCGCGCCGAATGAAAGCTGTCTCACGGCGGAAAGCGTGGATGAACAAGATGGCGTCTTCTTCGACCAATGCCGGGAGGATTTGCATGTTTGGACGTACAATGGCGCTGACGCTTTGCCTGTCGATGGGTCTGGCGCTTGGAATGCCCTCCGTCCGGGCGCAGGACTATCCCACGCAGCCGGTACATCTGATCGTGGCGTTTTCCGCTGGAGGTTCGGTCGACACCTTCGGCCGCATTATCGCGCAGAAGCTGGGTGAACTGTGGAGCCAGCAGGTGGTGGTGGAGAACCGCCCCGGCGGTCTGGGAAACATCGGCGCGGTGGCGGCCGCGCGCGCTCCTGCGGATGGGTACACCCTGCATATGGCGGCAAGCTCGGTCGCCCTCAACGCCACACTCGCACCCGTGCCCGATTTCGATCCGACGCGGGATTTCGAGCCTGTCATGCTGGCCGCGACGGCGCAGGACATCCTGATCGTGCCGAAGGACTCGCCGTTCAAGACAGCCAAAGAAGTGATCGCTTATGCCAAGGAAAACCCGCGCAAGCTGACCTATGGCACGCTCGGGCTGTCATCGAGCGGCAACATGGCCGTGGCGGTGTTCGCGCGCAGCAATGGCGGGCTCCGTATGAGGCAGGTGACCTATTCGCAAAGCTCGCAGCTTCAGACCGACGTGATTGCCGGCCGCGTCGATGTGTTCTTCCCAACGACGGGAGCCCACATCGGCAACGTCACGACCGGCCGCGTGCGTGCGCTGGGAGTCTCCGGACCGAGTCGGGCCGTCCAATTGACCGATGTGCCGACTTTCAAGGAGCTCGGCATCACTTATCCCGACGCGACGAGCTGGTACGCGGTGTTCGCCCCGAAAGGGACGCCGCCGGCGATCGTCGCCAGGATCAACGGCGATCTGGAGAAAGTTCTCGCGCTCCCCGATGTCAAAGCGCTGATGGACAAGCTCGGCTTCGCTCCGATCGGCGGGCCGCCGGAGCGGCTTCGCTCGTTCCTGCGGAGCGAAATCGATGCCTGGGCCGATGTGGTCAAGGATCCGCTGTTTCAAGGCAAGTGATACGGAAGGAATTTCACCGATATGGCTGAACGCCTGCTTCCCACGTCCGCGGTTGGTTCCTATCCGCAGCCCGACTGGCTCATCGATCGCACTGCGTTGTCCAAGCAGACGCCGCCCCGCACCAAGGCGCAGGAGCTCTGGCGCGTCGATCCGCAATGGCTTGAACAAGCGCAGGACGATGCGACGCGGCTTGCGGTTTACGATCAGGAAAAAGCCGGGCTCGACATCGTCACTGACGGCGAGATCCGGCGCGTCAGCTATTCCAGCCGCTTTGCGAACGCGCTCGAGGGTATCGACCATGACAACCCCGGCAGCCGCGCGAGTCGTGGCGGCATTCCAGTCTCTGTGCCCCGCGTTGTCGGGCCGATCAGGCGAAGTCATCCGGTCGAGACGAGAGACGTGAAATTTCTTCGCGAATGCTCGACGCGCAAGATCAAAATCACGGTGCCCGGGCCGTTCACGATGGCGCAGCAGGCCCAGGACGATTTCTACAACGACGAGGAAGCGTTGGCTCTCGATTACGCGGCGGCAGTCAACGACGAGATCAAGGACCTGTTTGCCGCCGGAGCAGACGTCGTTCAGATCGACGAGCCGTACATGCAGGCGCAGCCGGACAAGGCGCGGCGCTTTGGGGTGAGGGTGCTTGATCGCGCGGTTGCAGGCGTGTCCGGTGCGACTGCCGTGCATCTCTGCTTCGGCTACGCGCTGACCATGAAGACCAAGGCTCGCGTCTACGATTTCCTGACCGAACTGGAAGCCTCCGCGGTCCGACAAATTTCGATCGAGACTGCGCAGAGCGACTTGGAGCGCTCGACGCTCAAGCCGCTGACAAAAACAGTCATTCTTGGCGTTGTCGATCTGAACGATCCTGCGGTGGAGTCGCCCGAAGTCATCGCCAAAAGAATCCGCCGCACGCTGCCTTATGTGCCGGCCGAACGTATCGTGGTCGCTCCGGACTGTGGGATGAAATACCTGCCGAGACACATCGCGTTCGGCAAATTGCGGGCGATGGTCCAGGCCGCGGAGATCGTTCGAACCGAGCTGACCGGAGCGGCGGAAGGCCGTTGAACACCGTCAGGGCAGTTTCGTGCCGGCCCTGTTCAGGATCTCGCCGAACCGCTTGATCTCGGATTCGATGAATGCGCCGAACTCCTTCGACGGCGCGTAGTAGATGTCGGTGCCGGTCGGCTCGATCGTCTTCTTGTAGTCCGGGTCCTGCGCGACCCTTGCAAGAGCCTTTTCGAGGATGCCGACGATCTCCGGTGGCGTTTTCGCGGGCGCCAGAACGCCGTGCCATGCCGGCATCACGAAGCCCGGCATGCCGGCTTCTTCCATGGTCGGAATGTCCGGCGCCCAGGCCGAGCGCGCGGCGCCGGTGCTGCCGAGAATCTTGATGCGGCCGGCCTGCAGCTGCGGCACAAGCGGCTGATAAGTGTAGAACAGCACCTGCACCTCGTTGCTCCCGAGATCGACGAGGGTCTGCGACGCGTTGGTGTAGGGGATGTGCGACATCTGCACGCCCGCCCGCCAGGCGAAATAGGCGCCGGCAAGATGGATCGAGGTGCCGAGGCCCGTCGATGCATAGTTGTATTTGCCGGGCGCGGCCTTGATGTGCTCGATCACCTCGGCGATGTTCTTGCCCGGCAGCGCCTTGTTCACCGCCATGTAGAGCGGCTGATCGGTGACGCGGGCCACCGGAACGAAGTCTTTCAGTGTGTCGTAAGGAAGCTTCGGTTGCAGCGTCGGATTGATGGCGTGCTGGGTGACGCCGAACAGCAGCGTGTATCCGTCCGGCGCGGCCTTGGCCACAGCGTCGGTGCCGACGATCGCGCTGGTGCCCGGCCGGTTCTCGATGATGATGTTCTGGCCCAGAAATTCCGACAGCTTGGCCATCGTCTGCCGCGCCGTGATGTCGGCGCCGGAGCCGGCCGAGTAGGGCACGATCACGCGGATCGGACGACTGGGATAGGTTTCGCTGTGTGCAACGAGCGGCACGAGCGTTGCGAAGGTCAGCGCGATGGCCAGGGACAAGACCCAGGATAAGGCCGAGGACAGAGTCCGTCCCATGCGCACAAATCCTCCCCGGAGATTTCGATTGGCAATCGAAATTGTTTGCTCGATGGTATCGAGCAGAAATAACTCACGCAACCGCGCCGATGTCGGAGGACAATGCAATGGCCAACGAAAGCTACGAAGCCGGGATGAAGGTTCGCCGGCGTGTGCTGGGCGATCCGTGGGTCGACCGCTCGTTGGCCAATCGCAACGATTTCAACGCCGAGATCCAGACGCAGATCACCAGCCACGTCTGGGGCGATATCTGGACGCGGCCGGCCATCGATCTGAAGACGCGGCGCTTCATGACGATTTCGATCATGATCGCGTTGCGCGCATGGGCGGAATTCCGCCTGCACGTGCGCACCGGACTTGCGACCGGCGATCTCACCAAGGATGAACTGAAAGAGATCATCCTGCAGGCGACAGTGTATTGCGGCGCACCTGCAGGCAATCACGCGGCCCATGAGGCCGAAGAGGCATTCAAAGAGATGGCGAAGTAGCGCCGTTCTCGGCGCTACTCGTTCAGCATCACGTTGACGATCGCGGTCCGGCCCGACTGGACGCAGGCATAGGCCTTTGCAATCGCGTCGCTCAGTGATGCTGGCTTATCGACGTGAATCCCGACGCCGCCGGTCCACTTTGCGAGCTCGGCGTAGTCGGGGTTTTCGATATGCACGCCGTAGTGCAGTTTTTCGCTCGCGGAGACGCCTTCCGGATACCAGCTGACGTGCGTGCGCCGCATGATCTCGTATTTGTTGTTGTTGAAGATGACGATCAGGATCGGAAGCTTCTGATCCTTGGAGAACGTGAGGCACGGCAGCACCGGGTTATAGAGGAACGAACCGTCGCCGATCAGCATCGTCACCGGCCGTTCGCGGGCCGCCAGTTTGGCGCCGAGCGCGATGCTCAGTCCTTGGCCAAGCCCGCTTGGGATGCGGAAGAAGCTGTGCGGCTCATCCCATTCCAACAGGTCGCGAATGATCGGGCTGTGAACGATGGTCTCGTCGAGGAAGATCGTGTCTTTCGGCAGCGTGTCGTTCAGCGTGCGGCACAGCAGCGCCGTGGAGATGCTGTCGCCTTGCTTGGCCTTGTCCTGCGTCGCCTTGCGGCGAGCCATCAGCTTGCCGTGCTCGCCTTCCCAACGCTTGCGTCGCTCGGCGTTCTGCGCCGGTGTCGCGCCGGCTTTTTTCAGCGCAGCCGTCAGCAAACGCAACGACTGCTCGAGGTCGCCTTCGAGATAAACCTCGGCTTCCATGGTCTGATAGACCATGTGGTCTTTGAGCGGATTTTCGCTCACCGAAACGATCGTTGCATTCGGCGGCGTGTTGCCCGGCGGGTACCACGGCACGCGGCTCTCGATCAGCAAAGCGAGGTCGGTTTCCTTGTGGACCGCCGCGATGTCGGTGCCCAGATGCAGCGGATGCGATTTCGGGAAATTGGCATAGGACGCGGCGCGCCCTTCAAGCACCGGGATGCCCATCAATTCGGTGAGCTCGATCAGCGCGGTCATCGCTCCGGGAGTGCGGCCGGCGCTTTCTGTGAAGATGACGGGGGATTTGGCCTTGGCGATCAGCGAGGCGACGCGTTCGACGTCTTCCGGCAGCGCCTGGGTCTTTGGCGGCTCCGGTGTGTCGCGTATTTTCTTCCGCGGGGTCCAGCCATGCATCAACGTCTCGACGGGAGCGTTGAGATAGACAGGTCCGGTCGGAAGCCGCTTGGCCATCTCGCCGGCGCGGACCACGCTCTGATAAAGCGTCTCCGGACTCGGCACCTGGTTGGCCCATTTCACCACCGAGTCGATCAGCCGCTGCGGGCCGCCGACCACGCCGAGGTTGCGGTACCACTGGTTGCCCGGATCGAAGTCGGCGAGTTCGCCATAGCTCAGCGACTCGCCGGACATCACCAGCATCGGCACTTCATGGGAGCGCGCGCCCTGAAGCGCCATGGCGCCCTGCAGGAGGCCTGAGCCGGCATGCAGCAGCACCGCCTGCATCCGGCCGGTGACCTGCGTGTAGCCAACAGCGACGCCGACCGCGAGCGTCTCATGTCCGCAATCCATATAGGTGGGACCTTTGAGGCCGGTGGCGTTTTGCCGGGCCAGCGCCTCCCAGATCGGAGGCCATTCGGACCCCGGGGAGGAGATCACGTAGTCGACATGCAGATTGCGGAATGCCTCGAGGACAGCTTCGCCGCCGTCCTGCTGATTGGTCAATTTGGTTCGGTCACTGGACACGTTTGGTCTCCTTATTCGCCAACACTCTAGTCCATCTTGATGTTGGCGGCCTTGATGATCGCGCCCCATTTTTCGCTATCGGTGTGGATCAGTCTTGCCAGCGCTTCGGGGCCGAACTGGCCCGCGGTTGCGCCCTGCTGCCTCAGCCGCGCCTGATAGCCCGGATCGTTCTGCACGGCGGAAAGCGCGTCGCGCAGCCGTTTGACGTTTTCGGGCGGCGTCTTCGACGACACCACTAGGCCATGCCAGCCTTCGGCTTCAACCGTCGGATAGCCGGCTTCGCCGATGGTCGGCGTATCCGGCAAAGCCGGTGAGCGCTGGGGCGCCGCGACGCCGATGGCAATCACCTTGCCGGCGCGAACCTGAGGCGCAACCGATGCGGCATCGCCGAACAAGCCGTCGATCTGGCCGCCGATCAGCATCGGCATGCTTTCGCTGGTGCTGCGGAACGGCACATGCACGAGCTTGATACCAGCCTCGCGCTGCAACAGCTCGGAACCAAGATGTGACACCGTGCCGATGCCCGCGGAGCCGATCGTCACCTTGGCGGGGTTCGCCTTCGCATAAGCAATGAACTCCGCCATCGTCTTCACGCCAAGCGTCGGCCGCACCACCAGCGTCTGTGCCGAGCGCCACACCGTGCCGATCGGCACGAAGTCGCGTTCGGCGACGTAAGAGACCTTCTTGCTCCAGGGAATAATGGTGAGCGGTGCGATGCCGCCGAGCAACATGGTGTGGCCGTCGAGTTCGCCGGCCAGGAACGCTTCGGTGCCGTTCAATCCGCCGCCGCCGCCGCGGTTCTCGATGACGACCGGCTTGCCGAGTTCGCGGCTCAGACCGTCTACCACCAGCCGCGCGCCGGTGTCGCTCGGGCCGCCCGCCGCGTACGGCACGATGATGCGCACGGCGTGCGAGGGAAACTCCTCGGCCACCGCTGCCGGAACGACGGCCGCAAGCGCGATCGCGACAATGAAGGCCGGTACGATCCAACGCATGGTGACGCCCGCCTTTATTCCGGCTTGATACCGGCGGCCTTGATGATCGCGCCCCACTTGGCGGTGTCATTTTTGATGAGCTTGGCGAGAGCTTCCGGCCCGGGCTCGCCGGCACTGGCGCCCTGCTTGGCGAGCTTGGCCTGGTAGTCCGGATCCTTCTGCGCTGTCACCATCGCGCTTTGCAGTCGCTCGATGATCGGCTTGGGAGTCTTCGAGGAGACCACGAAGCTGAACCAGCTTTCCGACTCGACGGTGGGAAATCCTGCCTCGGCCATGGTCGGTACGTCGGGCAGCGCGCGGCCCCGATGCGGGCCGGCGACGGCGAGTGCGACGATGTGCCCGGAATTCACCTGCGGCGCGATCGTCGGGCCGTCGCCAAACAGCGCGTCGATCTGTCCGCCGATGAGCTGGGGCATGCTCTCGCTGGTGCTGCGAAACGGGATATGGAGCACCTCGATCTTCGCCTCGCGCTTGAGCACCTCGATGGCGAGGTGGGTGACGGCGCCGACGCCGGCCGATCCGATGGTGAGCTTGTTCGGGTTGGCCTTGGCATAGGCGACGAACTCGGCAACCGTCTTGATGCCGAGCGAGGGACGCACCGCAAGCACCTGTGCGGAGCGCCACACCGTGGAGAGAGGGACCACGTCTTTCTCGACGTCGTAGCTCACCGGCTTGAACGCCGGGATGATGGTCAGCGGCCCGATGCCTCCCATCAGGATGGTGTATCCGTCCGCTTCCGCCTTGAAATAGGCCTCCGTGGCGTTGAGCCCGCCGCCGCCGCCGCGGTTCTCGATCACGACCGGCTTGCCCAGCACCTGGCTCAGCGGTTCGGCGGCAAGTCGTGCCCCGGTGTCGCTCGGGCCGCCCGCCGCATAGGGCACCACGACGCGAACGGTGCGCGACGGGTAGTCGTCGGCCAGTACAGCGCTCAAACTTGAAGCAAGCGCGCCGGCCGCCAGCGCTATGGTGGCGATCCACTTCATGCAAATCCTCCCGCCGTGCAGGTTCTAAGTGCCTGCGTCGTTCTTTTGGTGCGTCATACTCAGCGTTCGGTCTAGCACCCCTGGGGCGAATGCAACATTGCCAAATTGTCATGGCTCTGACCCATTGCGGATTCGTCATGATCTGTGCGAACTGCGTTAAACTGCCGCGCCAAAAGAAAATATCGGGAGATGTCAGGCCGTGATCGTCGATGCCCACGCACACTATGTTCCACCCGAATTTCTCGACGAGGTCGCGTCCGGTCGCCGCAAGTTTCCGTCGGTGAAGCTTTCCGTCGAGAACGGCGGCTATCGCTTCGCTTTCGCGAACAACGACGCGAAGCGGCCGGTGCCGCCGGGCATGGCCGACACCGACAAGCGCAAGAAGTGGCTTGCCGAGCACGGCATCGACAAGCAGGTCGTTGGCGGCTGGCTCGATGTGTTCGGCTACGACGTGCCGGCGGACGAAGGCGCCGACTGGAGCCGCTATTTCAACGAGCATCTGCTCAAGGGCGTGAAGTCGCATCCATTTCTGGTGCCACTTGCGACGGTGCCGATGCAGTCCGGCAAGCATGCCGCCAAGGTTCTGGAAGAGGCGCTCGATGCCGGATTTCCTGGCGCGATGATCGGCACGCAGCCCAAGGGCGCGACCGGTGTGCTCGACGATCCTGACCTCGAGCCGTTCTGGGACGCAGCTTCACGGCGCAAGGCGACGCTGTTCGTGCATCCGACCTTCGGTGCGCCGGACGAGCGATTGAAGGCTTATGGACTGGTGAGCGCGGTCGGCCGTGTGACCGACACCACCATCGCCATCGCGCGACTGCTGTATTCCGGGCATCTGACGCGCTACCCGGGCGTCAATCTCGTGATCTCGCACGGCGGTGCGGCGTTGCCGATGGTGCTCGGCCGCTTGCGCCGTAGCTTCGCGACGGCGCCGGCACAGAACAAGGATCCGATGGAAGGGTTCAAGCGGCTCTACTTCGACACCATCGTCTATGACGTGGCGACCTTGCGCTTCGTCTGCGAGCAGGCCGGAGCCGACAAGGTGCTGATGGGCACCGATGCGCCATTCACGATCGCCGAGCCCGAGCCCGTGAAGTTTGTCGATGCGGCGAAGTTCAACGCGCAGGAGCGAGCCGCGATCATGGGCGGCACGGCGGCGAAGCTGTTCAACATCGGAGCCTAGCTGTGTCCGAGCAGGCCATGGGAACGGGCATCGGCCAGCCAGTGCGGCGCCGGGAGGATTTGCGCCTCATCACCGGCAAAGGGCGCTACACCGACGATCTCAATCTGTCCGGGCAAGCCTATGCGGCGATGCTGCGCTCGCCGCATGCTCATGCGGTGATCCGTTCGATCGACACGACGGCCGCGCGCGCGGTGCGTGGCGTCATCGCTGTGCTCACCGGCAAGGACTGGATCGCTGACGGCATGAAGGCCGTGCCGAACAAGACATTCTCCTGGCATCCCGCGGAGATGCCGTTGATCAACAGCGACGGCACGGCGCCCTACAACGCGCCGGATTTCCCGCTGCCTTACGACAAGGCGCGCTTCGTCGGTGAGCCGCTGGTGATGGTGGTCGCCGAGACGGTTGCCGCCGCCAAGGATGGCGCCGAGCAGGTCGTCATCGATTTCGAACCGCTGCCATGTGTCACCTACGCACCGGATGCGGCCAAGAAGGAGTCGCCGGTTCTTTATGACGAGCACGGCTCCAACATCTGTATCGACGCCAAGGTCGGCGATGGCGAGGCGACGGCGGAAGCCTTCGCACGCGCCAAGCATGTCGCTCGGATCAGGACCTGGGTGCCGCGCATCGCCGGCTCGCCGATGGAGCCGCGCGCCGCGATCGGAGAATACGACAAGGCAACCAACCGCTACACGATCCACACCTGCAACGGCTCGACGCGCCGTCTGCACAAGGACCTGGCGTTGACCCTCGACGTGCAGGATGACGACCTGAGGCTGGTGATCCGCGATGTGGGCGGCAATTTCGGAACGCGCGGGGCGATCTTCGCCGAGCAGTCGCTGGTGGCCTGGGCCGCCCGCAAAATCGGCCGCCCGGTGAAATGGACCTCCGACCGCAGCGAAGCGTTGCTCAGCGATTACCAGGGCCGCGACCTCGCCGTGGACGCGGAGCTTGCGCTCGACGAGGACGGCCGGTTTCTCGCGATGCGCGGCGACAACATCGGCAATCTCGGCGCCCACAGCGGCAACTACTCGATGGTCCAGAAGGGCGTCGAGATCATGTCGAGCATCTACCGGGTGCCGGCCGCGCATTTCCGCGCGCGCTGCGTGCTGAGCAACACGGCGCCGACGCGCCCGTACCGCAGCGCCGGCCGCCCCGAGGTGATGTATGTCATGGAGCGGCTGATCGACATTGCCGCCCGGCAGTTTGGTTTCGATCGCGTCAAGCTCCGGCGGCATAACCTGCTGAAGTCGAAGGAACTGCCCTACAAGAATCCGTTCGGTATGCTCTACGACAGCGGCGACTACCATCAGGCGATGGACAAGGCACTGGAGCTTGCCGACTGGAAGGGCTTCGCCAAACGCAAGGCCAAGGCGCGCCGGGAAGGGCGCTACCGCGGCATCGGCATCTCCAACTATGTGGACACCGCAACCGGCATTCCGCGCGAGCGGGCCGAACTTACCGTGCTAGCGGATGGCAGCGTCGATGTCGTCATCGGCACGGTTTCAAACGGCCAGGGTCACGAGACGAGCTTCGCGCAGCTTCTGAACGAGTGGCTCGGTGTGCCCATCGACAAGGTGCGCCTGATCACCGGCGACACCGACGTCGTCAAGGTCGGCGGGGGCACGCATTCCGGCCGCGGCATGCGGCTCGGCAGTATCGTGATCTGGAAGTCTTCGCTCGCGATCATCGAGAAGGCCAGGCAGGTGGCGGCACTGCTGCTGCAGGCGAAATCCGATGATCTCGAATTTCATGACGGGCGTTTCACCGCGACGGGCCGCGGCGGCTCGGTCACGCTCGGCGAGGTCGCAACCGCGATGGCCGAACGCACCGATCTGCCGGCGTCATTGCGCGGCGCGTTGAAAGCCGAGTGCGACGAGACCGTCAACGACGCGAGTTTTCCTTACGGGTGTCACGTCTGCGAGGTCGAGATCGACGGCGACACGGGCACCTGGCGGATCGTGCAGCACACCGGCGTGGATGACGTCGGCCGCGCCGTCAACCCGCTGATCATCCATGGTCAGACCCACGGCGGCATGGCGCAAGGCATCGGCCAGGCGTTGCTGGAGCAATGCTTCTATGACGCGGGCACCGGCCAGCTTTTGTCCGGCACTTTCATGGACTACGCGATGCCGCGCGCCCACGCGTTGCCGTCGTTCACCACCGAGATCACCGAAGTGCCCTCGACGACGCATCCGCTGGGCTTCCGGCCGGCCGGCGAGGGCGGCACCACGCCGGCCCTGGGCGTCGTGGTCAATGCCATCGTCGACGCCCTGTCGGAGTTCGGAGTCGACCACATCGAGATGCCGGTGACGCCGGAGCGCATCTGGCGCGCGATGCACGGCAAGCCTCAGCTCTCCCGCATGTCGCCTGATGAGATCGAGTCCGGAGACTACGGCACGTGTCAGGATCGCGCGCATCATTGAGCGGCCGGCTGCACATTACTGGACGGAAACGGCGTGTTTCGGCACAAAGTGCCACGCGTTAAGAAAACTGGGAGGACTGTCGAAATGAGTTTGAAGCCGCGTCGCGTGGTCACGGGTCATGACGCCTCCGGACGTGCGGTGGTGAAGATCGACGAGATTGCCAAGAACATTTCGTCGCGGCGCCAGGGTGTCGCCTCCACGGTGGTCTGGTCGACCGACACGTTCCCCGTCAACAACGATGGCGACGAGGACGCAGGTCAACGCAAGCTCGGCACCACCCTGGAGAATGGCACCGTATTCCGCGTGGTACGCTATGAGCCCGGTGTCGTGCCGCGCCGCCATCGCACGGATTCGGTCGACTATGCCGTGGTGATCTCCGGCGAGATCGATATGGAACTCGATGGCGAGACCGTGACGCTCAAGGCCGGTGATGTGCTGGTGCAGCGAGGCACTGTGCACAACTGGGTCAACCGCAGCAACGATGTCGCCATTGTCGCCTTTGTCCTGGTCGCCGCGAAGCCTGTGACGGCCGCTGGCAAGGTGCTGCATGCGGAAGGCTGAGCAAAATGTCTGAAGCCAAGGTTGGTAACGTCGTCATTTTCTATGAGGTCATCGGCAATGCGGGCCCGTGGATCGCGCTGACGCCAGGCAGCCGCCGTTCGTATGACGAGCTGGTGCCGCTATCGAAAATGCTGGCGCAGCACGGCTATCGCGTGCTGTTGCACGACCGGCGCAACTGCGGCCGCTCCGAAGTTGGGATCGAGGCGCGCGGCTCCGAGCACGAGATATGGGCTGATGACCTCTATGAACTGGCGAAGCAGCTCAATGCGCTGCCGCTGTACGTCGGCGGATCGTCCGCCGGCGCGCGCCTCGCGCTGTTGTTCGCCTTGCGCCACCCTGACGCCGTCAAGGGAATGCTGCTGTGGCGCGTCACCGGCGGACAGCACGCGGCGCAGAAGCTTGCGCATCAGTATTACGGTTCGTTTGCCGAGATGGCCAAGGCCGGCGGAATGGCGGCGGTTTGCGCGTCGGATCATTTTGCCGCCTGCATCAAGGCGCGGCCGTCCAACCGGGAGCGGCTGATGGCGATGAAACCGGAGGATTTCATCGCCATCATGGACATCTGGCGCAAGAATTTTCTCGCCGCTGCCGACCTGCCAGTGGTGGGCGCCACGGAAGCGCAACTTCGCGCCCTGAAGATTCCCGCCTGCATCATCGCCGGCAACGACCAGGTGCACACGCCGCAGACCGCCCGCAAGGCCGCGAGTCTGATCGGCAACAGCGAATTCCACGATGACGTGGTGGTGAAGAGGCTCGACAACGACCTCCTGAAGGAATGGGACCAGCAGGAGTGGAAGTCCAAGGAAGGACGGCTCGCTGAGATCTTCAGCGCGTTCCTCAAACGCGTCGACTGAGACCGCGAGGCCAATGGCGTCGAGCCACAACAGGCGAGGGCGTGCCGTCAGTTGGGTGCGATGCCCGCCGCCTTGACCGCCTCACCGATCCGCTCGACCTCGCTTCGGAAGAATGCCGTTGTCTGTGCGACATCGCGGTTGTCGGGAAGGTAGCCGTCGCGCTGCATCACGCTGGCGACCGCGGGGAGTTTCAATGTCTCGCGGATTGCGCCGTTGAGCGTCTCGACGATGGGCTTGGGCGTCTTGCCTTGCGCAAAGAACAGACCCCAGGAGCCCATCGGCTCGAAACCGGGAACCATGTCCTTGAGCAGCGGGACATCGGGAAATGCCGGAAATGGCTTGTTCCCGGTAAAGGCCAGCGCCTTCACACGCCCCTCCTTGATCAGGCCAATGACCGAAGGCGGCGAAACAAACATCAGATCGATGCTGCCGCTCAAGAGTGCGGTCATCACCTCCGAAGCGCCTTTGTAGGGCACGTGTTGCATCTTGATGCCGGCTTTGACGCTGAACATCTCCGTCACAAGATGCAGGCCATTGCCGACGCCGGGCGAGCCGTAGAGCAGGCGGTCTTTCTTGGCACGCTGAATGAGGTCCGGCGCCGATTGGATCGGCGACTTTGCGTCCACCAGCAGCAACGACCCGTCCAGAATGCCGATGGTGGCGATGGGCTGGAGATCAGCGAAGGTGTCGTAACCCAGGTTTTTGTACAGGAACGGCGTCGAGCCGATGGACGAGCTAGAATACAGCAGCGTCGTCCCGTCCGGGTCCGATTGAGCGACGGCGCGTGCCGCAATGGTGCCGTTGGCGCCCAGCCGGTTCTCGACATAGAACGGCTGTCCGAGTGCGGTCGCCAGCTGGCTCGAAACCGTGCGCGACTGAATGTCCGGGCCGCTGCCCGCAGCGAAGCCGACAACCACCCGGACCGGACGAGATGGATAATCGTCCCCTATCGCAAGTCCTGGCCAAACGACCAAGGCTATGCCGGCGATGAGGACCCATTGACGGAGCCCCACGCTCACCTCCGCCAGTGACCGTCGATATCGGCCGCGACTGAGCAAAGCCATCAATCCAACGGCTCGAGCTTCACCACCTGCGCGGCATGATCGTTGCCGACCCAGACCGCGACCTGTGGTGTCCGGTCGTCGACGAACACGCGTCGGAAGTTGCTGTAGCGTGGCAGCGGATAGTTCACCCATTCGCCGGTTTTGGGATTGAGCCGGCCGAGGCGATCGGAGGACTCGTTGACCTCCCAGACGGTGCCGAAGCGATCGGCGACCACGTCATAGGGTGACTCCCATTCGAGCGGCTTCTTCCACTCGGTGATCTTCTCGGTCTTGGGATCGAACATCGCGACGCCGTTGCTCCCGAACTCGGCGAACCACAGCCGGTTTTCGCTGTCGACGCGTCCGCGACGCGCGCGCGAGAACGGCGTCGGCGTTGGATAGAACGCCATGGCGCCGGTCTTGGCGTCGATCTTGCCGATGCCGCCGTTGCCGAATTCGAGGATGTAGGCGTTGTTCTGCTGATCGGCATAGATGCCGTAGATGCCGATCGGTCGGCCGTTCGACGGGATCTTGAACGAGCCGAGGTTCTCGTACTTGCCGGTCTCGGGATCGAGCTTCATCACCTGCGAGCGGTCCGAGTTCTTCACCCAGACCTTGCCGTCGGCCTTCATGCCGGCGACCGAAAAGTGCGACTGCTGGGTCGCGTCGGTCTGCCATTCCTTCGGCACAGGATAGACACGGAACTGCTCGGTCTTCCGATCGAAGCGGGCCATGCCGCCCTGGTACATCATGCCGACCCAGATATAGCCGTTGTGATCGACCTCGAGATCGAGCGTGCCCTTGGGGTGGTCGGGCTTCAGCACCGGGATCGGATAGTCGGTGACCTTGCCGGTCTTGGGATCGAGCTTGGACAAGAACTGCTCGCCGAAATGCGAGTACCAGATGCCGCCGTCGGCATCGACGATCACGTCGTGAGGCTGGATTTCTTTTCGCGGCAGATCGTATTCGGTGATGATGACGCGAGTGGCACGGCCCTTGGCGCGCGGGGTGAGTTTCAGCTCAAAGCCATGCTGGGGCTTGGCCGAAAGGTTGAGTGCGGCGAGATAGGTCGAGAAGGCCTGCGCCATCGCCGGGTTCACGGCCGGGCGCCGGTGCTCGCCATTGAGGCGTTGTGGCTGCATGTCGGAGGCGCCGGGATAGTAACCCCCCATGCGCTCGAACACCGCCATGAATTCTTCGCTGGTGTGTTTGGATTCGAAGATGCGCTGCACGCTGTGGCAGTCCGTGCAGTTCAGCAGGCCGCGCTTGAGCTCGTCCGGCCCCGGCGCGCTGGTCAGCCATTCGGAGTTGGTGAGCTCCGCGGTCGTCACCGGCGCGGGTTTGAGCTTGAGATCGGCCTTGGCGGGCTGGCTTGCGGTGAGGGTCGCTGCGCCGGAGCCGTCGAGCGCATAGCCTGCGGCGCGGATTCCGATTTGATATTGCCCGGGTTCGAGCCGTCCGGCCGGAAATGCGTATTCGCCTTTGTCGTTGCTGACGACCGTCACCGTGATGGTCGAGCCTTGCTTCTTGGCGCTGACCAAGACGCCTTCCATCGGCCCGTCGCGATCGGAGGTCACGACGCCGGCAAGTGTTGCGGGATTCGATTGGGCCAGCGCGCCGCCAGTCGAGATCAATGGCATGGCCAGCGCCGCCACGGCAGACAGCACGGCGATCTTATACGTTGGCATCAAACTCCTCCCAGGGATGGCGTTTTGTTCTTGTGGCTGCCCCCACTTGTGTGTGGACAGTTCGAGGCTACGCCATCCTGCGGTCGCTGATAAAGACCGCAATCCGCAAATCAGATCACCGTCCGTGATGCCAAGCTCCGGCCGCGATTTTGGAAATACATGCCGGGTCCTTGAGCCGGAATCACCGTGTCTTTTCAATCCGACTGCTGGCCGTTGGATCTTGTCCGGACAAGCGGGCGGCGTCGGGGGCTCAATCGAGACTGGTGCACAGCAAGCGGAGTTGCGATAAACCGGCTCCGGGAGGCAGGCGGCCATCACGATTCTGGGACTTAAAGGACCTTGGAAATGCGTTTTTGGAAGATTCTTGCGCTTGCGCTCATAGTCGCCCTTGCCGGAAGCTCAATCGCAGCCGATGCGAAGACCAAGCGCACGAAGACCGCTGCGGTCTCGAAGGCGGGCGTAAACGAGAAGTTCCGCAAGGCCCTCGATCGACTCGACCCGCAGACCCGCCTGGAGCAGATCTGCGATCTCGAGGCGATGAACCGCATCAAGAAGGATCAGAAATTCTCACCCGACCGCGCGCAGGGGGCGGCCAGCGCCGATCCCAAGACCGACGGCCACAAACTCACTGCGACAGGCGGCGCCTTCCGGAGCAAAGGTGACTGGTACGAGTTGTCGTTTGTTTGCGAGGCGACCCCCGACCACATGAAGGTCCTGTCGTTCGAATATCAGACCGGCAAGTCCATCCCGAAGGCGAAGTGGGAAGAATACGGTCTGTTCTAAGACAGCGGGAAGTGACACGCCGATGACACATGCACACGATCATAGCCATCACGACGACCGCTGGAAGCATGACGGCGTCCGGGTGATTCCCGGCAACCAGCTCGACCCCAACGTGCCGTCGACGCCGGGTATGGATCGCAAGGCCGCGATCAACTTCGCCCGCGCTGGTGCCCAAAAGCTCTGGGCCGGCACGGTAACGATCAAGCCCGATGCCAAGACCGGTGCGCATCATCACGGGCATCTCGAAAGCATCATCTATGTGGTGCGCGGCAAGGCACGGATGCGTTGGGGCGAGCGGTTGCAGTTCACCGCGGAGGCGGGGCCTGGCGATTTCATCTTCGTGCCGCCCTATGTGCCGCATCAGGAGATCAACGCCAGTCCTGACCAGGTGCTGGAATGTGTGCTGGTGCGAAGCGACGGTGAGGCGATCGCGATCAATCTCGACATCGAACCTGTCGAAAAGCCCGAGACGGTGCCCTGGGTGGATCCGGTTCACCCCGACCCCTCGAACAAAAAATAGAGGCTGCAAAAAACTGCCAAGCTTGGGGAGGTTCGCGTTCGGAGGGTTCTTTCAATGCCCTTTTATCCACCATAGGAATTGAATTCGATGGACCTCAACGCAATCTCCGTGGGCGCAAATCCGCCGCACGACATCAACGTGATCATCGAAGTGCCGATCGGCGGGGAGCCCATCAAATACGAACTGCACAAGCCGTCGGGCATACTCTTCGTCGACCGGTTTCTGTACACCTCGATGCGCTATCCCGGAAATTACGGCTTCATCCCGCACACACTGTCGGATGACGGCGATCCATGCGATGTGCTGGTGGTCAACACACGAGCAATCACACCGGGCGCGATGATGAGCGTGCGGCCGGTTGGGGTGCTGTTCATGGAGGACGAGGCCGGCGGTGATGAGAAGATCATCGCGGTGCCGTCGTCGAAGCTTACCAAACGCTACGACAGCGTGAAATCCTATTCCGATCTGCCGGATATCACGATCAAGCAGGTCCAGCATTTCTTCGAGCACTACAAGGATCTCGAAGACGGCAAATGGGTCAAGGTCCTGCGTTGGGGCGGCATTGAGGATGCGCACCGGCTGATCCTCGAAGGCGTGAAACGGGCCAAGGAAGCGAAATAGATTCGGCATTGCGCCATCGCGTCCGACGTGGCCCCATGCGGCGATGATCGATCGGCCGCCGCAATTCTTCGAAGGCACCGGAATGCCGGACCCGGGCTGGTGGGAGGCGCTATGGCCCGACCCAGCCGGCGTTCTCGCTTCCGTCGGCATGAAGACCGGCATTACGGTGATCGATTTGTGCGCGGGGGACGGCTGGTTCACGGCTCAGATCGCAAAACTCGCGGCGCGCGTAATAGCGGTCGATATCGATCCGAAGCTCCTGGAAGCATCGCGTCAGCGGCTGAGTGAATTGGGTGTGACGAACTGCGAGATGGTTGCAGGCGACGCCTGGCGATTGCCGGCCATGGTGCGCGAGCCGGTCGATTTCGTTTTTCTGGCCAACGTGTTTCATGGCGTGCCGGACCGTCCGAAGCTTGTCGCAGCGGTGCGCAGCGTGCTCAAGCCGCACGGCTTGCTGGCCATCGTGAACTGGCATCCGCGGCCGCGTGAGGAAACCCGTGTGCTGGGCGAGCCGCGCGGGCCCAAGACCGAGCTGCGGATGTCCACGGACGCAACGATCCGCGACGGCGAGGCCGGCGGGCTTTCGCTGGTGCGCGTGGCCGAGCTTCCGCCCTATCATTACGGGGCCGTGTTTCAGCGCGAGTGAGGCGGTGTGGCTCCGATCAGCGACAACAAGAACTATCAGGCGCCATCGGTGTTTCAACCGAGTGCGCTGCTGCGCGAGGCGCGCCGGCAGAAAAACCTGCCGGCTGTCGACGTGCCGCCGGTCTGCATTCTCGATCCCGACGGCGACATCGTGCGCAGGCTGCGCCGGGAAGGGCGCTCGCAGCCATTTCCGGCCTGGGCCTGCTATCACACCGCGCTCGACAGCTTCGAGCTCGCGGGCGAGACGGCAGGGATCGTAGGCTGCGCGGTCGGCGCGTCGTTCGCCGTGCTGATCGCCGAAGAACTGTTTACATCCGGCTGCAAGCTTTTGCTCAGCCTGACATCGGCAGGCCAGATCGAGGTCTTGGGCACGCCGCCGTATTTCGTCGTGATCGACCGTGCCTTGCGCGACGAGGGGACGAGCGATCACTACGCACCGCCCGCCGAGTTTGCCCATGCGGACAAAGCTCTGATTACGACGGCATCGGCGGCGCTTGCCGAGAGTGGCATGCAGACCTTCGTCGGCGCGACCTGGACCACCGATGCGCCGTTCCGCGAAACCCGTGAGGCCATCAACTGGGCGCGCACACGCGGCACGGTGGCGGTGGAGATGGAGGCCGCCGCGCTCTACACCTTCGCCGCGGTCAAGAAAGCGCGCGTGCTCTGCCTTGCCCACGTTACCAATGCAATGGCTCAGGCCGGCCAGGACTTCGAGAAGGGAGCGGCCGACGGCACGGACGACGCTTTAACGGTTCTGGCGGCGGTCGCCGCGAAGCTTCGCTCCGGCCTCTGACGTCTGTCTCGCACTGCGGTACAATTCTACGGTTGTCGCTCCGGACCGGCCATTCGCTCCGGACATCCTTGCCGGATATCACCCCGAGACCTAAGCTTCGGGTTCCGCGCTCGCATTTCATCGCGCGGTGACAACATTGGGAGAGGTCCATGAAAACCTTGGTTCTCGCCGCCGCGCTTTCGCTGGTGGCCACCAGCGCATTTGCGACATGCAAGAGCGACGCTGCCGACAAAAAGCTCGCTGGCGCGGCGCTGAAGAGCTTCATGACGAAGTGCGAGAAAGACGCCCAGACGGCGTGTGACGCCGACTCGGCAAAGCAGAAGCTTGCCGGCGCGGCCAAGACCAGCCACACGAAGAAATGCGTGACGGACGCCGTCGGCAACTGACGTCGTCGTTTCGGTCGCGGACAGCAGCTGACGGGAGCCCCGGCCGCGTGCCGGGGCTTTTGCTTCTGCAATGAGCGGTTTTGGCGCGGTCTCGAGGTCTGGGCGGTGCGGCTGGTTTGCCATATTGTTGGACCGAAACACGCAGCATTCTGCGACAGCGACAACCCTTAGGTGCGGAATACGATGGCGGACGACGTTTTCCAGGACGACAAGATCTTCATCGGCAAAAGCGGAAAGCCGGAATATCTGGCGCTCAAATTCGGCAATCGCCACGGGCTCGTGACCGGCGCGACCGGCACCGGCAAAACGGTGTCGCTTCAGGTGATGGCTGAGGGCTTTGCCCGTGCCGGCGTCCCGGTGTTTGCCGCCGACATCAAGGGCGACCTGTCCGGAATCGCGGCCGCTGGCGAGGCCAAGGATTTCCTGGTGAAGCGAGCGAGCGATCTCGGCTTCAAGTACCAGCCCGACGAATTCTCGGTGATATTCTGGGATCTGTTCGGCGAACAAGGCCATCCGATCCGCACCACCATCATGGAGATGGGGCCGCTGCTGCTGTCGCGGATGCTCAATCTCAATGACGTGCAGGAGGGCCTGATCAACATCGCCTTCAAGTACGCCGACGACGATCCGCAGCTCGGCCAGGCCGATTCCAACGGCCTCGTTGACCTCAAGGACCTCCGCGAGCTCCTGAACTACCTGAGCAAGAACTCCAAGGACATCAGCGCTCGATACGGCAACGTCGCCCAGGCCACCGTGGGCTCGGTGCAACGCGCATTGCTGATCCTCGAGAACCAGGGCGGCGCCAAGTTCTTCGGCGAGCCTGCGCTCGACATCAACGATCTGATGAAGAAGGACCGCGACGGCCGCGGCTACATCAACATTCTCGCGGCCGACAAGCTGATGGAGAATCCGCAGCTCTACGCCACCTTCCTGCTGTGGCTGTTGTCCGAGCTGTTCGAGAAGCTTCCCGAAGTGGGCGATCTCGACAAGCCGAAGCTCGTGTTCTTCTTCGACGAGGCGCACCTTCTGTTTAACGATGCGCCGCCGGCACTCCTCACCAAGATCGAGCAGGTAGTGCGGCTCATTCGGTCCAAGGGTGTCGGCGTGTTCTTTGTCACGCAGAACCCGCTCGATGTTCCCGACAAGGTGCTGGCCCAGTTGGGCAACCGCATCCAGCACGCGCTGCGCGCCTTCACGCCGCGCGACCAGAAGGCGGTGCGGGCCGCGGCCGACACCTTCCGCCCGAACCCCAAGCTCGACACCGCGCAAGTCATCACCGAGCTGGGCAAGGGCGAGGCGCTGGTGTCATTCCTGGAGGGCAACGGCACGCCATCGATCGTCGAGCGCACCATGATCGCGCCGCCGGCGGCGCGGATCGGGCCGGTGACCCCCGAAGAGCGCAAGGCGGTGATTGCGCAGAGTCCGGTCCGGGGCCGATACGATCAAGCCATCGATCCCGAATCCGCCTACGAGATCCTTCAACGCCGGGTGCAAGAGCCCGCGGGCGACACGCCGTCCGGCGGTTCCGCCGCTGGCGGGCCGCCAGCCGACGCGCCACAACCAGGCTCCGGCCGTGGTTGGGGGGACGTGGTGGGCGGCGTGCTCGGCAGCGTCCTGGGCGGAAGCGGCAGCTCGCGCGGGCGCATGACGACAGGCGAGGTCGTGGTACGGCAGGTGGCCCGCTCGGTCGCCTCGCAGGTTGGCACCCAGGTCGGCAGAGCGTTGATCCGCGGTGTGCTCGGGAGCCTTACCGGCCGCCGTTAGACCGGCCCGCTCGGGCTGCGAGTTTCCTGATGCGCGGCGCGTCGCCTTGCCGCCGCTTCGCTGATAAGGCTGGCCCAGAAGCGCAGATCGGGGTCGTCGGGGAAGGCATTGCAATAATGGGCCACCCCGCCTTCGCCATTTGCGAGCAGCCGGGAGGCCGCTGCGATCTGCTCGTTCGCTGCTGCGCGCCGTCGTGAAGCTTCGACAGGCTCGGTCAGGGCGGTGGCGAATGGGCCTGCTTGGTCGCCCAGGCTGCGCACGAAATTTGCCGCCGCACTGTCACCCGCTCCTGGACATGGCTCGCGCGTCCTGGGTGGCTCATCCATCATCGCCCGCAGCAACTCGTTCGATACCCGCGACCAGCGCGCAGGCTCAAATTCCGCACGCGCAAAACGGCGTGCCTCCTCGCCGAGGCGGCAGCGCAAGCCCGTATCGTGGGCAAGCCGCTCGATCGCGTCCGAATACCCTTGCTCGGTCGTCACCACGAGTCCGGTGCGCTCATTCTCGACGAGATCGCGCAAGCCGCCATGGGGGAAAACCACCGGCGGCACGCCGACCCACATCGCCTCCTGCAGAGCCTTTTCGCTGGTGGCGTAGGTGTCGTCCGCCAGCGGGTAGCCAAAGATGTCAAACTTCTCCAACGCCTCGCGAATGTTTTCGATCACTCCGCGAATAGCGACGCGATCGGCCATACCAAGCGCCGAGAAACGAGACCGCAGGTGGGCTTCGCCGCCTCCGCCACCGCACACGACGAACCGGATCTCCGGAGCACGGATCGCCGCGCTCATCTCCGCAAAACGCGGATGCATCTTGGTCTCGTTGACGACACCGATGTAGCCAACACAGATGCCGTCATGTTGGCGAGGCACAAAGCCGTCCAGTCGGCTCATATCCGCAACACCTGGAACGTAATGGATGGGAATGTCGTGTTGCCTCGCGTGTCGCGCGCCGGCGCTTCCAAGAGTCCGTCTTGACGTCACAACCAGCCGGTCTCCGAAGAGCACGACATCTTCGGTCAAAACCTGAGGCGCGTGGATTCCCAAGACATGAGACCAGACCACCACGCGCGCCGGTGGGAACGCGAGCGTGCGCAGCAAGGTAGCCATAGCGGGATGATTCCAGAAATGGATCTGGACGATATCCGTCTCTTCGATGAGCCGCGTGAGCGCGTCGCGCTCGGGCCGAATGACCAATTCGACGCCGAGTTTCCGCGCGGCCACCAGCATGTGCAAGGATACCGGCACGTCCAGGATGACGACGGCATGCCGGTTCGCGGTGCCAACGACGCGCTCCTGGGCGACGAATGCGAGCAGCGAACGCTCCGGACCACCGCCGATGAAGCGGGGGATAATATGGAGTATCTTCAGCGCGGTCCCAGATTGCATTTGCGCGTTCAAGGCGCGCCCCGCCGCCGGCGGTCGATGTAACGACGCGCCACCTGCAACAGCTCACGGCGGTAGGTCGCAACGTCGGTTGAAAGGCTGGTGTGGCGCACCCCCTTCAGCAGCACGGTCTCGTCCAATACGTCGAGCCGCACCGCCGACTGCACGAGCCGCACGAACCAATCGCTGTCGGCTCCGACGGTGAGGGTCTCATCGAATGGACCGACCGTCTCGAAGCATGAGCGGCGCACCATGAGCCCGCCTGGTGTATACGCGGCCTCGACGCGTCCGAGACGCGAGGCCTGCTGCGGCGTTGCCTTATCCGACGCGACGAGCGTGCGGCGCAATTGGCCGATCACCGCACCGCAAGACGGTTCCGCGGCGAGATGCTCCAGGCGCGCCGCAAGCGCACCTGCCGTCCAGCAATCGTCTGCGTCGCAGAATGCAATGATCTCGCCGGCTACTGCGCGAATGCCTTGATTGCGCGCGGCGCCAAGCCCACGGCCCTCCTGCGCAATCACACGTACACTGGCAAAAGTGCGGGCAAAGGCGGCACTGCCGTCCTCGGAGCCACCGTCGACGACGACAATGTCGCTTGGCGGCGGGTTTTGATGGCTCACGCTCTCGATGGCGGCGGCAAGCGTACGTGCGCCGTTCCGCACGGGTATCACGATGCCAACCGAGAGATCACTCGCTTTCATATTTCCGTCCCAAGAGGCCGGCAATGCCGCACATCAGTCGCTCCCCATAGGAGTGGCGGCGGGTTGAACGGAAATCTCGGTGTGTCGCGGCGGTTGATTATGATTGCTCGCGCGACGCAGCGCATCCATTAGATCGCGAAGCGGTTCCATTGGCGCGCCCGCGGCACAGAAATGCTCAAGTGCCGCGAGTGACTCATGCGGTTCACGGAAAGGCGCCAGGTGATGGCGCAAGCGCCGATCCGCTGACCAATGCTTCGCGGCGGCAAAGTGGGCAGAGCGCGCAAGTCGCCGGACCAGGCTGGGTTCACGATACGAGGCCATCAACTCGAACAGCATCTGCCAACGTTCGAGCCGGCCATCGTCGACGCAACGATCCGCTTCGACGCCCAACGGCGACGACCCCACCGGCGTCAGCGTCCCGATATCGCCCGCAAAGTGGGTGTGAGTGGAGTCAGGTCCGAACCCTATGTTCGCGACCATATTCACAGAAGGTACAACCGATAAGCCGCCCAACAATGCTTTCTTTATCTCCCAATCCGTATCCCAAGCTGATGATTTATATTTTATGGTGAGTTCCTGCAGCATCAGGAAATTGTCGAGTACGATGGGCTGGACCGCGGAAGTCGCGGCGGTGCGCATGATATCGTCGGGCGTGCCCGGCATCGTCACGTTACGCTGCCAAGCACGTCGCCACGTCGCCCAACCCCAAGCACTGGCGCGGTGAAGAAGGCAGTGACCATCACCCGACTGGGTCCAACGGCCAAGGTGATTCCGGCCAGACACGTGCATCACTCGAGGCTCGTCGCGATAGCGATCGAGCATTTGTGCGCACCAGGGAAAGAAAGAAGGGTCAGGGACGACGTCGTCTTCAAGCACAATCGCCTCGGAGATGTGCTCGAATGCCCAGGTGAGCCCGGTCCTGATGCGCGGATCACAACCGAGGTTGGTCTCCGCAAAATGACGAATGACACGGCATGAACCGTCCAGGCGTTCGACAATCTTGCGTGCGGCGATGCACCGCGGAATGTCTTCCGGGTGGTCGGGGCGCGGCCCGTCGGCGATGGCCAACACGAGTTGCGGCCGGACGCGGCAGAGAATGTCTACGACGCGGGCAAGCGATGCCGGGCGATTGAACAGGAAAAGCACGACCGGAACAGCGTCGGCGGCCGTCATCGTGTTGCACCCCAGACTAAAGGAGATGCGTCGCGTTCATCGGTTGCGTGAAACGAACGCAAGATCATGGTCGAGCCCGCCGGTCAGGTGTACCAGAAAATTCGCATCGAGCACCTCACGAAATCGCTTGAGATCTTCCCAGCGCTCTCGCGCGCCCGTATTTGGCGGCGGCGCGCCCCATTTGGCCGTTCGCCGATGGTGCGGCCAAAGGCAATTCCATGAAGAGGGCAGGAACTGGGCGAGCCCCCTTGTCTGCAACTCGAAGCTCAGCATCGCCTGTTCGAACTGCAGGCCCCAAGGGTGGCCGCGCTGGGTCTCGATGTGCTGCGCGACAAGACCACGGAAGAGCGTGCCGTGGATTTGCGGGGCGCAGATGAACATCCCGCCGTTGATGACGCTTTCAGAGTCGAGCGCAAAGCCACCAAGCGCATGGTACTCGCGTGCAGTTGGCACCATGCCGTTGACGACCTGAAACCTCCGGCGGTCTTCGCGGGTTGGCTGGCACCACTCGTCCACCACGCCGATCTTTGTGCCGAGATCAAGCGTGTGGAATGGCGGTGCCTTCGAGCTTATCAGGACATCGACGTCCAGCACCATCACTCGGTCATAGCTGCGGACCCGTTCGTGAAACGGAACACGCAGCGGCTCGAAGTTGATCACTGGCTCGCCTGCGTCTCCTGGTCCGGCGAGATAATCGTCGAACACTACGAGATCGTATCCGTGCCGCGCAACATATCGCTCCACGGACGGTCTGAAGATCGCGGCGTATGCCGATTGATGGTTTTCGCCGATCGCGACTGTTGCAATAGCACATTTCATTGTCGAAAACTCAGGATGCGTTGCGCCGCTCGGTTCCCTTCAGGCCCGCGGCCTGCGTGATGATCGCACGCACTGCCGGCTCAAGCGCCTCGAATGCCCAGCTTACCGGCAGCCGGTATGCGGGGAGCCGACGCGCAAGCGCCGCGACCGATGCCAGCCACATTGCCGGCGGGCTGGTGCGGCAGACCACAGGCGCAGCCGTCGACCCGAGCGAAGCCAGGATCTCCGCAGGCTTTAAGCGCTGCGGTTCCGGATGACCGGTGATGGGTGGCGCAAGCACGATCATGGCCACGATCGGCGCCGATCGCATGACCTTCAGCCGAGGCTGGACCGCAAATACAGCCTTGTGTTTGGGAGTAACGCCGAGCACCGGCCACGAATTCGCGCCAAGCGCCAAGGCACTATCGTTATTCAGCTTCGCAGTGGCGAAAAGGCAGTGGACGGTGGGGGTGGCGCTATCATTTCCACCATCCGCTTCGACCAGGACAAGGTCGTCGCCGAGAAAACCGGCGCCGGCCATTGCGCAGGCGAGCACGGTCGTAGATTTGCCAAAGCCGCTGCCGCCCACAATCAGCGCCGCTGCGCCATCGTAGGCAACGGCGCCCGCATGCAGGACCTGCGTTCGCGGACCGCCGAGCCAGGCTGCGAGCGCGTAGGACCCGGGATGAGCACGAAAATCTCCCGCCGCAAGCGCATCACGTCCGGCGCGCAGCTCGATCCCCAAGTCCGGACGGTAGGACTCCAAACTTGGGGGATCATTCTGCACAACGGCAAATCCGCCGCCGCGGATCCGGTAGGCACCGGTGCTCCCAAACGCGTGCGGGCGCCACGCGTCATTCTCCTCGACTATCGTCCAGCGTATGTGTCTTCCGCCAATGGGGGGACTTACCGCGAGGTGCGCGACTGCCGGCATGATCGCCGCGAGCGCGTATTCGCTCGTCGCCTCGATGCGAAGGTTCCGGCCGGCAACCGAAACGGTTACGCCGAGGCTAGGCCTCACTGTCGGAAGCTGGCCGTGGCCAGCCGGTCGCATCGACTTCGTGGATCGGATCCATCGCGATGATCTTCGCGATATCGTCGTACCGTTCGAGCAGCGGTGGCGTGAATTGCGACGGCCAAGGTGATGGTGGGGCGTCAGTCCGTCGTTCTTCGTTCGCCGGAACGAGAATCTCGGCTGTGCGAAGGTCATTGAGGAATGTCCGCGTGGCGGCGCCTGCGTCCGAGCCGAAGCGGGAAGCGACCGTCTCGCACAGTTCCTCTAGCTGGGCCCCACCAACCAAATGGCTCCAAACAACAGAGGCAAAACCCGCGAGAAGAAGTATATGTCCTGTTTCCGCATCGAACAGAATGGTTTCGTTTTCGATGGTTTCGTGCGGAAATCTCGAGGAGTTAACGACAAGGCATTCTTGCATTGTTGTTCTTGATCTCGTCCTGATCGGGCGGCACAAGAGGTCCGGCTGACCTCGCGGCGCAAAGTCCGCAGAATGCTTCTTCCTGCAAAATGCCTTAGCCTAGACTTCTCAGAATAATTGTAGCCAACCCACCTTTCGAGTCAATCGCGCGAGCGCAGCGTATATTCTAGGCACGGGTCTTGCGCTCTTCGCGAGACCACAAAAGAGTCAGGATCCAGATGTTGTCGCCGGGAGAAACGTTGATGCTTACGGCTGCGCTCAACCCCGACCCCAACATCGCTGCCCGCAGCTGGCGAGAGTGGGCGGCGGCCATGCCTTTGGAAGACGTTACCTCGCCGGAGATGAGATTGCTCCCGGCGGTGCACGCTAATCTCGCCAAACTCGTACCCACGCTCGATCTGCCGAAGAAGATTCATGGCCTGGCTAGAATGACCTTCGCCAAATCGTGGCATCTGGTGTTTCGCAGCTCCGGGATCATCGCAGAATTGAGCAGGTTTTGTCCGGTCCTGCTGGTTAAGGGGCTCGGTATGCTCGTCAGGTTCGACGCCTGGTCGTCGCGGCCTATGGCAGACATCGACATCCATGTCCCTCCTTCGGCGCTTGGTGGCGCTCTCGATATTCTCGCACAGTCCGGGTGGAAGCCTTGCCACGGTATGACCTTCGAGTCGCTCAAACATCGGAGCTCGTTGCGTCGAGAGAGTTGGAATTTCGACAAGGGCCACGGAAACCTTGACCTCCATTGGCGGTTGTCGGCGGCCGACATGGATGGCACACTCGAGTCTCAAATGTGGCAGACCGCCGAGCCGGTTGAGTTTGCCGGTCAAAAGCTGCTGCTTCAAAGTCCCGAATATGCTTTTGTCACCTCGCTGCACCACGGCTTCTTGCGAGGTCACCGTTCAGACCTCCTGCAAACCGTCGTTGACGCCGCGTGGTTGCTGCCCCACTGCAATGACGACGTGCTGTTGCGTCTGATCCGCAAGGCTGACCTATCGAAGCAGGCCGCGGACTTAACGGAGTATCTCCGCGTGGTTGGCGCCCCCTGCAAAATCCCGACTTCGACGAGAGGAGGCGAGGAGGGGCGTCAAACGCGACCGTCCCACAGGCCGCTTCCTACCGAGACGGCGCTGCTGCATCGGCCATCGCTCTATCGTCTCTGGAATGCGCTGGGCCGTCGATCGAGGATCGAGCACGTCCTTCTCAAATGGATGGGGCCCTTCTCGAAGCCTCTGAATCCGCGGCCGCCCCGGTCGGAATATGATTTACGCGACTGTGCGATGATCGACGAGATCGCCGGACCCGGGTGGTCCTGGCCCGAACCGGACCACTCCTGCTTCTGGACAGACCGCATCGATGCGCGATTGCTCATCCCGCTGAGCAGCCTCGATGATCATCTCATTATTCTGTCCTTACAGGACCGCGTGAGCGCGAATGCCCAGATTGATATTTTCGCCAACGGCGTCTTCATCACCCGCAAGCACCTCGGGGCTCGCCTTGCTTCCGCCGCTTGCTGTCTGATGGTTCCGCGACGCTTGCTTTTCGGGCCTTGGGTCGAGATCTCGTTGCGGCCGAGGCCATATCTTGGAGCGTCTGAGGATCGCTCCACCGCTTTGAGCGCACCGGCTCGTCGGTTGCGCGTCCTGAATCTGCAGAACCTCACAGACTTTTTTAGCGGGCACGAAGTGCCGCAGCCTTATGTGCGGATCCTCAAGGGCGAGCAGCCTTACGTCAGCAAGTTCGCGCGCATCGAGGCCAAGATAAAGAATTCTCCGTTAAAGGGATCCAGCGAACTGCCTGCCAAGTTCGACCCGCTGAAATACATATTTTCCTACCCGGACCTCTTCGAGCATGAAGTCGACCCTTACGAGCATTTTCTAATGTTCGGTCGTCATGAAAATCGAGCCTATTACTAGGCCGCTGACGATGGCGCGTCGTTGATCGACTTTGTTGTCGGCCTGAGCGAGTGGCGGGGTCCGGTTGAGCGGGGCGCGTGCTCTGCAATCACGACCGTCAGCCGGCGGTGCGGCGGAACTCCGAAGGCGTCACGCCAAGAACCCTGCGGAAGGCTCTCGAAAGCTGAATGCTGCTATTGAATCCGGTCTGCGCCGCGACGTCGGCGATCGAATGCTTCCGCCCGGTCAGCATCTCCTTGGCACGTTCAACGCGCCGGTGAATCATGAATTGGTGCGGCGGTACGCCAACCGCCTGCTTGAACGAGCGGATAAAATGAAACCGCGTCAGGTCGACGAGCTTGGCGAGCTCGGCAATCGTGGTCTTCTCGTCCAGATGGCTTTCCATGTAGTCGATGACGAGCTTGATCTGACTGGTCGAAAGACCGGCGCCGTCCGGTGAACGCCGCTCTGCACCGGACGCGATCCGAATGAGATCGAAGGATAGAAGTTCCACCACAGTCTCGGCATAGCCGGCGATGTCATGAGCCGGATCGGTCAGAATCGTGTGCAGCCGCAACATGGACCAGCGCAGCATCTGGTCTTCGAATTCGATGTGTGGCGGCAGCTGGGTGAGATCGACGGAAGAGATGCCCTCGTCGGGCGGGCTGAAGCCGATCGACATGATGGTCGCGGGTTTTTCGATCTTGCACCAGCCTGCAATATCGCAATCGCCCGGACTGAAGGTGAGTTTGTTGCGGAGATCTTTCAGGGTGCTGCGTCGTGCTTCGGGCGACACGGTTTCGCCGTCGGTACGGTAAAGGTCCAGCAAGCTGACATGACTTGTCGAAGGCGGCAGGCGAAATGCGAACTCGGCGCGAGCCGGAATTCGCACATATTCGGCGGTGAAGCCCGGCCATGACCGGCGCTTGAGTTCGGAAACATCAATTGGCGTGCCGGTCGGACGCCGCGTACGTTCGATTTGCCCGCTCATGTTTCAAGTTTTTGACCGGCCCACATGGGTGCCGCTCAATGCATTTTATTTTATAGTTCAGCACGTACACGTGCCTGTTTTGTAACATCGGGGAGATTGAACGAAAGGCGCCGGCCAATCAACGAGGGAGCGGCAGACCGGCGTCAACTCATGGCAGCCCTGCAAACCGCTCAGAAAGCTGCACGAAATTAAATTTTGCTAATCTGGGGGCCATGCAATTGCGGCCGCGAAGCGAAATATGTGATACTAAGTGCGGCGCAGAGTCACATATTGCTGATGTTTGTCCATTTCTAAGTCACGAACTACTATTTCAATATACTTGCTGGCTGTGGATTGATTGACGCGCGGTTGTCCGCTGTTTGGCTTTCGTTAATAGTTTTTTCCATGCCACGCGCTCTCCTGTCCGCCGCGTTTGTGAAGTCAGCCGTGTGTCCCGACGGCTTGAAGAAAGTCGATTTCTTCGACAGCGAGCAACGGGGATTCATGCTCGAAGTCCGGCGTTCCGGCGGCAAGACCTACTATCAGCGCTACACCGACGAGCGCGGCCGCGAGCGCCAATTCAAGATCGGGCCCGCCGATGTGCTCTCACTCACGATGGCGCGCCGCAAGGCGCGCACAGCGGCAGCCGAGGCTCTGGTCGGCTCCGATCCGCAGGAGCGCCGCGCCGAGATGCGCACCATCCCGACTCTCGCCGAGTTGGTCCGGGACCGCTACTTGCCGCATGTGAAAAGCTACAAACGGAGTTGGTGTACGGACGAGACCGTGCTGCGGATCCATATCCTTCCGGCGCTCGGATTTCAGTATGTCGATCTCGTGCGCGCCGAACCGATCGCGGCGCTTGTCGAGCGCATGCGTGAGAAGGGCTACGCCACCGGCACGACCAATCGTGTGGTGATCGTGCTGCGCCACATTTTCAATCTGGCCCGCAAATGGCGCGTGCCGGGTGTCGGCGAAAATCCGACAGCGGGCATCAACCTCGCACCGGACGTCAAGCGCGAGCGATTCCTGTCGCTGGAAGAAGCGCAGCACCTGATCGCATCCATCGAGCAGGACGAGAATCAAGTCGCAGCCAAAGCCATCATGCTGCTGCTTCTGACCGGAGCGCGGCGTAACGAAATCACCCACGCGCGCTGGGACTATCTCGATTGGGAAAAGCGGACCTTGCTGGTGCCGCTGGCGAAGTCCGGAAAGCCCAGGTCGATCGCGCTCAACGCCGCGGCGATCGAGCTGCTGCGATCCATTCCACGCCTCGATCTCAATCCGTACATCCTGCCGTCGCCGCTAACCGGCGAGCCGTCGCCGTCGCTGTTCTTTCCATGGCAACGCATCAGAACGCGCGCGGGCTTGCCCGATCTCAGGCTGCACGACCTGCGGCATTCGTTTGCAAGCTTCCTGGTGAACAAGGGCGTATCGCTCTATGTCGTGCAAGGGCTCCTGGGGCACGCCCACACCAAATACACCCAGCGCTACGCCCATCTCACGCCAGACACCTTGCGTGATGCCGCCGAAACGGTCGCCAGTGTGATCGCGGGCGCCGGCGCGCCGACGCAGGGCGCGAGCTCGATCTAAGCACCATTCACAGACTCAGATAGCACCCGCCAGCGGCAGTTCCGCTCGGCGGGTTTTCGCATTGGCGCGCCGTGAATCAGCGGCGCTCAGAGCATAGATGAGCGTTGAGTGATGCCGACCTAGGCCATACCGAGTAGGCGAATGCGGACGGCGAGCGCTGCTTGAGAGGCATAACGTTCGGCAGCACCGGTATGCCGACGGACATTTCATTGTCTGGCGCGAAACCGACCTAGAACGCACCTAGAGCGCCATTCTTGAATATCTCGACATGAGCGGCGGCGAGAATTTTTCTGCAAGACTGCTTCGGAACTTGGGGCAGCCTGCACCGGCAGATTTGCAGAGTACGTGAAGGTTTGCTCCCTGTATGGCGCTGGGTTCTACTACATCCCCGGCACCGATATCTGCATGAAGATCGGTGGCTACGTTCGCTACCAGCTGAACAACGGCACGGCGTCGATCACCGCTGGCCCGTTCGCGGGCGGCAACACGATCAACAACCGCCTGGGAACCCAGGACGGCATCGCGCAGCGCGTTCGCGCCATCGCGACGTTCGACACCCGCCAGCAGACCGCGTACGGCACCCTGCGCACCTACCTGTTGATGGGCTTCACCCAGGACAGCAACGCCAACGCCGGCCTCGTGTCGGGCGCGGGCTCGAACACGCCGGTCTACATGACCCGCGCGTTCATCCAGATCGCGGGCTTCACCTTCGGCAAGGCGACGTCGTTCTTCGACTTCGTCTCGTCCGCGGCGGTGGCCTACAACGCCGGCTACACCTACTCGCCGGACACTGGTGATCCGGGCCAGCTCGTCGGTTCGTACACCGCGCAGTTCGGCAACGGTCTGTCGGCAACGGTCGGCATCGAGCAGAGCCGGCGCAACAACACCATCAACTGGAACGGGACAACCGCTGGCGCGA
This sequence comes from Rhodoplanes sp. Z2-YC6860, assembly GCF_001579845.1. Classification (GTDB taxonomy): domain Bacteria; phylum Pseudomonadota; class Alphaproteobacteria; order Rhizobiales; family Xanthobacteraceae; genus Z2-YC6860. The sequence continues at coordinate 4,281,494 of NZ_CP007440.1, forward strand.
CGCTCTTCGGCGCTCTCGGTGGTGCTGACAACCTCTCGCCGGCCATCGCGCAGGCGAGCAACATGCCGGACATCGTCGGCAACATCCGTATCGACCAGGCCTGGGGCTCGGCGCAGATCTCTGCGGCGGCGCACCAGGTTGGCGCGGGCTACTATGGCATCGCCCCGGGTGGCGGCGTCGGTGGCACCGGTCTCTTCGAGGGCAACGGTCATCCGGACGACAAGTGGGGCTGGGCGGTCAGCGGCGGTCTGCGTTTGAACGCGCCGATGTTCGGACCTGGCGACTACTTCCAGGGCGCGGTGGTCTACTCTGAAGGCGCGACGCGGTATGCCTCGTTCACGCCGACGGGTGGTGGCGCTCTGGCGTACTGGAGCGGCGCCAGCGTCGGCTTCGGTCATTCCGACGACGCCTACGTCGCCGGCAATGCGCCGGGCACCGCTGTCTTCGGCACGGGTGCCAACGCTACCAGCAACAACGACATCCAGCTGACGACGGCCTGGAGCGTGTTCGCGTCGTTCGAACACTTCTGGACCCCGGCTCTGCGCACGTCGCTGTACGGTTCGTACGTCGACTTCTCGTACAACGGCACCGCCAAGTCGCAGTTCTGCGCCTTCGCAACGGCCTCAGTCGGTCAGGGTGCTGGCGGTCCGGGCTGCAACCCGAACTGGTCGGCCTGGAACATCGGCTCCCGTTCGCAGTGGAACATCACCAAGGACCTCTACGTCGGTGTCGACGTGATGTACAGCAAGCTCAACACGGCGACGCTCGGCGTGAACACCCTCACTCTGCCGGCCGGTGTTGTCACCGGCAAGGGTGCTGGCGTCTACACGATCGGCGACCAGGACGTGGTCTCCACGACGTGGCGTGTCCACCGCGACATCGTTCCGTAATCGTGATGACCGCGCATCTTGATGCGTAAAGCTCTGGCCCCCGGCGGCTTCGGCCGCCGGGGGCCTTGTTTTTTGTAGTGTGTGGTTGTTCGAAAGCGAGTTCGATATGGGTTTGGTCGTCGCAACTTCGCACAGCCGGCAGCGTCGCGATCTCGCACATGACTTGCGCGTCGAGCGGGTGACTTTCGCGGCCAAGGTACGGACAGCGCGCGCCATTCTGAGCCTGAGCCAGGAGCAGTTCGCCCGGCACATCGGCTTGACGCAGAAGTCCGTGCATCGAATCGAGCAGGGCGCCGTGGACGCGAGGCTCGACACGATCCTCAGAATCCAGCGCTTCTGGCTCCGCCAGGGCATTGCCTTCGAGGATTTCGGGGACGGCGGCTTCCGCCTGATCGTGGGCAGCGACGTGTTGCTCCGGAGCCATGACGCGGCGCATGCGCCCGAATCTGAGCAACCCCCGAAAGTCGATTAATGGCTTTTGGCTTGGGCGCCCGCGTGCGGCGTCAGGTGGTGCTTGCGCACGGACCCATTAGGCCGGATCCAGATATATCCGCCTGGCGCCTTCCGCTTCCCCGTTCCGACCCCGCAAAGCGAACCGTTGTGCCGCTTCAGGGTGCATTCAAATCACGAGCCACAGCTGCAAGGACGTCTGTCCAATCGCCGTCTTTGGTCTGACGATACAGCCGCGCTGACGGATACCAGGGGCTCTCGGTCGTTTCACGGAGCCAGCGGAAGTCGGGGTGGAACGGCAAGAGAATCCAAACGGGCTTACCCATCGCGCCAGCCAGATGTGCGACGGACGTATCGACCGAAATAACTAGATCAAGCTGTTTGATGATCGAGGCTGTATCGTTGAAGGATGCGAGCTGATCGGACAGGTCCGTTATGGCCGCGGTCCTTTCGAGATATTCGCGATCATCAACTTTGATATCCTTTTGGATCGCGTACCAATTTGCATCGCGATGCGAAATCAAAGAGGCAAACTCATTCAATTTGATGCTGCGGTGAACATTGACCGAGCTTCCGGACCACACCACGCCGATTTTTTTTCACCTCTCGCGAGGTGCGAAATTGCTCCGCCCAACGCGGGGCCGTCATGCTGTCGTCGCTGAGGTAGGGGCTTTCACGAGGTATCGTGTTAACGGTTGTCTTGAAAGCCAGCGGAAGACTGATCAAAGGACAGTGGACGTCAAACGGCGGCAATGCGTCGCCTTGAGCGATCACATGGCAGCTCCATCCCTGGGACTTGAATAGCGAAACCAGCGGCGCCTGCACCTCGAAAGTGATTGCCGCGCCGGTATCCGTCAGCAGCTTGACGTAACGCGAGAATTGTATGGTGTCGCCCAGGCCTTGTTCGGCGTGAATGAGCAGGCGTTTTTCCCGAATATCAAAATCGTTAAGCCAAAGCGGCTGCGTGAAGTTTCGATTGATGGACCTCGAGTTGCGAGCCTTCCAGCGCCATTCGTTCAGTTGCCAGCCTTCTTCGTAGTCGCCGAGCGCAAGCTTCACAAATGCCTTGTTCAAATGCGCTTCCGCAGATTGGCTGTTGATTTCAAGCGCTTTGTCGAAACACTTGAGAGCCTCGGCGTCGCGATTGAGTGCAAAGAAAACGACACCGCGACCGAGCCATGCATCTTCAATGTCGGGTTTGATGGATAGCGCTTTGTCAAAGGCGGCAAGGGCTTCGTCATGGCGAAGCAGTCTTGATAGGCAATTGCCTTTGCTGCTCATCGCAGCTGCAAATCCCGGATCGTATGTTATTGCCTTATCAAAATCCTCGATTGCATCGGAATAGCGGTTTAATAGCTCGAAAAGCACCGTTCCGCGATTGTGCCACGTCACTGGATTTTTGGGGTTGATGGTCAAGGCGCGGGTAAACCAATCCAAAGCTTCGGTTGGTCGGTTCAGGGATTTAAGGATCAACCCGTAATTGCTCAGAGTCTGATCGTTCTGTTTATTCAGGGCCAATGCGCGTTTGATATATTTTTCCGCTTCAACAAAGCGGTTCTGGATCATCATAATGATCGAGCTGAGATTGAGGGCGTTGAAATCGGGCGGTTGTTTCCGGTTGATCTGCGCCAATATTCGTTCGGCTTCCGGAAGGTTGTCTGCCATGAACGCGTCGACCGCGCGCCGAAATTTCTTCTCTGTTGGGTGCATTATGCGGGGTATCCCGAATATGGACCGGTCTCGTAGCAGCAGCTCATTCGGCAGCCACCAGTGTGTCAGGCGGCGCCCGCCCGCTGCGAAATTCTCATTTCGCAGGCGGCGATGAATTTGGCGATCCGGCCGATCAATTCGTCGCCGGCAAGAATTGGCGCATGGCCCTGGTCAGGGACAGTCATCACCTCCATCGCCGGATGCCGCGTGCGCATGGCCGTCACGGTTTCCTCCGACAAGAGGTCGGAGTTCGCGCCGCGCAGCACCATCAAGGGAAGGCGGCCGAGCGCATCGAACTCCGTCCACAGCGGCGGAATCGGCCGGTTGAAATCAATCCCGGTGAGTGTCTTTGCGAGTTGGGTGTCATAGGTGGCGTCGAGGCCGCGCTTGCCCGTCTTGAAGGTGCGCCGCGCAAACGCCAGCCATTCGTCGTCGGAGAGCCTCGTGAACTGCTGGCCGAAAAGCCGGCGCAGGATGTCAGCGCCTTCCTCGAAGCTCCGCGGCCGCGGCAATTTCCCGACATAGCTTTTGATGCGCACCAGGCCGCTGGATTCGATCACCGGGCCGATGTCGTTGAGGACGGCGGCCGCGATCGCGACGGGCCGCGCGCTCGCGAGCAGCATGGTGAGAATGCCGCCACGCGACGTGCCAACGAACACAGCGGGTGGGATTCCGAGCGCGGTCAGAACGCTCAACACGTCGCCAAGCTCGGTGGCGAGGCTGTAGTTCTGCGGGTTCTTGTCGTACTCAGACAGGCCTCGCCCGCGGTAGTCGAGCGCGTAGACGCGCCGCGGGGTTTCTGCGCTGGCGGCCAGGGCACGCGCGAGATCGTCGAAGTCCGCTGCCGTGCGTGCGAGACCTGGAAGACAGACCACCGGCGTTCCCGGCGCGAGCCGCGGCCCATAGATGCGCACGTGCAGCTTCAGTCCGTCGGACGCGATCACATAGGTGCTCTCGCCGCTGTCGTGTCGGGTGTCCGTTGCAATCGCAATGCTGGATTCGGCCACGTTGGAAACCTTGATCTGATGTCGGAACCTGTGCGGCGCAGATTAGCCCAGGCCGGTTCGTGGCGGCATGGTTATTTGATCTGAAAGGCCAGGGCTTGAGGGCCAGGGCTTGAAGGTCAGGACTCGGCTTTAGTTCTCAGCGCCGCCGCGTCTGAGATCGGCCTCGATAGCGAGCCGTCCGCTGCCCCCGAAACGCACCCGATAGACCTGCATGTTCTCCATGACGCGCTGCACGTAGTTGCGCGTTTCCGAGAACGGGATGCGCTCGACCCAGTCGATGGGATCGATCTTGGGATCGCGTGGATCGCCATATTTGGCGACCCATTCCTTCACCCGGCCGCGGCCGGCGTTGTAGCCGGCGAAGGTCATGATGTAGGAGCCGCGGTAGTCCTTGATCAGATCGCCGAGTTCGGCGGCGCCGAATTGCACGTTGTAGGGCTGGTCGCTCAGGAGCCGCTTCTGATCATAGGAAGCGCCGAACTTTCCGGCGATGTACTTGCCGGCCGCAGGCGTCACCTGCATCAGGCCATAGGCGCTGGCACTGGAGACGGTCTTCGGATTGAACCAGCTTTCCTGCCGGGTGATCGCATAGACGATCGAAGGCTCCACCGGCGGGCCGATCGGCTTGTAGTCCGGGACGCCCAGCGTCGGGAACGCAGCCTGATCGAGCGGCACACCGCGGGCCAGCGCAAGCTTGCCGACCAGGAGCATGCCGCGGGCGTCGCGGTATTTCGCGGTCAGTTCCGAGAGCAGCACCAGCGTGCCGAGGTCGTTCGACTTGTCGCCGGAGTCCGCCATCATCGCCCAGGCGAGATCGCGAGCATCGACGGTGTAGAGGAGTTCCGCGGCGCGCACGATGTCGGATTGCATCGCCCTGGTGCGTTCTGAGCCGGACAGCGACGGGTAGGGGTTCAGCGTCAGCTCGCCCAGGCCGGCCTTGGCGCGGGCGAGCTGTCCGTAATAGGCCGTGGGATAGCGCGCAGCCTCCTGGTAGTGCCGCCGCGCCTCCTGCGTGCGACCCATCGCCTCGGCGGCCCGGCCGCTCCAATAGGCGCCGCGCGCCAGCGAGATCGGGTTCTCGTTGTTCTCGGAAATCTTCAGAAAATGCGAGTAGGCGGTCTGCGGATCGTGCAGATAGCGCAGCGCGATCCAGCCCGCCATGAAGTGGTGTTCGGCGCGATAATTCGGGCTCTCCGGCTCGGTCGCGTTGCTCGCCACAAGATAAGCGTTCTGCACGTCGCCAGCATCGAGAAGCTTGCGCGCCAGCACGCGGCGTTCCATCCACCACTCATCGAGATCGTGGCTCTCGTTCAGCGGCTTGGGAATGGTCTTGATCAACGCGACCGCCTCAGCGAGCTGATCGGCACGGCGGTGCATCTGGATGCGGGAGAACTTGTAGCCGATATCGTTGCGAGCGTCCGCCGGCACGGCATCGAGCGCGGCCTTGGCGTTGCCCTTTCCGAGCTGGGCAATGCGCGCCTTCGCAATCAGCACCTCGTTGCCGCCCAGCCGCTGTGCGGCCCGCAGGCCTCCTTCGGTATCGTCTTTTTCGTACAGCCTGCGATCCATCCGCGCCTTGTGGTCGGTGCGCGTCAGCATGTCGCCGAAGGATTCGTAGACCTTGGTTTCCACGTCCTGCGAAAAGCCGTCATTGCGCCAGGCGTCGCGGATCAGGGCCTCGGCGTTCTTGCGATCGCCGCGCGACAGCAGAGCGCGCGCATAGGCGAACTTGCCTTTGGCCGACAGCGGCGGCCACTGACGGAAATAGGACTCGACGCTCGCCGCATCCGGACGGTCCTGGAAGGCGGTGGCCTCGGCCTTCCTCCGCAGCGTGACGATGCTGGGCCAGTTCGAGTTGGCGCTGATGAAAGCCACGTAGCGCGGGAAGTCGGAGCTCGAATCGTCGCTGCGCAGGATGACCCACTCGAGCAGTTTCTTGGCAACCGGATCGGAAATGAGCTTCTTGGCTTCGCTCGCTTCGGATTGCTTGCTGTTGCGTACGAGCTCGATGCCGCGCTTCAGCTGTGCGACATCGAGGGCGGCCGCCGTAACGATTGTGTTGGCCGCAGGCGGCATAGCGCTGGTTTGGCCGAGCGACGAACTCGCCGTGGTCGCGGGCGCGGCGGACTTGTCGGAGCCGGAAAACAGTTGCGTGAAAGATTTGAATGGCGAGGGGAGCACTGACGCACTCGGCGCGTCGGTGGCTTGCTCCGCGGGAGCAGAGACGGCCGGCGCAGTCTCGAACGGAGGCGCGGCGGCTGGGGCCGCCAGAGCCGCCGACCGCATGGCCGGCGTCCCCGGCCGCGGTCGCGGCAGAGGCACATCCTTGATGGCCAGTGTCGGCTTCGCCGCGGGTTTGGCTGCGCTGCTTTGAGCCTTGGCCGCCTTTTTCGATTTGGCCTCGCTCGTCGACTTGTGCGCGTTCTTGGTTTTGTCGCTCGTGCCTTTGGTGTTTGCCGACTTGGCCTTGGTAGACTTGGTGCTGGCGGACTTGGCGCTGGCAGACTTGGCGCTCGCTTGAGTCTGCTGGCTGCTGGAGGAGGGCGCGGCGATGGCCGGCAGGCTCAGAGCGAGGGCGCCCGCTACAGCGAACGGCCAGATCCTGGTTGGACGGATTCGTGTGACCAACGGCTTATTCCTCGTCTGGCGCGAATCGCCGATTGCAAACCACAGATTGCTATTGCATTGAAAAAATTGAAGAAAGCAAAAAAACGGCAAACGGGACAACAGTTGGGCAGTGCTACAATTTGTCCGCAGCTGCAACGGCTTGGCATCCCGAATCTGAATCCAGGATGAATGGCCACCCGGGCCAAGTTCCATCGCCACAATGGTAAAATCGGCAGCTTTTCGGCTTCGTTGGAAACGTCAACAGGCGCGGCTCCGTTGCGCGCCATTGACCTTACATCACGCGGACCAAGCGGGTATTTCCTGTTATCTTAGCGTCACGCGGTCGGCCGTCGGGGCCGCCCCAATCAGTGGATCGAGGACTGCCATGGCTGCCAAGACGAGATTTCGGGGATCTTTCACCGCGCTCGTCACACCGTTCAAAAACGGTGCGGTCGATGAAAAGGCGTTCCGCGAACTGGTCGAGTGGCAGATCGCCGAAGGCACCAACGGCCTTGTTCCGGTGGGCACCACCGGCGAAAGTCCGACGCTGTCTCACAAGGAACACGAGCAGGTCGTCGAGTGGTGCGTGGACCAGGCCAAGGGCCGGGTGCCAGTGGTTGCGGGCGCGGGCTCGAACTCGACCGCCGAGGCGGTCAGCCTGTCGAAGCATGCCGAGAAGGCCGGCGCCGATGCCGTGCTGATCGTGACGCCGTACTACAACAAGCCGACCCAGGAAGGGCTCTATCAGCACTTCAAGGCGATCAACGACGCGATCGGCATTCCGATCATCATGTACAACATTCCGGCGCGCTCGATCGTCGACATCAACGTCGACACCATGAAGCGGCTTTACGAACTCAAGAACGTTGCCGGCGTGAAGGACGCCACCGCCAACATGGCGCGCGTCTCGCAGCAGCGCGCCACGATGGGCGAGGACTTCAACCAGCTCTCCGGCGAAGACATCACGGCGCTGGGCTTCAACGCCCATGGCGGACACGGCTGCATCTCGGTGACGTCGAATGTCGCGCCGAGGCTCTGCTCGGAATTCCAGGCCGCCTGCCAGAAGGGCGATTATGCAACGGCGCTCAAGCTGCAGGACAAGCTCGCGCCGCTGCATCAGAACCTGTTCGTCGAGACGAGCCCCGCGCCGATCAAGTACGCCATGTCGCTGATCGGCAAGTGCGAGAATTCGGTGCGGCTGCCGATGGTGCCGGCCTCGGAGAAGGCTCAGGCCGCGGTGCGCGAAGCGATGGTGCATGCGGGCTTGATTAACTGAGTTTGGCAAGCCGTTGCGATGAGGTGAGAGCCGGGCTGAGAAGCCCGGCTTTTCATTTTGACGGGCCGACACCCCTTCCGGCGGGCCGGACCGAGACGCTACGATGCATGCTCAGCCCGAGGGAGGCATGCCATGAAACGGCTTCGGATCGCGACAGCAGCTGTCGTCGCTTTGCTTGCAAGCGCCGCCGCGTCAGCCGACGAGCCGCTGGTGCTGGCGCGCGACGGCTTCATGTATGTCGGCGGCAAGACCATGCAGTCCGAAGGACGCGAATACATCTACGGCCAGATGTATGTCGAGATCCGTATTCCGGCGAAGCAGACGCATCCTTATCCGATCATCATGGTGCACGGCGGCTCGATGTCGGGCACCAACTACACCGGCACGCCGGACGGCCGCGAGGGCTGGGCGCAATACTTCGTGCGCCAGGGCTATGCGGTCTACGTGGTCGATCAGCCCGGCCGCGGCCGCTCGGGCTTTCTCACCGTCGCGACCGGGGTGATGCAGAACTCCGCGCGCAACAATTCAGCCTCCCGCTTCGTCTCGCAGGAGAAGTTCAAGCTCTGGCCTCAGGCTGTGCTGCACACGCAGTGGCCCGGCAACGGGGAGGCAGACGATCCGGCGACGTTGCAGCTTGCCATGAGCCAGTTGCCGGCGATCAAGGACTTCGACAAGCAGCAGCCGCTGGTGCGCGATGCGCTGATCGCGCTCATCGATAAGATCGGGCCATCGATCCTGATGACCCACTCGCAGGGTGGCGCCTTCGGCTGGCCGGTCGCGGATGCGCGGCCCGACAAGGTCAAGGCGATCCTGGCGATCGAGCCCAACGGCCCGCCCGGCCGCGAGTTGAGCTTCATCGGCGCGCCGGATTATTTCAAGGAAGGCAAGCTCGCGCTGGCCTACGGCATCACCTCGGTACCGCTCACCTATGCGCCGCCGCTCGCGGACCCTGCCGAACTGAAATTCGTCAAAGAGGACAAGCCCGACGGGCCAGGGCTCGCCACCTGCTGGAAGCAGGCCGAGCCGGCGCGACAACTGCCCAATCTGCAGAAGATGCCGGTCATGGTGCTGACGTCGGAGGCCTCGTATCACGCGCCCTATGACCACTGCACCGTGAAGTTCTTGCAGCAGGCGGGCCTCAAGCCGAGCTTCATTAAACTCGTGGACCTCGGCATCAAAGGCAACAGCCACGTCATGATGCTGGAAAAGAACAATATGCAGATCGCCGCCGTGATCGCGGACTGGCTGGACAAAACATTGAAGGAATAGGCGGCGGTCATTGACCCGGACGGCCGCATTTGGTCGATTGCGGCCAAACGCCTATATCAACGCCGATGGCCGCAAAACCCGAATCCAAATCCAAGCTCGTGTCCGAGAATCGCAAGGCGCGGTTCAACTATGCGATCGACGAAGTCTTCGAGGCCGGCGTGGTGCTGACCGGCAGCGAGGTCAAATCGCTGCGCTCGGGCAAGGCCAGCATCGCCGAAGCCTACGCGGCGACCCGGGACGGCGAGTTGTGGCTGATCAATTCCAATATCACCGAATACAAGCAGGCCGGCCAGTTCAACCATTCGCAGAAACGGCCGCGCAAGCTCCTGTTGCACAAGCGGCAGATCAACAAGCTGATGGGCGCGATCGACCGTGAGGGCATGACGGTCGTGCCGCTCAAGATCTATTTCAACGACAAGGGCCGCGCCAAGGTCGAGATCGCTCTCGCCAAGGGCAAGAAGCTGCACGACAAGCGCGAGACCGAGAAGAAGCGCGATTGGTCGCGCGAACGGGGCAGGCTGTTGCGAGACAAGGGATAGGAGCAGGTCATGGCTGAACGGCTGATTGGCATGCTGATCTTCCCAAGGCTCACCCAGCTCGACATGACCGGGCCGTATGAGGTGCTGGCGCGGGTGCCGAACACCAAGGTGCATCTCGTGGCGAAGAGTCTCGCGCCGGTGAGGACCGACCGCGGCATGGAGATCGTGCCAACCATCACGCTCGACGATTGCCCGCAGCTCGATCTGATCATGGTGCCGGGCGGGCCCGGCCAGCAGGACTTGATGGAAGACCACACGGTCCTCGAGTTCCTGCAGAAGCAGGCGCGCGGCGCCAGATACGTCACCTCGGTCTGCACGGGCTCGCTGGTTCTTGGCGCTGCGGGCTTGCTGAAAGGCAAGCGCGCCACCTGCCACTGGGCCGCAATCGACCATCTGAAGCTTCTTGGCGCTATTCCGGTGAGCGAGCGCGTGGTGATCGACGGCAATGTCATTACCGGCGCGGGTGTGGCCTCAGGCATCGATTTCGCGCTCAGGGTTGCGGCCGTGCTCGAAGGCGAAGAGGTCGCGCGGCAGATCCAACTTCAGATCGAGTACGATCCGGCTCCGCCGTTCAACTCGGGCTCGCCGAAGACCGCGCCTGCGGAGATCACCGCGCTGCTGCGCAACCGCCTCGCCACGCTGAATGAACAGCGCCGCGAGGTCGCGGCCCGCGTCGGCAAGAAGCTCGGTGTGCCGCAAGCGTAACGAACGGGGAGCAGCCGATGCCCATTCCGACCAAGCTCGATCACCGCGTGATCCATGTCTCTGACTGGGATCGCTCCAACGCGTTCTATCGCGACGTGATGGGCGCTGAATTGGTGCAGCGACCGGTCGGCTGGGCCTATCGGTTTGGCGACAAGCAGCTCAACGTCCATGGTCTCGGTGTGAAACCCGCCGAAGTGGCGCGGCTGCCGGTGCAGCCCGGCAACAGCGATCTCTGCTTTGAATGGGATGGACCGATCGACGACGCGGTCGCTCATCTGAAGCGGCACAACATTGCGGTCGAGGCCGGCCCGATGAAGCGTTTCGGCGCCAAAGGCGAGGGGACCAGCGTGTACTTCCGCGATCCCGACGGTTCGCTGATGGAATTCATGTCGTACCGGCGCTGAGGCGAGACCATGGGGCGGCTGACGGGAGCGTGGATCGCCGTGGGTCTGGTGCTGTGGCCGGTGGCTGCGAGCGCAGACGTGGTCTGGACGGTGTCGAAGAAAGACGGCCGCTCTTACCTCTCCGGCATGCCGAACGAGGCTGAAGTCGATAACGAGTTCTGGGCCCGTTGCCGCGCCGACGGCGCGATCGACGTGGGTGCCGCGGCTGAGAGCCATGTCGGCAAGGGTGGCGGCGAGGCCGTGACGCTCAGATTTGCGAGTGGATTGAAACGCGCGACGCTGACCGGCGTGTCGCGGCATAGCGAGGACTTCGAGATGACCGGCGGCGTGGAGCTGCGCGCCACGGTGTCGCGAGACCATCCGGTGTTCGCGGTGCTGGGCAATGGCAGCAAGGTTGCGGTTTCGGGGCCAATCAAGCCACTGACCTGGCCGACCAAAGGCCTAAAGACTAAGATCGCGGCCTTTCTGAAGGCCTGCCGATAGCGGAAGCGCGTTAGCCGTCGAGATGCCTGCGGACCGCGGCGAACACGGCGCGGAACATCTTCGGCGTCAACACCCCGGTGTTCGTGTTGTAGCGCGAGCAGTGATAGCTGCTGAACAGTGAGATATTGCCGAGTACGGCCGTACCGCCGTGGCTGAAGGGCGCTGCGGCCCGCTTGCCGTCCAGGGCTTTGACGGCGCTCTCATGTGCAATGCGGCCCAGCGCCACGATCGCCTTGAGCTTTCGCATCTCGGCGATGGTCGGTTTGAGAAAGTCGCGGCAGGTGTTGATCTCGGCCGGAGTCGGCTTGTTCTCCGGCGGCACGCATCGCACCGCGTTGGTGATCCGCGCGTCGACGAGTTCGAGACTGTCGTCGGGGCGAGCCTCGAAGGTGCCACGGGCGAAGCCGTACTCCTTCAGCGTGGCATACAGCAGATCGCCGGCGTAATCACCCGTGAACGGCCGTCCGGTGCGGTTGGCGCCCCGAAGGCCCGGCGCAAGCCCGACGATCAGAAGCCGCGCGTTGGCGGAGCCAAACGACGGCACGGGCGCGTTGAACCAATCGGGTTCGCGCGCCCGCCAGGTTTCACGAAAGGCGACGAGTCTCGGACAGTGCGGGCAATCGTGGCCGGCTTTCGACGTCGGGCCGGCCATGACTGCCATCAAGCCTGTGAGGACCGCGGGACGGCTCGCGTACGTTTAGTCTTCGAAGTCGTCCGCGGCGCCGACCGGCGCGCGCTGCGGCCCGGGGGCGCGTTGCAGGAACTGCGGCGTATGCTGCTGCGCTCCGCCACGCGGCTCGCGCGGTTCCCGAGCCGGACGTTCCGAGGGGTCGCGGCCGACCTTCGACTGCAGCTCTGCAATGTCCAGGAACACGTCGGCCTGGCGTCGGAGTTCGTCGGCGACCATCGGGGGCTGAGTCGAAATTGTCGACACAACCGTAACGCGCACGCCGCGGCGCTGCACCGACTCGACCAGCGAGCGGAAGTCGCCGTCGCCGGAGAACAGGACCATGTGATCGATGTGCGGCGCGAGCTCCATCGCGTCGACCGCAAGCTCGATGTCCATGCTGCCCTTCACCTTGCGGCGGCCGGTGCTCTGGTCTACGAACTCTTTGGTTGCTTTCGTGACTACTGTGTAGCCGTTATAATCCAGCCAATCGATCAGGGGGCGGATCGAGGAATACTCCTGATCCTCGATCACAGCGGTGTAGTAGAACGCGCGCAGGAGATTGCCGCGCGATTGGAACTCACGGAGCAGCCGCTTATAATCAACATCGAATCCCAGCGATTTAGCGGTTGCGTAGAGGTTGGCGCCGTCGATGAACAGCGCAATTTTCTCGACCTGTGCAGACATCATTCCTCGCGAAAGTCATTCCTCCGCCTTGTGGGCGGTGCCCGGTGGTGGAGCCGGGTGGTTGATTTTGACCGTGGTAATTGGAATCGACCAGCAAATTGCCGCGCAAATGCGGGCGTTGTCGTCCCAATGTCACAATCTGCTCTGAAATTAAAGTCGGTATGCCAGTTATAGGGTGTCGTGTCACCTGACAAAACTATCGAATGGGGTTCCGACAAGCCCTCGGCCTTGCGCTTTTAGTCGCAGGACGCTAGGTACCAGCCAATATTTCACGACAACGTTACGTTGCAGGAGCAGAGCCGCATGGCCCGTGTGACCGTTGAAGACTGCATCGACAAGGTTCCGAACCGCTTTGATCTGGTGTTGTTGGCCAGCCATCGCGCTCGGATGATCTCGTCCGGTTCGCAGATCACCGTCGATCGCGATAACGACAAGAATCCCGTGGTGTCGCTGCGCGAGATCGCCGAGACCACGGTGTCGCCGGAAGACCTCCAGGAAGATCTGATCCACTCGCTGCAGAAGTACGTCGAGGTGGACGAGCCAGAGTCCGACAGCGTGCCGCTGATCGCGGGCTCGGGCGGCTCGGTCGATGCCGACGATACCGAGGTTGCGGTCGAGCACATGAGCGAGGAAGAGCTGCTCAAGGGTCTGGAAGGGCTCACCCCTCCGGAAGAGCAGCCGGAGCCGGACGACGCGGAATAACGCGTCCGCACCCTGGCGGATATCGTGATGGCCCGGCCGACCGCCGGGCCATTTGCTTTTTGTGAACCCGTTCCGATGCTTGGCCTTGCGAGGGTGTGGAAGCCTCGTGATATCCTTAAATGAGACAGAGGCCGCCGGGCTCGTTTTGCGACAATGAGGTTCCAAAGCAGCCGGCGGCCGCGGCTGCTGGACCTATGGCGCAATCGAAGACCGATCTGCCGCGGATGCAAAGCCCAGCGAGGGTCCGGCCCTTGCTCGAGCGAAGCACGAATGTCGTTGGACAAGCCATTGTTGAACCTGAAAAAAAGAAAAAACCCGCCGCGATCATGCGGCAGTATGACCTGATCGAACGGGTCCGCCGTTACAACCCCAACACCGACGAGGCGCTGCTCAACCGCGCCTACGTCTACGCCATGAAGGCCCATGGCGAGCAGAAGCGCGCCTCCGGCGACCCGTACTTCACCCATCCGCTGGAAGTCGCGGCGATTCTGACCGATCTCAAGCTCGACGATGCCACGATCGCGGCGGCGCTCCTGCACGACACCATTGAGGACACGCCAACCACCCGGGCCGAGATCGACCAGGTGTTCGGCCCGGACATCGGCCATCTGGTCGAGGGGCTGACCAAGCTGAAAAAGCTCGACCTCGTCTCCCGCGAGGCCAAGCAGGCCGAGAATCTTCGCAAGCTCTTGCTGGCCATCGCCGACGACGTGCGGGTGCTGCTGGTCAAGCTCGCCGACCGCCTGCACAACATGCGCACGTTGGAGTACATGCCGGCGGAGGGCCGCGCGCGCATCGCTCAGGAGACGCTCGATATCTATGCGCCGCTTGCCGGCCGCATGGGCATGCACCATCTCCGCGAGGAGCTGGAGGATCTGTCGTTCCGTCAGCTCTATCCCGAGGCCAACAACCTCGTGCGCGAGCGGCTCGATGCGTTGGCGGCCCGGCAGAGCCATCTCATCGCCGAGATCGAGCAGCAGCTCACCCGCAAGCTCGTGGATTCGGGCACCGAAGCGGTCGTCACCGGCCGGCGCAAGCGGCCTTACTCGATCTGGCGCAAGATGGAGCGCAAGTCGGTCGGCTTCGAACAGCTCTCCGACATTTTCGGATTCCGCGTCATCGTCAAGACGCTGCGTGAATGCTACCGCGCGCTCGGCATCGTCCACACCACCTGGCCGATGGTGCCAGGCCGCTTCAAGGACTACATCTCGACGCCCAAGCAGAACGATTACCGCTCGCTGCACACCACGGTGATCGGGCCCGGCAAGCAGCGCGTCGAACTGCAGATCCGCACCCAGGAGATGCACGAGATCGCCGAATACGGCATCGCGGCGCATGCGCTCTACAAGGACAGCAAGGATTCGCCGTCGGACATGCTGTCGCGCGAATCCAATGCTTATGCCTGGCTGCGCCGCACCATCGAATTGCTGGCCGAAGGTTCGAACCCCGAGGAATTCCTTGAGCACACCAAGCTCGAGCTGTTCCACGACCAGGTGTTCTGCTTCACGCCCAAGGGCAAGCTGATCGCGCTGCCGCGCAAGGCCACGCCGATCGATTTCGCCTATGCGGTTCACACAGACGTCGGCAATCATGCGGTCGGCTGCAAGATCAACGGCAAGATCGCGCCGCTGGTCTCCGAACTCAACAACGGCGACGAGGTCGACATCATCACGTCGCCGGCGCAGGAGGCGCCGCCGTCGGCCTGGGAATCCCTCGTGGTCACCGGCAAGGCGCGGCTTGCGATCCGCCGGGCCACGCGCAACGCGGTGCGCGTGCAATACGCCGAACTCGGCCGGCGCATCGTCGAGCGGCTCTGCCAGCGCGCCAAGCGCGAATATTCGGACGAGAAGCTGACCGGCGCGCTGCCTCGGCTCGCGCGCGCCAGCATCGACGACGTGTTCGTTGCGGTCGGGCGCGGCGAGATGCGGCCGTCGGACGTCGCTCGCGCCATGTATCCCGACTACAAAGAGGAGCGGATTTCGCCGGTGCCGCCGCCGAAATCCGAGGCCGGGTGGTTCGGCCTCAAGAAGGGCAAGGCGGTTCAGTTCAAGGTGCCCGAGGCCGATCAGGCGTCTTCGATCCCGATCCGTGGCATCAATTCCGATCTGCCGGTTCGCTTTGCGCCGAATGGGGGCGCGGTCCCGGGAGACCGCATCGTCGGCATTCTGACGCCGGGCGAGGGGATCACAATCTATCCCATCCAGTCGCCGACACTGAAGGACTTCGAGGACGCGCCGGAGCGCTGGCTCGACGTGCGCTGGGACATGGACGAACGCAGCCCGCAGCGCTTTCCCGCCAGGATCGCCATTCAATCGCTCAACGAGCCCGGCACGCTGGCGCAGATCGCCACCGTGATCGCCGAGAACGACGGCAACATCGACAACCTCAGCATGAAACGGCACTCGCCGGACTTCACCGACTGCACCATCGATCTCGAGGTCTACGACCTCAAGCATCTCAACGCCATCATCTCGCAGCTTCGCGCCAAGAAGGTTGTCGCGGCAGCCGAGCGGATGATGGGGTGACGCAACTCGTGATTTTCACCTAGCAACAGGACACCAACGTGCCCGCGGCCTTGCCCCTCCGCCTCGGCGTCAACATCGATCACGTCGCCACCATCCGCAACGCGCGCGGCGGGCGGCATCCCGACCCGGTGCGCGCCGCGATGCTGGCGATCGAGGCAGGCGCCGATGGCATCACGGCGCACCTGCGCGAAGACCGCCGTCACATCACCGACGACGATATTGCGCGGCTGAAGGCCGGTCTGACCAAGCCGCTCAATCTCGAGATGGCCGCGACCGACGAGATGGTCGGGATCGCGGTGCGAACGCGCCCGCACGCGGCGTGCCTGGTCCCTGAGCGTCGCGCCGAGCGCACCACGGAAGGCGGCCTCGATGTGGCGGGACAGCGTGCGGAACTCAAGCCGCGGATCGCCAGGCTCCGCGAGGCGGGCATCCGGGTGTCGCTGTTCATAGCCCCGGAGCCCATTCAGATCGAGGCTGCGGTGGCGCTTGGCGCCCCGGTCATCGAAATCCACACCGGCGCCTGGTGCCATGCGCTGCTCGACGGCGACAAAGCTGCTGCCGAACGCGAATGGCAGCGCATCCGCACAGGCGCCACGCTCGCCCGGGGCCTCGGCCTCGAAGTGCATGCCGGCCACGGCCTCGACTATGCCAGCGCCGAACTGATCTCGGCGCTGCCGGAGATTTTCGAGCTCAACATCGGCCATTTCCTGATCGGCGAGGCGGTGTTCACCGGGCTCGCACAGACCGTCCAGGCCATGCGCGCCGCGATGGATCGCGGCCGCGCCAGGCTGGCTGGATGACCGCCACTGGATGATCGCCATGGGCATTTCATGATTCTCGGCCTGGGTTCCGACATTTCCGACGTCCGCCGTGTCGCCAAGGTCATCGAGAAGCACGGTGATCGCTTCTTGACCCGCGTGTTCACCGACACCGAGCGCGCCCGTGCCGATCGCCGGAAAAACCGGGCCGAGACCTACGCCAAGCGTTTTGCCGCGAAGGAGGCCTGCGCCAAGGCGCTCGGCACCGGCATTCGCGATGGCGTGTGGTGGCGCGACATGGGCGTGGTCAACATGCCGTCGGGCCGGCCGACCATGAAACTCACGGGCGGGGCGCTCAAGCGGCTCCAGGCGATCACGCCGGCCGGCCACGAGGCCCAGATCGACCTCACCATCAGCGACGAGGGACCTATGGCGGTGGCCTTCGTCATCATCTCGGCGGTGCCCGCCGTGCCGAAACCATAAGTTCCGCGACGCGACTCAGTGAGGCGGGCGCATGGTATAAATATCCCGTGATGGGGTGTGGTTAGGGCGTGCGCCGCCGTTCACCGAGGGCAACCGTCGGGCCGGGTTAAATTCCTGAAACAATGGATGAAATTTAATCCGCCACGTGCCCATGGGGCGCTGGTCCGGTTCATTGCGCATGAATGGGGCAGCCGCTAAAAGGCTGCGGGGCACTAGCCAGGGACGTGAGGCGGATGAGTGTGACCAGCGGCACCAAGCGCAAAGAAGGCGGCCTCGGCGAATTCATCCGGCTGCTCGTTCATGCCGGCATCATCGCGCTGGTCATCCGGACATTCTTTTTTCAGCCGTTCAACATTCCGTCCGGCTCGATGAAAGCGACGCTGCTGGTCGGCGACTATCTGTTCGTCTCGAAATACTCCTACGGCTACAGCCACTATTCACTGCCGCTGTCACCGAATCTGTTCTCCGGCCGCATCGGAGCTTTCAGCAAGCCATCGCGCGGCGATGTCGTGGTGTTCCGTCTGCCCAAGGATGACAGCACCGATTACATCAAGCGGGTGATCGGCCTGCCGGGCGACAAGATCCAGATGATCGACGGCGTGCTGCACATCAACGGACAGCCGGTGCAACGCGAGCGCGTCGACGACTTCATCGATGAGGAAGAGGGGCGCCGTCCCGTGCGCGTGCGCCGCTGGAAGGAGACGCTGCCGAACGGCGTGAGCTACACGACGCTCGACCTGCCGTACAATCTTCAGTCGGACAACACCGAGGTCTACGAGGTGCCGCCTGACAACTACTTCATGATGGGCGACAACCGGCACAACTCGACCGACAGCCGCTTTCCGCAGGTCGGCTACGTGCCGTTCGAGAACATCGTCGGCCGCGCCCAACTGATCTTCTTCTCGGTCTACGAGGGCGAGCGTGCCTGGGAGATCTGGCGCTGGCCGTTCTCGGTACGATGGGGCCGGTTGTTCACGTTGGTGCGATGAGCAGGCGAGGGGCGAAGTCAGACAACGCATCCAAAACGGCGCAACGCGACAGCGAACGCGCCGCATCGACGACGTCGGTTACCAAGTCCGCGGACAGCAAAGCCGCGCAAGCAAAAGCCGCTGAGACCAAAGCTGAGAGCAAGTCCGCGGAAGACACGCCTGCGGACGTCAAACTCGTCCGGCGCAAACGAACAAACCGCGGGCTGCGACAGCGATCGGAATCGGCGTCTGCGCTGGAAAAGACCATCGAATATCGCTTCAAGGACCGCGACCTGCTTGAGCGTTCGTTGACGCATATTTCCGCGATGGCCGGAGGCAGCCGTGCCAATTCCTATCAGCGGCTGGAATTCCTCGGCGACCATGTGCTGGGGCTGATCATCTCGGACATGCTGTTTCAGTCCTTCGTCAAGGCCGACGAAGGCGAACTGTCGCGGCGGCTCGCCGATCTCGTCCGCCGCGAGACCTGCGCGGATGTGGCGCGCGAGATGCAACTTGGTGAGGCGATCCGGCTCGGCGCTTCGGAGGCCAATGCCGGAGGC
Organism: Rhodoplanes sp. Z2-YC6860; assembly: GCF_001579845.1. Classification (GTDB taxonomy): domain Bacteria; phylum Pseudomonadota; class Alphaproteobacteria; order Rhizobiales; family Xanthobacteraceae; genus Z2-YC6860. The sequence goes on from NZ_CP007440.1 coordinate 4,300,184, forward strand.
CGCACCCGCACCGCGATTCTGGCCGACGTCTGCGAGGCGGTGATCGGCGCGGTCTATCTCGACGGCGGGTTTCCCGCTTCGGTGAAACTCGTCGAGAAATTCTGGGGCGAGCGGATGCGCGTGCCGGCAAAGCCGCTGCGCGATCCCAAGACCATGCTGCAGGAATGGGCGCAGGCGCGCAGCCTGCCGACGCCGGCCTACAAGGAGGTCGAGCGCACTGGGCCGCACCACAGCCCGGTGTTTCGGATTTCGGTGACTCTGCCGGACCGCGAACCGGCCGAAGGCATTGGCCGATCCAAGCGCTCGGCCGAGCAGGCCGCGGCGGAAGCGCTGCTCAAGCTCGTCGGCGTACTGACGGATCGTCCCAATGCCTGAGCATACCGAGAGCGCGGTCCAAGACACGAACCAGCCCACCCGCTGCGGTTTCGTCGCGTTGATCGGCGCGCCGAACGCCGGAAAATCGACGCTGACCAACGCGCTGGTCGGCAGCAAGGTCGCGATCGTTTCCCCCAAGGTGCAGACCACCCGCACGCTGGTGCGGGGCATCGCCATGGAAGGGCCGGCGCAACTCATCTTCATCGACACGCCGGGGATCTTTTCGCCACGGCGCCGGCTTGATCGGGCCATGGTGACGACCGCTTGGACCGGCGCGCACGACGCCGACGTTGTCGCGGTGCTGATCGATGCCAAGAAAGGCCTCGACGACGAGGCCGAAGGGATCATCGGGAAGCTCGACGAAGTGCGGCAGCCGAAGGTTCTGATCCTCAACAAGGTCGACCTTGTCGACAAGGAGAAGCTGCTGGGTCTCGCGCAAGCGCTCAATACGAAGGCCAGGTTCGACACGACCTTCATGATCTCCGCGCTGAGCGGCGACGGCGTCGCCGACGTGCGCAAATGGCTCGCCGGGCATGTGCCCGAAGGCCCGTGGCACTATCCCGAGGACGAGGTTTCGGATGCGCCCGTGCGCATGCTCGCCGCCGAGATCACCCGCGAAAAGCTTTATCTCAAGCTCCATCAGGAACTGCCGTATCAGTCGACGGTCGAAACCGAGACCTGGACCGAACGCAAGGACGGCTCAGTGCGGATCGAGCAGACCATTTTCGTGGAGCGTGAGAGCCAGCGGAAGATCGTGCTCGGCAAGGGCGGCCAGACCATCAAGGCGATCGGCGAGGCGGCGCGGCGCGAACTCGCCGAGATCATCGAGCAGCCGGTCCATCTGTTCCTGTTCGTCAAGGTGCGCGAGGACTGGGGCAACGATCCAGAGCGCTACCGGCAGATGGGTCTGGAATTTCCCAAGGAATGAGTATGGCGCTCCGCACCGCAGCCGCCGCATTGCTTCTGCTGTGCGCAGTGGGTGCGGGATGGGCGCAGGACGGCGGCCGCCAAGCGCTGCAGACCAATGAGGCCGATATCGGCGGGTTGCGGCCAGCGGGATCGCTTGCGACGGCCGACATCGCCGCGGTGTTCTCTTACGTGCTGAACGCCCTTCCGGAGCGGGTGAACGTCCTGCCCACGGAGAACTACTACTACGTGCGTTTCGTGCGCGACGGCGTGCGCTATGTCGGCAACATCCGGCTGGCCGCGGCGGACCGCGACCAGGGCAAGGTGAACTTCTCGTATAGCGAAGAGCCCACCGATTGGAACAGCGAGCCTGAAGAGCGCCACGAGGCTTTCGGCTCCGACAAGGGCGTCTCTGTCGAGAAGCTTTCGCCGCTTGAGTATCGTGTGTCGCGCGCCGGCAAGAGCGTCACCTTCGCCCTTAACGATTTGTCGAAGGTGAAGCCGCCCGCAGGACTTCTTGCAGCTGATGAGAAATTCTTAGGGCCGGTGTTCGACGAATCCGGCATCCGGTTCTTCCTGGTGTTCAACACGCGGCTGAAGATCTTCCATTTCGTGCTCGATGAGACCGAGCCGGTCGCAGATGCCTTCTTTCCCAGCAAGATCACGACCCAGATCGAAATCGGCAAACGCACCGGCTTTGCATTCTACGTCGCGGGCAGCCGGAAGATTCTGATCGGCGCGAGCGAGCGGCAGTCGCGGCTCAACACCTATCTCGATGGCCCCTTCGACCAGCTGCCGGAGAACTTCATCGCCGGCGACGAACTGCGCGACGCCGAGATTGCCGCCGAGCCCGGCGTGAAGGGGCACATCGACCGTCTCGGCAATTTCGACAACGGCGAGGGGCGCTTTCTGATCCATCCCTACATGCTTTACCGCGAGCTGGCCGATCTCGCGGTGTTTCAGCGTTGCGTCACGTCGCCGAGGATCAAGCCGGGCGACCGGCCGCTTTGCTTCGTGATCGATGATGAGGAGGCGCAGCGGAAACATCCGCGGCCGCGGGCGCTGACGAGGCGTTGAGCGCCGCCGGTGTTCCAAATCCGAAGTCCGCGCGGTTGTTCAGCAGGCTGGCGGGGATTAAAATTGTCCCATGGAATGGACCGATGACGGCATCGTGCTGGGGACCCGGCGCCACGGCGAGGCGAATGCCATTCTCGAAGTCCTGACCCAGGACCACGGCCGTTATCTCGGCTTGGTGCGCGGTGGTGGCAGCTCCCGGCAGCGGCCGATGCTGCAGCCCGGCAACGCGGTGCGGGTGACCTGGCGGGCGCGGCTCGACGAACATCTCGGGCACTATCAGGTCGAGCCGCTGCGGCTGCATGGCGCCGCGCAGCTTGCGGCCTCGCACGCACTCTACGGCATCACGCATCTTGCGGCGCTGTGCCGGCTGCTGGCGGAGCGCGATCCGCATCCGGAGCTTTATGAGCAGCTTGTCGGTATTTTGGAGCTCTTCAGCGAGCCGCTGACCGTCGCGGCCGCGATTGTGCGTTTCGAGTTGCAGATCCTGGCCGAGCTTGGTTTCGGCCTCGATCTCGAAAGCTGTGCCGCGACCGGGACAATGAACGATCTCGGTTTCGTGTCGCCGAAATCGGGCAGGGCGGTGTCACGACTCGCTGCCGAGCCCTGGCAGGATCGGATGTTCCGATTGCCGGCCTTCCTGTCGGCAGAGGTCGAGCCTTCATCCGAGGACATTGCCGACGGCTTCGCGCTGACGGGTTTTTTCATCTCGCGCCGCGTGCTCGAGCCGCGCGGTCTGACCTTCGCCGATGCCCGCGAAGGGTTCCTGACAGCCGTGTTCGGCCGGCAGCCCGGAGCGCCGGCGCGGATCGCGCAATAGCCGAAGCCGGCTGGCCTTAGCGGCTGGTCATGCTTTTGGTGTTCCAGCAGAACAGCCGGCCGCAGGCTTCGCGGATGCAGTTCGTCGGGACTTGCTCTACGGCCCGCGAAACCGGGGCCGACGAGCTGATGCGATATGACGCATGGGCCGGAATCCGATCGCCCGCCGAAGCATTGGAGATGGTGGCAAGGCCGACAGCGGCGAGGAAAGCCGCTCCAAACAGATACCGCACGTTCGCACTCTACCGCCCTAGGGGCCTCACCCAGGGCTCACTCGAAGCGCCGCATTGATATTTTTGCCCGAACCTGCGGCTTGCGGCAAGCCGCCGCAAGGCGATTTTGCAACGGCAAAGGCTGGCAGGTCCGCAGCGGCGGATTCTAGCGCCGGCGCCAGAACCGCCACGAATAGCGGCCCGGCCGCCACCAGCAGAGCCGCCGGCTGGTGAAATACCGGTGGCGGCAGACATAGACCACCTGATCAACCGCATTGGTCTCGGCAACGCCAGCCTGGATGCCGGAAGCGGTGCCGACCGTCATGGCGCTCGCGGGAATGAGAGCTGCCGCTGTCAAAATGGTCGAAGCAGCGGTGAGCGTAAGCAGAGCACGACGCATCGAGAATCCCTCCCTGGGCTGCCCCTTTCGTCTGCGTGCCTCACATCGCGCGCGCTTGCAAGGCCGCTGCAACACGTCCTCACAAAACAAAGCCGACCGCTTGCGCGGCCGGCTCGTTATCAATTGAAAGCGTGAAAGCTTAGAAGCAGTAGTAGCGCCGGCTGCTCCACGGCCGATGGCACCAAGCGCCCCAGCCACGGCCACGGCCCCAACCACGGCCCCATCCGCCACGGCCACGACCACGGCCCCAGCCACCACCACGCCCACGGCCTCCGCCGCCACGGCCGCCGCGCGCTTCAGCGCTCGTCGTGCTCGTCGCAAGGAAAACGCCGGAGGTCGTCACCGTGCCCACCGCGTAAACTGCCAGAAGCGCACCGGCTGCCAATACGCGCGTCACGGCCTTCCGAACGCCAGTTTTCTCGATCGCCATTTAGTTCTCTCCTATTTTGTCTCGCCAAAGCGAAACCATTCCAGCGGAGTTGTGGCGCCGAAAATCCGGGCGCCGGCGGTCGCGCAAAAAAAAGCACTTGAATTCAAGTCTCGTGCTTCGTCGAAGCAAAACGGTATCGCTGCCTGAATGTTCCCAGCTGCGGGACCGGAAGCCCCGTTAACGCATGAAAGATAAGGCAAACCAGCGAAAACCGTCAAGCAACGGACGGCATTGCGTAAGCGGATCGTTTCGCAACGCAGTATGAAGCGTTGTTCAGACTGCAAGCATGTTCACTTTGACACAGCGCATGCGCGGCCGCATGTCACAACTTCGACACGTGGACAGGGATTGCTGCGCTTGATCGCTCCGCCCGCCCGTGATGCATTCACCTCAACGTAATAACTCGTCGTCACCTCCGCGAAATTTCGCGATCGGTTGCGCTGCTTCGTCGCGGCTGACCGTCAACCCAAAGTGACCCTATGCCGGACAAGAACACCTACATTATCGGTATCAACGCCTACGACCACGACGTGAGCGCTTGCCTGCTTCGCAACGGTGAGGTTGCTTTCGCAATTGCGAAGGAACGGATCAACCGGCAGAAAAATGCGACGGGCTTCTACCACGAGGCCGTGGAGTATTGCCTGAGGGCCGAGGGCATCACGATCGACGATGTCGATCTGGTGGTGCGCAACACCTACGTGCTGCCGGTCGACGAACTGGAGAAGCGGCTCACCTACATGGAGATGCCGCTTTACCTGCCGGCGATGGAGCGCGAACTCGCAAAGAACCATCCGTGGTTCAACACCAAGTCCGACAAGGTCGTCACGATCTCGCATCACCTCGCACATGCCTACAGCGCGTTTGCGGCCTGTCCGTTCGAAGAGGGCGTGGTGATGATTGTCGACGGCGTCGGCGGCTATCGCAGCGACGTCATGGAGCCGTATCCGCAGTCGCCCAGCAACGCGTCGCCGCTCGCGCGTGAGTCCGAGAGCTACTACCGTTTCAGCGGCTCGAATCTCGAAGCGATCAAGAAGGTCTGGCTTGAGCCGGGCAAAGGCTTTCTCTCGGACGAGTTCTACAACATGCAGGGCCTTGGCGCGGTTTACAGCCGCGTCTCGACCTACGTATTCGGCGACTGGAACAAATGCGGCGAGCTGATGGGACTCGCGCCTTACGGACGCCCCCATGCGGCGAAGCCGTTTCTCGAAATGCAGAATGGCGACCTCAAGGTGAATCCGTGGCCCGAGGCTTACAACCAGCCCTGGCTTGAGGAAGTCGCCGCCGGGCGGAAGTGGGACGCGGATCCCGCCATGAAGCATTGGGAGGATCTGGCCTGGCAGATCCAGGACGACACCGAACAGGTGCTGCTCGCGCGCGCCCGCTGGCTGCGCGAGACCACGAGCGCGAAAAATCTCGTCATGGCGGGCGGCGTGGCGCTCAACTGCGTCGCCAATGGCAAGCTCGCGCGGGAAGCAGGCTTCGAAAACGTCTGGGTTCAGCCGGCCGCCGGCGATGACGGCAATGCCATCGGCTGCGCGCTCTACGGCCATCTCGCGGTGATGAAGCAGCCGCGCAAGTACACCATCGAGCATGCGTTTTTCGGGCGGCCTTACAGCGACCAGGAGGTCAAGGACGCGATCAGCAAGACGGCGATCAAGCTCGTGAGCAAGGCCGTGGTGAGTCCGGACATCTGCAAGGAGACCGCGAAGATCCTCGCCGACGGCAACGTGATCGGCTGGTTCCAGGGCCGCTCGGAGTTCGGCCCGCGGGCGCTCGGCAACCGCAGCATCATCGCCGACCCGCGCACGCCGGAGATGAAGGACATCCTCAACAGCCGTGTGAAGCACCGCCAGCCGTTCCGGCCGTTCGCTCCGATCGTGCTGGAAGAGCGCGCCGACGAGATTTTCTTAGGCCCAGGCGACTCGCCCTACATGTTGATGGCGAAGCAGGTGCATCCGGACTGGAAAGACAAAATTCCGGCCGTGGTCCATGTCGATGGCACCGCGCGGGTGCAGACCGTCTCCGAGAAGACAAACCCGCGACTCTACCGGTTGCTCAAGGAGTTCGAGGCGCTCACCGGCGTGCCGGTGCTGATCAACACCTCGTTCAACATCAAGGGCGAGCCGATCGTCGAGACGCCGCAGGACGCACTCGAGTGCTTCCTGGGCACCGGCATCGATTACCTGATCCTCCACGACATCATCATGTCGAAGACCGCGCTCCACAAGGTGCTGACGCCGGTGCTCGGCGTCTATTCGGACGTCAAGTTCATCGTCCAGAGCGGCATGCAGGCGGCGTAATCCGCTGCAAAAACCGAGGGTTCCAGCCCGCCTGTTGGCGGGCTGAATCTCCGCTTGTCCGCTTGATTCGGACGCAGTACCCCAACGTCCATGGGTAAGACTCTGATTCCCGCTGAACCGTCCGATATCCAGGAAATCCAGCTCCGCGAGGCTCTGGAAGAGCGCTATCTCGCCTATGCGCTGTCCACCATCACGGGCCGGGCGTTGCCGGACGCCCGCGATGGTCTCAAGCCTGTGCACCGGCGCATCCTCTACGGGATGCGGCTCCTGCGGCTAGATCCAGGCGCGGCGTTCAAGAAGTCCGCCAAGATCGTCGGCGACGTGATGGGCACGTTCCATCCGCACGGCGATCAGGCGATCTACGACGCGCTGGTGCGCCTCGCGCAGGACTTCGCCTCGCGCTATCCGCTGATCGACGGGCAGGGCAACTTCGGCAATATCGACGGCGATAACCCGGCCGCCTACCGCTACACCGAAGCGCGCATGACCGAGGTCGCGCGGCTTCTCCTCGAAGGCATCGACGAGGATGCGGTCGACTTCCGGCCGAACTACGACGGCCAGTCCACCGAGCCGGTGGTGCTGCCCGGCGCGTTCCCCAATCTGCTCGCCAACGGTGCGCAAGGCATCGCGGTCGGCATGGCGACCGCGATCCCGCCGCACAACGTGCACGAGATCTGCGACGCCGCGCTGTTCCTGATCGACAATCCGAATGCGCGGCCGAAGACGCTGCTCAAATACATCAAAGGCCCGGACTTCCCGACCGGCGGCATCATCGTCGACAAGCCCGACGCCATCGCCGAGGCCTACGCCACCGGCCGCGGCTCGTTCCGTGTCCGTGCCAAGTGGACCAAGGAAGAGGGCAGCCGCGGCACCTGGCAGATCGTCGTCACGGAGATTCCGTGGCTGGTGCAGAAGCAGCGCCTGATCGAGCGGATGGCCGAGCTCTACAACGAGAAGAAGCTGCCGCTGATCGACACCTTCCGCGACGAGTCCACCGAGGACGTTCGCATCGTCATCGAGCCGAAGTCGCGCACGGTCGATCCCGGCATCCTGATGGAGTCGCTGTTCAAGCTGACCGAGCTTGAGAGCCGCATTCCGCTCAACATGAACGTGCTTTCCAAGGGCAAGGTGCCCAAGGTGATGGACCTCGCCGAGGTCCTCAGAGAATGGCTCGATCACCGCCGCGAGGTGCTGATCCGCCGTTCCAGGCACCGCCTGAGCGAGATCGAGCACCGCCTTGAAGTCTTGGGCGGTCTGCTCGTCGCCTATCTCAATCTCGACGAGGTCATCCGGATCATCCGCACCGAGGACGAGCCGAAGCCCGTCCTGATGAAGCGGTTCAAGATCACCGACGTCCAGGCCGACGCCATCCTCAACATGCGGCTGCGCAACCTCCGCAAGCTCGAGGAGATGGAGATCCGGCGCGAGGACAAGGATCTGCGCACTGAGAAGTCCGGAATCGAAAAGCTCCTGAAGTCCGAGCCGCAGCAGTGGGAGGTGGTCGGCGGCCAGATCAAGGAGGTCCGCGAGAAGTTCTCCAAGAAGACGCCGCTCGGCAAGCGCCGCACCGAATTCGCAGAGGCGCCCGAGCACGACGAGGCCGCGATGGAAGAGGCCATGGTGGTGCGCGAGCCGATCACCGTGGTGGTTTCGGAGAAGGGCTGGATCCGCGCGCTGCGCGGCCACCAGACCGATCTGTCAGGCGTCACGTTCAAAACCGATGACGCGCTGAAATTCGCCTTCCCGGCGGAGACCACGTCCAAAATATTGGCATTTGCCACCAACGGCCGGTTCTACACGCTCGACGCCTCGAAGCTTCCCGGCGGCCGAGGTCACGGCGAGCCGGTGCGTCTGTTCATCGACATGGAGCAGAACGACGACGTGATTTCGTTATTCCCGTATCACTCCGGGCGGAAATTCATCATCGCCAGCACCACCGGCCGCGGCTTCATCGTGCCGGAGGCCGACTGCCTCGCCAACACGCGAAAGGGCAAGCAGGTGCTCAACGTGAAGGACGGCGAGAAGGCGGCAGCCATCAACACTGTCGAGGGCGAACTCGTCGCGAGCATCGGCGAGAACCGCAAGATGGTGATCTTCCCGATCGATCAGGTGCCGGAAATGTCGCGCGGCGCGGGCGTGCGCTTGCAACGATACAAGGACGGCGCGCTGTCCGACGTCACCACGTTCACGGCCGAAGCAGGCCTCACCTGGATCGACAGCGCCGGCCGCAGCTTCACGATGACGCTGAAGGAATTGGCCGACTGGCGGGGCAACCGCTCCGACGCCGGCCGGCTCGCGCCCAAGGGCTTCCCGAAGAGCAATCACTTCGGCCGGCTGCCGGAAGGCAAGAACGGCGCCTGATCGGGTAAACCCGTCGGCTGCGCGCGGTGTTGAACCGCGCGCCGTTTGCCGCGACCAACCTTCGATATCCTCATCGAGGGCGGCAGGCACAATGGTTGCGAAGGCACATCGGGTTTCATCCGGCTCCCTGCGATGGCGCGGTGCAGCCGCCGTGCTCGGCGTGGCGGCGACGCTGCTCATGGCCGCCGCTGCGCAGGCGGCCTGCCTCAAAGCACAGACGGACAATCAGGTCGCCGAGGGCAGGTTGACTTCGGTTCAGGTGAGCGTTCCGGACTACAAATTCAAAGAGCAGGCCTACATCCTGCAGCTCAAGTCGGACGCTTGTCTTGAAGGGACCGAGGAGTTCGACAAGGTCGACCATACCGATCGTATCCACGTCTTTTCGCTTGACGACGCCATGCGAAAGAAGCTCCGCGCCGCGGTCGGCAAGACGGTCCGTGTCAGCGGCAATGCATTCGGCGAAGAGAACATCCATCATCACGCGCCGATCGTGATGGGGGTGAGCAGCATCGAGTTGCTGCCCGGCAAGTAGCCGTTTTCAACTCACCACGAACACGATCGAGCGGTCCGACTTTTCCAGAACCGCGGTCGCAGTCTCGCCGAGAAACAGCTCTTTGCCCGGTCGTCGCTCGACGCCGATCACGATGAGGTTGTGGCGGTGCTTGGCTGCCTCCTTCAGGATCGCGTCGTCGGCGTTCTTTTCCGCGCGCAGGGCGGGGGCGGCTGCGACGTCGTAGGTTTCGCCGAGCTTGACGATATCCTTCAACACTGCGTCGGCCATCTGCTTGGTGCGGGCCCTCGCGCCGTTCTGCTTCGGCGGCGCCACGTAGAGGGCGGTCACCGGCGCTCGTGTGGCCCGCGCCATCGAGATGGCGACCTCGGCGGCGCGCCGCGAGGGGCCGGTGCCGTTGACCGGCACGAGGATGCTCAAGCCGGCATGAGCCGGATCCTTGATGTGTCCATCGCGAGCCTCGACGATGGTCAGCGGGCCCTCGAAGCCTGTCGCAAGCTGCGTGACATCGGTGTTGAACTTGTGGCCGCGGAGCGTGGTGTTCTGCAGGCCGACCACCATCATGTCGTAACCCTTCTCGGCCTCCTTGGCGACGACTTCTGCCTCGGTTGTCTTGTTCGTCAGCACGGTGACGTCGAGCTTTTCGGCTTCCTTCTTTTCCCCGCCTTCGGTCTCGTCGTTCGCGACCTGACTGGCGGTGTCGCGCAGCAACTGCGCGGCGGATTCTGCTGCCTGCTGAGCCGCTTCCTTTTCGTCGGACGAGGGAGCCTTGCCGTCCGCCTTCCTGCCGCCGGTCTTCCTGCCAGGAGTGACGTGCATCACCGTGGTCGGCATCGCGGTCGTTCCCGCCACCATGCCGGCGACGCGTGCGGCGAACCGTCCGTTGGCGCTGTCGTCGATTGCCACGAGCAGCCGTTCCATGTTTGACACGAAGCCTTTCGCGTCCTGTTCCTCGCGTTCGAGGCGCTCCTTTTCCTCCTTGCGGATCGGCACCCGCCCCAGCGCCCATCGCAAGGTCGGCGGCATGGCGAGCGTGGTGAGGATCGCCATGGTGACGATCATCGTGAACAGGTCCTGGCTCAGCGCGCCCATCGACAGGCCGATGGTCGCGACGATGACCTCCGTCGAGCCGCGTGCGTTCATGCCAGTCGCAAGCGCCAGCGCTTCCCGGCGACTCAAGCCCCCGAGCTCACCGCCAAGGAAAGCGCCGCCAAACTTGCCAACGGTGGCAATCAGGATGAGCCCGCAGGTCAGCAACAGCAGGTTCGGGTCTTTGAGCACCGTGAGGTCGGCGCCGAGTCCCGCGGTGCCGAAGAACACCGGCATGAAGAACGCGACGATCAGCCCGCGCAGCTCATCCTCGATGTGGCGTGTCAGCAGCGGCGATTCACCGATCAGGATGCCGGCGACGAAGGCGCCGAGCACAGTGTGCACGCCGATCAGGGAGGTGGTGAGCGCCATCGCGCCCATGATCAGGAGAATCGCAGTGATCACCGCGAGCTCGCTGACAAACGTGTCGTTCACCCAGCGGATGATGAACGACACCACGCGCCGGCCGATCGTCAGGCTGAACGCCATGAACGCGATCGTGCCGATGACGCTCTGCGCGATGCTGAACGGATCGACATGGCCCTTCAGCGCAAGGCCGAAGATCACCGCGATGATGATCCAGCCTATGGTGTCGTCGACGATCGCCGAGCCGATGATCACCTGGCCGACGGTGCGGCGCAGGAAATTCATCTCGCGCACCACGGTCGCCACGATCTTCACCGAGGCGATCGACAGCGCGGTTCCGAGAAACAGTGAGGTGATCAACCGCTTGTCCGGATCGGGGATCATCGCATCGGGCAGGAATTCGCCCAGCGCAAAGCCCAGCGCAAACGGGATAATCACGCCCGAGACCGAGGCCGCGATCGACGCGCGGCTCGATCGTTTCACCAGCGCGAGGTCGGTCTCCATCCCGGTCATGAGCAGGATCAGCAGCACGCCGAACTGCGCCACCGCATCGAGCATGGCCTTCTGCTCTTTCGAGGGCGGGAAGATCGCGTGCTGCAGGTCGGGAAACAGCGCGCCAAGCAGCGAGGGGCCGAGCAGGAGGCCCGCCATCAGCTGCCCCATGATCGCCGGCTGGCCCATCCGCAACAGCGCTTCGCCGAGCAGGCGGCCGACCAGCAGCAGCACCATGAGTTGAGCAACAAACACCGCTTCGGAGGGGCCATTGCTGCCCTCGGCCGCAAGTGCGGCCGGCGCGGACAACAGCAGCAGCACGGTGGAGGCTGCCATCCACCCGGAGATGCGCCTTATCGAGCCGCCTGCGTGCGTCACGGTCGTTCCAGCAGCGAGTTTTCGGGGTCCAAACGGGAAGGGCGTCGGATAACGGGTCGTTTCGATCCGGGTTCCGTCCGTTTTGCCGCAAAATGCAATTGCAAATTATTCGCAACAAGCTTAGCTTTGGTTTCACTGGAAACCGAGTCCTGCGAATTGAAATGTTGATGTCGACAAAATCCGAGCCGGCCGCGCCCGAACGGGCTTCGACTGGCGGCTGGCGCAGGGAACGTGAGCGCCCGTCGCTGGCGGAGGTGTTCGGCTCTGTTGCGACCAAGCCGTCCGGCTCGTTCTGGCGCAAGCTCGTGTCGTTCCTGGGCCCCGGCTACCTCGTCGCCGTCGGCTACATGGACCCAGGCAACTGGGCGACTTCGCTCGCCGGGGGCTCCAAGTTCGGCTACGCGCTGCTGACGGTTGCGCTGTTGTCCAACTTGATGGCGATCCTGCTGCAGGCGCTGTGCGCTCGGCTGGGCATCGGCGCAGGGCGCGATCTGGCGCAGGCCTGCCGCGACGCGTTTCCGGCTGTGGTGTCGCGGCCGCTGTGGCTGCTTGCTGAGATCGCGATCTGCGCCACGGACCTCGCCGAGGTGATCGGCACCGCGATCGGGCTCAATCTTCTGTTTGGCGTTCCGCTCGAGATCGGCGTGCTAATCACCGCGCTCGATGTCTTCATCATCCTGTGGCTGCAAAATCTTGGCTTCCGCTGGATCGAAGCCTTCATCGTGACCTTGCTCGGCGTGATCGCAGTCTGCTTCGGTGTGCAGATCGCCATGGCCGATCCGGACTGGGCCGCTGTGATCAAAGGCTTCGCGCCGACCACGCAGGTGGTCACCAATCCGGACATGCTCTATCTCGCGCTCGGCATCCTCGGCGCCACCGTGATGCCGCACAATCTCTACCTGCATTCCGGGGTGGTGCAGACGCGCCGCTATGGCGACAGCGTCGAGGACCGTCGCGAGGCGATCGGGCTTGCGACCGCCGACTCCACCATCGCGCTGATGTTCGCGCTTCTGATCAACGCCTCGATCCTGATCCTCGCGGCGGCGACCTTCAACAAGGCCGGCAAGACCGACGTCGCCGAACTCGATCAGGTGCACGCGTTTCTCGCGCCGCTGCTCGGCTCCTCGATCGCCCCGACGCTGTTCGGCATCGCGCTGTTGTGTTGCGGTCTGAACTCCACCGTCACGGCGACGCTGGCCGGTCAGATCGTCATGGAAGGCTTCCTCGACATCAAGCTGCCGTCCTGGGCACGGCGCCTCGTGACGCGGTCGATCGCCATCGTGCCGGCCGCGGTGGTGACCATCTGGTACGGCGAGAAGGGCACGGCGCAGCTTCTGATTCTCAGTCAGGTCGTGCTGAGCCTGCAGCTGCCTTTTGCCATCGTACCGCTGGTGATGTTCACCGCCGACCGAAGAAAACTCGGCGAATTGATCGCGCCGCGATGGGTGACGGCGCTGGCGGCGCTGACCGCGCTGCTGATCATCGTTCTGAACATAAAGCTGCTGTGGGACCTGGTCTTCTGAAATGGAAGAAATCGACGTCAGGCTAAGTCAGTAGGGGGCAATGGTGTTGTTGAGTGGCGTGCAATGCGCGAAGCTTTCGCGCAAACGGGAACGTGCGACCAGACGGTCGTGGTCGAGTTGGCTGTTCTGCGGCGTGGCGGTGCTGGTATCCGCGCCGGAGTTGGCCCTGGCGGCCGATCTACCGCCGGTCACAAAGGCTCCTGCCGCCCGCGTGCTGCCATTCGACTGGAGCGGCGCCTACGTGGGCGGCCATGTCGGCATCACCCGCGGCCAGGTCGACAACACGCTGACCGAAAGCCGGCCAGTCGGATCGAGCGAAAGCTTCGGCCCTGCCTTCGGTGGTGTCCAAGCCGGCTACAACCTCATTCTGAATTCCGGTCTGCTGCTCGGCCTCGAAGCCGACATGACTTTCACCAATCACCTGATCCCCAACCAGGTGATCGCCACGCGCGAAAGCTCGTCCACGACCATCACCGAGACGCTGGACTATGTCGGCACCGTCCGCGGCCGCATCGGCTATGCATTCGACCGCTTCCTGGTCTACGGCACCGGCGGCTTCGCCTATTCGCAGGCGCGCATCGTCGAGAGCCCCGGTAGCCTTGGGCCTGAGGACGACAAGCGGTTGATGTTGCGCTCCGGCTGGGCCGCGGGTGGCGGCGCCGCGATCGCGCTCAATCAATATTGGAGTGCGCGGGTCGACTATCTCTATCACCAGTTCGGGCCGATCTCGCTGACGATGCCGTCGGGGCGCAATTACGAGTCGACCTTCGACATGCACATGCTGCGCGTGGGCCTCGACCGGAAGCTCGGCGGGCCGGAGGTGTTCGGTCCGCAGGTCAGCGACGACAACGGATCGGGCTTCGGCGACTGGAATGTGCACGGGCAGGTGACCGTGATCGGGCAGGGGCACGGCACGTTTCGTTCGCCCTATGTGGGTCCGAACAGCTTGTCGCCGAACCCGCAGGCGCGCAACACGTCGACCATGACGGCGTTTCTCGGCTTCCGCCCCTGGGAGGGCGGCGAGATCTATCTCAATCCGGAGCTGATGCAGGGCTTCGGTCTCGATGGTGTGCACGGCGTCGCGGCATTTCCCAACGGCGAGGCGCAGAAGTCGAACTTCCCGACGCCGCGCTTCAACATGGCGCGGATGTACCTGCGCCAGACGTGGGGGCTCGGCGGCGAGCAGGAGGTCATCCCCGATGGTCCCAATCAGCTCGCGACCAAGCAGGACATCGACCGTGTCAGCGTGACGGTCGGAAAATTCTCGGTGCTGGATTTCTTCAATCTCAACTCCTATTCGGGTGAGCCGCGCACGGGCTTCATCAATTGGAACATGTATGGCGGCGGCTCCTACGACTGGACCATGGACCGGCTGAGCTGGACATGGGGCGCCATGACCGAGATCAACCGGAAAGACTGGGCGTTCCGTGTCGGTTATTTCCTCTTGCCGTCGGTCTCGAACGTCGACAATTTCGATATGAACATTCCGCGGCACGGCGAAGTCGCAGCCGAGCTCGAACTGCGCTACGAGCTCTTCAAGCAACCCGGCAAGCTCCGGCTGTTCGGCTGGGTCAATCACGGCACCATGGGCGGCTATGCCGACGCTGTGGCCCTGCCGGTCACGAGTCCCAACTATCCGGATATCGAGGCGACGCGAAAGACACGCACCAACTACGGCGTTGTCGTCAATCTGGAGCAGGCCATCACGAAGGAGCTCGGCGTGTTCTCACGCGTCACGTGGAGCCCGGGGCAGACCGAGCTGATCGGCTGGACCGATGTGCATCGCAGCGCTTCGCTCGGTGCCCAGCTCAAGGGCACGGCCTGGGGCAGGCCGAACGACAAAATCGGTGTCGCCGGAATCGTCGAAGAGCTTTCAAGCGAAGCGCGCAGCTATTTCGCCGCGGGCGGGCTCGGCATTGTCATCGGCGACGGCAAGCTCAACTACCGGCCCGAAAAGGTGCTGGAGGCCTACTACGCGTTCTCCATCAACAAATGGAGCACGTTTACCTTGGACTATCAGTTCGTCGCCAACCCGGCCTACAACGCCGATCGCGGCCCGGTCTCGTTCTATTCGGTGCGCTACCATGCCGAATGGTGAAGGAGCGCTCTGTCGATAGCCGCCGCAGCTAATATTTCAGCGTCGTCGTGACGCCGAAGATCGCGGCGTCGCCAATTCTCGACAGACCTGTCGGGTCGAGTGGATTGGACACACCGCCGGACGGCCGCCACACATACTGAAAGTAGGGCGCAATCAGCCAGCCGGGCTTGATGTGCGCCTCGTAGATCATCTCGAGCAGCGTTTCGTTGCTGCGCACCGGAGTCGGCAGGCTGGTGAAGTCCTGACTGTCGATATCGAGCGCGCGCGCCGTCGGCGAGATGTGCATGTAGGCCATCGCGATGCCGAACCGATCGAGCGGGCGGCCCGGGATCATGCCGCTGAAGCCGATGCCGCCGTCGATGTAGAGATCGATCAGGTTGCGGTCGGGCGGGCTATAGGCGATCCGCGCGAAGGCGGTGATGCCCTGCACCGATGCGTTGACGCCCTTTTCGGTCACCGACGCGGGACGATACAGCGTCTGCTCGATCACGGCGAAGTAGCCCTGGTTGCCGCGGTGGCGCGCGGGAATGCCTGTGCCGGCGGGATCGGCGAGCGAGAGGCCTTGCATGGTGAAGCGCTGATCGTCGAACGAGCCGAAATGCTGCCAGGCGCCGGGCGTGAAGTTGCCCGGCAGCGTCATGCCGGCGATCTCCAGCGAATAGTCCCAGCGCACCTGGCCGATCAGCCATGGCGGGTCCTGCAGACGAAACGCCAAGCCGTGATTGTCACGCAGTTGCGGATCGCCCGGGCCTGGGGCCGCCGGATTGCCGTTGAAGACCGCAACAAAGGCGGTGACGCCTTCGGCCGGTTGCGCTTTGACGCGAATGCCCGGCACGGCGATCGGCGGCGCGGGGCCACCGGCCGGCAGATTGGTCGCCTTGATCGCGGGCCAGCCGAAGGTGCCGTTGATGAACAGGTCGTCGGTCTGGCTGTCGAAGAATTCAACGTCGGCGGCCTGCTGGCCCGCCTTGATCGCAAGCTTGCCGTCCCACAACGTCTTCTCGAGATAGGCCTCGTAAAGCCGGGTGTCGGGCAACGCCTCGATCTCGCTGACGGTCGCCAAGTTGCCGATGTAGTCGTGCGTCAGCCCGCGGCCCCAGATCTCGAACATGTTGGCGTGGAATTTCAGGCCGTCCAACCCAGCAAGCTTTTCGAGATCGGCATCGACGCCGAGGTCGAGCCGGCCGAAATTGATGAAGCCGCGCTTCATGCCGCCCGAAACATTGCCGATATTGTCCATGATGAAGGTGGCGCCGAACGACAAACCCTTTTTGTCGAGGTCGCTGCGCCAGTCGTTGAACCACTTCGGGATCGGCAGCCATTCCGCGGCAGTTTCATCCTTGGCGCCGGCCAAGGCTGCACCGGGACAAAGAACTGAAAAGATGAACTGCGACAGCGCAGCGAAAACAACAACACGCAGAAATGAGGACGCTTGTACCATCGCGCTTCGTCATCAAACCGAGCGCGAAGGCTGAACGCTGCTGCGTCACGCCTGCGATTGTGCAGGATTGCGCCCTGCCACAGTGGTAGGGAAGCTTTGTAACGGTCGGATGACTGTGCCGATCGGGCCGTACGAGGCGGTGGCCGCAGAACGCGTTACCGCTTCTTCGGCACCAGCGCTTCGTTCTCGCTGGTGACCTTGACCCAGCCGTCGGGCATCAGCCGCTCCTGGGGCAGGAAGCGCGATTTGTAGTCCATCTTGCGGGAGTCACGGACCCAGTAGCCGAGATAGACGTAGGGCAGGCCCATGCGCTTGGCGCGTTCGATATGGTCGAGGATCATGAAGGTGCCGAGCGACCGCCACGCTTCTTCGGGGTCGAAGAACGAATAGACCATCGAGAGCCCATCGCCGAGCACGTCGGTGAGCGCCACCGCCAGCAGGTTACCCGAACCCCGTCCATTGATTGAAGAGTCCGGACCACGGCGGCGGTATTCGACGAGGCGCGTCTTCACGTGGCTGTCCTCGACCATCATGGCATAGTCGAGCACCGTCATGTCGGCCATGCCGCCGTCGCGATGGCGGGAGTCGAGATAGCTTCGAAACACCGAGTACTGCTCGGAGGTCGGCACCAGCGCCCGCATGTCGCCAACGAGGCCAGCGTTGGCATCGAGCACGCGGCGCATGTTGCGCGACGGCTTGAACTGGTCGGCGATCACACGCACCGAGACGCAGGCGCGGCAGGTTTCGCAGGCCGGCCGATAGGCGATCGACTGGCTTCGCCGGAAGCCGCCGTGAGTCAGAAGATCGTTCAGCCCCGGCGCACGCTCGCCGACCAGATGGGTGAACACCTTGCGCTCCTCGCGGCCCGGCAGATACGGGCATGGTGAGGGCGCGGTCAGATAGAATTGCGGCGTATCGCGGGAATGCTGAGTCACGGACGTCCGGCGCCTCGTTTGCGAAGCCTTGGCTTGCGGAGGGTTTGCCTCGATGCCGTAATCTTCGCCCCGAAAGCGGCCCGCGTCAAAGGGCGTCCGCGGTTGTGCATCAAGCCGGCCGGTGGAGCGTCCGCAGCGCCGCCGCCCGCTCTACGTTGTTGATCACAATGGTTCCAACCAGGAAATCGTGCAGGCAGCGCCGCCGCTCATTGAACAGGCAGACCACCAGGACCAGCGGCGTGATCGCCGAGATGGTGATCCAGAACACCACCGCATGCACCGCGCCCAGCACGAAATAAGCCGGTGCGCCGTACCAGGTGCGCATTTCGATATCCATGATGCGCATGCCGATGGTGGCCGAGGACGCGCTGCCGAGCGTCATGCCGTAGTAGACGATCGCCCAGACCACCATGCCGGGCCAGAGCAGGCCGTACAGGAAAAAGCCCAGGCCGAAGGTGACGATGCCGATGACGAAAATGAACATCGACACGAAGACGACCGGAAGCGACAGGATCAGAAAGTCGATCAGGAAGGCCACGATGCGTCGCGCCACCACGCCCTCGAACAGCTCGGGATTGGTGACCGGGTCATAGGCGTGAGGTTTGACTTCAAACGACACACCAATTCGTTTGGGCTCGCTCGCGGCCATGATTCGGTAGCCTATCGCAATCGGACACAAAAATGGGCAGAAAAACCGGCTTTACAAGGGCATCCAAAGCCGCATGGGAAGCCTCGGCTCCCGCGGCGCTTTGTCATAAATTGCCGGCCTGTGGAGGTCGAGTTTGAGCACCATTCAGCTTGCGGTCGGGCTGGCCGAAATCGAGGACGCGCGGCGCGTGATCGCGGGCCATGTGCTGCGTACGCCCATGCTGCCGGCGCCGCGGCTGTCGGCGCTGGCCGGCACCGAGGTCTTCGTCAAATACGAAAACCTCCAGGTCACCAACTCGTTCAAGGAGCGTGGCGCGCGGGTGAAACTTGCCGCGTTGACGGAAGCCGAGCGCAAGCGCGGCGTCATCGCCATGTCGGCTGGCAATCACGCCCAGGCCGTGGCCTACCACGCGGCGCTTCTTGGGATCGCCGCGACCATCGTGATGCCGGTGACGACGCCGTTCGTGAAAGTCGCTTCCACCAGGGCTTACGGCGCCTGCGTGCTGCTCGACGGCGAGACGGTGAGCGAAGCACAGGCGCGCGCCGAGGCTGAGGCGAAGGCGCAGGGGCTGACCTGGGTGCATCCCTATGACGATCCGTTCGTCATCGCCGGCCAGGGTACGATTGCATTGGAGATGCTGGAGGAGGTGCCCACACTCGACACGCTGGTGATTCCGATCGGCGGCGGCGGGCTCATCTCCGGCATCGCGACGGCCGCCAAGGCGATCAAGCCGGCCATTGAGATCGTCGGCGTTGAATCGATGCTCTATCCGTCGATGTGGAATGCGATCAACGGCGCGCAACGCGTGATCGGCGGCGCCACCCTCGCCGAGGGCATCGCCGTGAAGAACGTGGGCTCATTGACCTTGCCGATCATCCGCAGCCTCGTGAGCGACATCCTCCTGGTCGACGAGGAGCACATCGAGCGCGCCGTGAATGCGTATCTGACGTTGCAGAAGGCCATGGCGGAGGGTGCGGGCGCCGCGGGGCTCGCTGCGATGCTCGCCGAGCCGCGGCGTTTCAAGGGCAAACGCGTCGGACTGGTGCTGTGCGGCGGCAACATAGATCCGCGGATCCTCGCCTCGATCATGATCCGCGAATTGGAGCGCGACAGCCGGATCGTATCGTTCCGCCTGACCATCGCGGACCGCCCGGGTTTGCTTGGCCAGATTGCCACCATGCTGGGACGGCTCGGCGCCAATATCTTGGAAGTCGATCACCGGCGGATGTTTCTCGACGTGCCGGCCAAGGGCGCGCGTCTCGATATTACGGTCGAGACCCGCGACGCGGCGCATGCGGACGAGATTTTCGCAGCCTTCGAGGCGGAAGGGTTTTCGCCGCTGCGCGTCGACCCCGGCAATACGATGGAGTAGCCGATCACTCGGCTGAATGGCGACCGTAGGCAGGCTCGGCGCGCAAAAACGGATTCGCAGTCGCGGCCACGGCCGTTTCCTCCTCGGCGGGGCGCGGATGCGGCGTTGGCACCGCGGCGTGCATGGCGGCGAGCACCGACTCCGGCGGCCTGGGACGCGGCATGGGGATGCGGCCGATGATCGGCATCGCCGGCGCCTCGATGGCGGGTGCGGCCGCAGGCGGCGGAATTTCAGGCACCGGATTGGCGAACGCCACGGGTGCCGCTGCCGTGCGCACGGGTTGCGGGGGCGGGAACGGGTTCGCCGCCTGCGGGGCTGCGCCGACCGTCGCAGCCGTGGGAGGCGAATAGGACGAAGCCGCAGGCACGACCGCTGCCGTGGCCGGCATCATGACAGCGGGCCATGCGGGTTCAGGCTTCGGCGATGACGGCTCGGCTCGTGCCGGCAGGGCTGGCGGGGGCGCAGGCGCGGCCGCCAGCATCATCGGACCCGGAATGGCGACGGTCGGCGGCGAGATGTAGGCCCGGACGAACCAGGTGACACCGGCAACGCAGGCCACCACCGGGATTATCACAGCGATGGCCGAAACCCAGCGTCGCGCCGGACGGCGGTCGAGAATGAGATTGCCTTCCAAATCCATATCCGCCTCCCCAACACAACACCCGGCGGGAAAGCTGTTTTATATCAGATTTTTAGATCTGCGGCAGCCCTTTTTTAGACGTTGGGCCGTGATCGCCCTCGATCACTGCTTCTCGATCCTGGCGTCGTCGATCACCCGAGCCCATTTGCCGACTTCGCTCTTCAGCAAGTTCCCGAGCGCTGTGGGATCGGCCGGCTGCGGCTCAAGCCCAAGCTCGGCATAGCGTTTCTTGAGGTCCGGATCGGCGAGAGTGGCGTGGATTTCCCGGTTCAGTGTCGCCACTGCCTCGGGGGGAACACCAGCCGGAGCGAAGATGCCGTTCCAGGTCACGACGTCGAAACCTTTGACGCCGGATTCATCGACGGTCGGCACATCGGGAGCGTAGGCGGCCCTAACCGGGGTGGTCGAGCCGAGCGCCTTGATCTGCTTCGCCTCGATCGCCGATTTCAGCGCGCCGTAGGACTGCACGATGGCGTCGACATCGTTGCGCAGTACGGCAGTCACGAGGTCGCCGGGCGTGCGGAACGGCACAATGGTGAAGTTCAGCCCGGACATCGACTTGAGCAACGCGGCGGCGAGGTAGTTCGTCGAGCCCACCGTGGTGGTGCCGATGTTGAGCATACCCGGCGTGTCGAAGGCTGCCTGCAGCAGCCGGGGCAGCGTGGGATAGGGCGAGGCCGCATTGACCGCGATGATGTTGGCGAAGGTGCTGAGCCCGCTGACTGGCACGAAGTCGGCGACCGGATCATAGGGCAGGCTTTTCAGCAGAGAGACACTGACGGCGGTCGACGTCGAAAAGACCATCAGCGAATAGCCGTCACGCGGCGCGGAGAGAACGGACGCGGCTGCGGTGGTGCCGCCGGCCCGCGGCTGGTTGTCGACGATGATGCTGGTGCCAAGCCGCGGCGCGAGCTTGTCGGTCATGATGCGAAGCGAAACGTCGGACACCGAGCCCGCGGCGAACGGCAGCACGATGCGGATGGGCCGCGACGGATATTTGTCCTGCGTGAACGCCGGCAGGGCGGTTGCCAAAAACGCAGCGATCGCCAGCGGCAGCGCGGCAAGCCTCCAAGGTCTCATCCGTTCCTCCCGGAACTAAGGCTCGGCGACCACGCGGTTGCGCAGCACGCCGATGCCGCTGATCTCGACCTCGATGGTGTCGCCCACCTTGAGGGCCTTGGGTAGTTCATCGGTGCCGAGCCAGACCACGTCCCCCGGCGACAGCGTATTGGTCCTGGATATATCGCTGATGACATCACCGGCGCTGAACAGCATGTTGCCGGTCGGAAACCGGTGCACGGTCTCGCCGTTCAGCCGCACGGTCGTGGTCATGTCGCGCGGCTCGATACCGGTCGCGATGAATGGCCCCATCGGCTTGAAGGTATCGGCGTTCTTGCCGCGCAGGTTGGTCGGATCGTTCTTCTGCCAGTCGCGTTCGGTGACGTCGTTGCCGATGGTCCAGCCGAAGATGCAGGCGCTCGCCTCCTGCGGCGACACGTTGCGGCAACGCTTGCCGATCACGGCCACGAGCTCGCCCTCGTATTCGAAGCGCGGGCCGGAGTCCTTCGGCTTCACGATGTCCTCGCCGCTCGCAACCAGCGCGCTGTTGGCGCGATAGCCGACGCGGGGCCGATCATAGAACTTCGGCTCCTTGAAGCCCTTGACCTTGGAGCGTTCGATGACGTGATTCTTGTAGTTCGAGCCGATCGCGTAGAACGTCGGCGGCATCACTGGCACCAGAAGCTTGACGCTCGCAAGCGGCAGCTTCGGCTCCACTCGCCGATGTTGCGACCAAGGCTCGCCATGGATGGCAAGAACGAAGTCGCCTTCGACAACGCCATAGGAGATGAGCCCGTCCTTTTCGAAGCGGCACCACAACATACAGATTCAGGCTTTCAGGAGTTTTTCGGCGACGCGGGGAGCAAAGTAAGTGAGCACGCCGTCCGCGCCGGCGCGCTTGAAGGCGGTCAGCGTCTCGACCATGGCTTTTTCGCCGTCGATCCAGCCGTTCTGCGCCGCCGCCATCACCATCGCGTATTCGCCCGACACCTGATAGGCGAAGGTCGGCATGCCAAAGCTGTCCTTCACGCGCTGCAGGATGTCGAGATAGGGCAGGCCCGGCTTGACCATGATCATGTCGGCGCCTTCGGCGATGTCGAGTTCGGCCTCACGCAGCGCCTCGTCGGAGTTGCCGAAGTCCATCTGATAGGTGCGCTTGTCGCCGGTCAGCGTCGCCGACGAGCCGACGGCATCGCGGAACGGCCCGTAGAAGGCCGAAGCGTATTTCGCCGTGTAGGCCATGATCTGCACGTCGGTGTAGCCCGCAGCATCGAGCCCCGCGCGGATCGCGCCGACCCGGCCGTCCATCATGTCCGACGGCGCGATGATGTCGCAGCCGGCCTCGGCCTGGACCAGGGCCTGTTTCACCAGCACCGCGACGGTTTCGTCGTTGAGAATGGTGCCTTCGTGCATCAGGCCGTCGTGGCCGTGGCTGGTGTAGGGATCGAGCGCCACATCGCACAGAATGCCGACCTCGGGCACGGCCTGCTTCGCGGCGCGCACCGCGCGGCACACCAGGTTCTCGGCGTTCAGCGCCTCGCTGCCATCCTCGTCGCGCAGCCCCGGATCGGTGTAGGGGAACAGCGCGATGCAGGGGATGGTCAGCTTGGCGGCGCGCTCCGCCGCACGCACGATCTCGTCGACCGGCAGCCGCTCGACGCCCGGCATCGAGGCGACCGGCGCCCGATTGCCTTCGGCGACGAACATCGGCCAGATCAGGTCGTTCGTGGTGAGCACGTTCTCGCGCACCATGCGTCGCGCCCAGTCGGTGCGGCGGTTCCTTCGCATCCGGGTGGTCAGTTCGAGCGGGGCTGTCTCAGCGCGAGCTTTCGCCTCCGCCGGAACGACGCGGACACGGGATTCGATCGGGCGGCCGTATTTGATGGCCATGCGGTACGTCCTCGTTGGGGATTGGCGTTTTGCCGGATTTTATCGCGTCCGGCCCGAGGCTTCCAGTCGGCTTGCCTGTGGTGCGGAAATGCTAGTCTTGGGCGTTCCGTGTCCAGGAATACCGGCGAGATAAAGCGAAAGGAGGGAGGCCCCGTGGATTTCGATCTCACCGAGGACCAACGCGCGTTCCAGGCCACGGCGCGGCAGTTTGCCCGCGACAGCATGATGCCGAACGCGCGCGCCTGGGACGAGGGCGAGATTTTTCCAGTCGCCGAGTTGCGGCAGGCTGCGGCGCGGGGCTTCGGCGGGATCTATGTGAAGGACGACGTCGGCGGCTCGGCGCTGACGCGGCTCGACGCCGCCATCATCTTCGAGGAGCTGGCGCAGGGCTGCACCTCGACCGCGGCTTACATCTCGATCCACAACATGGCGGCCTGGATGATCGACGCCTTCGGCGGTGAGACGCAGCGCCAGAAGTTCCTGCCGAAGCTCTGCACCATGGAGCATTTCGCGAGCTACTGCCTGACCGAGCCGGACTCGGGCTCGGACGCCGCAAGCCTCAAAACCAAGGCCGAACGCTCCGGCGACCACTATGTGCTGAACGGCAGCAAGGCGTTCATCTCCGGCGGCGGCGTGTCCGACGTTTACGTGTGCATGGTGCGCACCGGCGGGGCAGGGCCGAAGGGCATCTCGTGCATCGCCGTCGAGAAGGGCACGCCGGGACTTTCGTTCGGCGCGCAGGAAAAGAAGCTCGGCTGGAAGTCGCAACCGACTGCCATGGTCATCTTCGAGAATTGCCGGGTGCCGGCCGAGAACCTGATCGGCAACGAGGGCGACGGCTTCAAGATCGCGATGGCAGGACTCGACGGCGGCAGGCTCAACATCGCGGCCTGTTCGATCGGCGGCGCACAGTTTTGTCTCGACCGAACGATCGAGTATATGCGCGAGCGCAAGCAGTTCGGCTCGCGGCTGTCGGACTTTCAGGCGCTGCGCTTTCGCATCGCCGATTACGCGACCGAGCTTGAAGCCGCGCGGCTGATGGTGCGGCGCGCGGCGCTCGCTGTCACCAACCGCGAGCCAGGCGGCACGCGGCTCGCCGCGATGGCCAAACGCTTCGCGACGGACGCGGGTTTTGAGGCGGTCAACGGCTGCCTGCAACTGCACGGCGGCTACGGCTATCTGCGCGACCATCCGATCGAGCGCGTGCTGCGCGACGTGCGGGTGCATCAGATCCTGGAAGGCACCAACGAGGTGATGCGGCTGATCGTCAGCCGCGACATGTTGGGGAATTGAGATGGTCGGGCTGCTGGCATTGATCTGCGCGGCCGTGTTCTTCGGCGCCGCAGCGATCATCAATGTGGCCGAACAGCCGGCGCGGCTTTCGCTCGACGACCGCGCGATGCTGCTTGAATGGCAGCAGAGTTACAATCATGCGGCGCCGATGCAGGCCGGGCTGGCAATGGCGTCGGCGATCCTGGGGTTGATCGCGGCGTGGCAGACGCGCGACTGGCGCTGGGCTTTGGGTGCGATCCTGATCCTGGCCAACTGGCCCTACACGCTGCTTGTGATCAAGCCCGTCAACGACAAGCTGCATGCCATCCCGGCCGAGCAGGCCGATGCCACTGTGCGGCCGTTCGTCGTGTCCTGGGGCCGGCTGCATGCCGGGCGCAGCGCCCTCAGCCTGGCCGCGACGTTGATCTTTCTTTGGGCCGTCGCGGGTTGAACGTTATTCGATCACGCGGTCGGCCGATACCAGCAGCGTCTGCGGGCGCTTCATTCGATCGCCTCGTCGGCACGCGCGAGCAGCGTCGCCGGGATGTTGATGCCGAGCGCCTTGGCCGTCTTCATGTTGACGACCAGTTCGAACCGTGTCGGCAATTGCACGGGAAGTTCGCTGGGCTTTGCACCCTTAAGGATGCGGTCGATGTAAGCAGGTGCGCGCCGGTAGAGGTCGACCTGGTCGATGCCGTAGGAGATCAGGCCGCCATCGGCAACAAAATAGCGATAGGGATAGATCACAGGCAGGCGCAGGCGAGCCGCAAGAGATATCGCCAGATCGCGATTTTTCTGAACGGCGGTGAAAGCATCCGGCATCACAACGAGGCCAGTGTTTGGCTGACCCGCCAGAGCGGTGACCGCATTTTCGATTTCGCCGGCATTGTGAACGGGAGCGGCGGTTGCCTCGATGCCTTGAACACGTGCGGCAGCCACAAAGGGATCGAGGTAATACTTCGAGTAGGTCGCAGTATCGGGATTGAACATGAGCGCCGCGCGCTTGGCGTCCGGCACGATCTCTTTCAAGAGTTCGATCCACTTGCCGCCCAGCGAGGCTTCGAGATTGATGAAGCCGGTGATGTTGCCGCCCGGACGGGGCAGGCTGGAAACGAAACCGCTGCCCACAGGATCGGACACGATGAGAAATACGATCGGGATCGTCTTGGTCTCGCGCTGAAGTGCCGCCGTCGGCTGCGTGGTGTGCGTCACAACCAGATCGGGCTGTGACGCAACGAGCGTTCTGGCGTCGGCTTTCATCCGCTCGAGATCGGCCTGGCTCCAGCGGATGTCGAACGTCACGTTCTGGCCTTCAGTCCAGCCGAGCTTCTTGAGGCCGTCGCGGAGTGCCGCGAGGCCTGCCTGGGCCTGCGAGTCGTGTTCGCTGCCGCCCATCAGGATGCCGATCCGGCGTGCCCGATCGGATTGCTGCGCGCTCGCCGCACACGGCCATGCCGCCGAACCCAACAATGCGAGAAAAGTCCGACGTCTCATTCGATCACCCCGTCGGCGCTGGCGACCAGCGTCGTCGTCAGGTTCAAATTGAGATTCTTCGCAGTCTTGAGATTGATCAGGAACTGAAAGCGGCTCTGCTGATAAAATGGCAGATCGGCAGGGTTCGCGCCCTTCAGGATCTGGTCGACATACTGCGCGCCGTGGCGAAACGCGTCGGGCAGATCGACCGCATAAGCCATCAGTCCGCCGAGCTCGACGTATTCGCGATAGGGATAGATCGTCGGCAGATTGGTTTGGCGTGTGAGCTCGATGATGAGCTTCCGATTGGTAAAATTCTCGGCCTGGTCGTGCACCAGCAGCGCAGACACCCCGTTTTGCTGCGCCGTGGCGAAGGCGCGCCGATAGTCTGGCTCGGCTGCCTCATCCACGGAGCAACTCACGACGGACAGGCCGAGCAACGGAGCCGCCGCTCGCAGCGCTTCACCCGCACGGCCGGTAATCTCCCAGTAGCCGGGGGAGCTCAAGAGCCCGACACGGGTGGCGTGTGGCACCGCCTCCCTCAGAAGCCCGAGGCGCTTGGTCCAGATCTCAATGCCGGCATCCACCGCGGCGCCGGTGATGTTGCCGCCCGGGTGCGCGAGACTGTCGATCAGGCCCGCGGCAACCGGATCGTTCAGGATCGCGACGATCGGGATGCGGGTGGTCGCGGCCTTCAAACCGCGGGCCATCTCGACGCCGCTGGTGAAGACCAGGGACGGCCGGCTTCGCACCACGGTCCGTGCCAGGGTGTCGTAAAGGTCCAGGCGTCCTGCTCCGGAATAGCGTTCGATCGTAAGGTTGGTGCCCTCGATGTGGCCCAGCTGGCGAAGCTCATCCTGGAATGCCCGATAGGCGCGGACGTCGGTGCTGCTTCGCAAATTGTCCAGGGGAGCCGACGGGTGGACCCATGCGATGCGGTTCACCTTCGACTGCTGGCCACGGGCGGCGAGCGGCCACGCGCTCGCCATGCCGCCGATCAGCGCAATGAACTCCCGCCGTTTCATGGTGCGAAGCGCGAGCGTCATCCCGGGGTCATGCCCTTGGCTTTGATCGCGGTGAGCGATGCCGGCGTCCTGAGGAAGCTGATGAACGCTTTGGCGGCGTCCGCTTCCGCGCTTTTCGTCGCGACCGCCGCGCTGAACACCAGCTCCTGTTGAAGGTCGCCAGGGAAGGGACCCGCAAGCTCGACTCCGGGCGCGGCCAGCACGTTGGTGAGGAATACGCCCAACTCGGCATCGCCCTTGGCGACAGCTTGTGGGATCTGTGCCGGTGTCGACTGGAGCTTGATCTTGGCTTTCATGGCATCCGCAATGCCGAGCTTTGCGAACACGCTCAGCACATACGCGCCCGCCGCGCTTTCCGGCAGCATCGCAATCGACGGCGTGTTTCGCAGCGTCTGCTTCAGCGCCTCGGGCGAGCTGACATCGGGCTTCGGTGCGCCGGCGCGCACCGCCACGCCATAGCCGACGCGGGCGATATCGACGGTCGGGCCCGGCGCGAAGCGCTCGCGGGCGGCCGCGTCCTTGAACACCTCGACCGGGACGACGCCGACGTCGAACGGCGTGTCGGAAGCGACCTGCTTGATCAACTGCGGCGTTGAGCCGAACTGGACCGTGACTTTGTGGCCTGACGTGCGTTCGAACTGCGGGCCAAGCTCATTCAGCACGGCGGTCATCGAACCTCCAGCGATGACCTTGAGCTCGGTGGCCCGGGCGGCGGGCGGCAACACAGCGAGCGCCAGGCTCAGCACCGAGCCTGTGGCGGCAAGCGAAAACATCCCCATGGCGATCCCCCTGGCGCGGCATTGTACCGCAACGGCTCGGACGAAATTGCGGAAAATGCCGAATTTATGTGTGGCTTGCCGCTCCCGCGACGGCGCATATCGGTATGCATAAAATCTCTATACGGAACGCGGCACCCGCCGTTACGATCCGTGCAACGGGGAATCTGGAGGGATGGAATGAGGCGGCGTGAGTTCATCGCTTTGACTGGCGCGGCGGCCTTGTGGCCGCGAGCAGCGAGCGCACAGCAGACCGACTATCCCAGCCACCCGGTGCGGATCGTGATCGGCTTCGGGGCCGGCGGCGGCACCGATACGGTCGCGCGCATTGTCGCCCAGAAGCTTCAGGAGAACCTGGGCGGCACATTTCTGATCGAGAACAAGCCGGGCGGCGGCGGCCGGCTCGCGCCGGACACCGTGGCGAAATCGGCGCCCGATGGCTACACGCTGCTCGGCGCGGCGGCTGGCGCCATGACCATCGGCACGGCGATCTGGCCGAACATTCCCTACAACGTCTTCAAGGACTTCGAGCCGATCTCGATGATGGCCGACTACCCGCTGCTGGTGGTCGTCAACAAGGACCATCCGGCCAAGACGATCGCCGAGCTGGTGGCATGGCTCAAGGCCAATCCTGGCAAGGCCAACTATCCGACGCCGTCGCCGGTGTTCACGCTGCCGATCGAGGCGTTCAAGATCAAGACGGGCGCGCCGGCCACCGCGATCTCCTATCGCAGCAGCAACGAATCCGTGACGAGCCTCCTCGGCAATCAGACGGCGTTCGGTTTCGTCGAGACGCCGGCCGTGGTGCCGCAGGTGAGGGAGGGCAACATTCGCGCGCTTGCCATAACGACGGCCTCGCGCATCGCCGAACTGCCCGATGTGCCGACGCTCGCCGAAGCGGGCGTTCCGGACCTGGTCGCCGGCACGTGGTACGCGCTCATGGCGCCGGCCGGCACACCCGCACCGATCGTCAAAAAGCTCGAAGCTGCAGCGCGGAAGATTGGCGCCTCTGACGATTACAAGGCCAAGTTGAAAAGCCTGTCGGGCACCGCAATTGGCAGCAGCGCGGCAGAGCTGACGGCGCAGATGAAGTCCGAGGTGGAGCGCTGGTCGGCGGTGGTGAAGTCGGCAAACATCAAGTTCGAGTAATTGGAAAAGAAGGCGCGATTCGCCTATGTTGGACCCGCTCTGAGCGCCGATGAAACGGCGCCGTGCGGTTCCATCGCCGGAACAAGGAAACGGAGTGAGGAATGCCCCAATCGTATCTCGTGTGCCGCGCCGACGAGCTGAAGGATGGCGACCGCCGGGTCGTGTCCTGCGACGGCACCGAAGTGGGTGTGTTCAAGGTGGATGGCGAGTTCGTCGCCTGGCACAACGAGTGCCCGCACCGCCAGGGCCCGGTCTGCCAGGGCCGCTTGTACAAGCGCGTGATCGAGCCGCTCGCCGCCGACGGCACCGTCCGCGAACTGGCCTACGAAGAGAGCGTCACCAATCTGGTCTGCTCGTGGCACGGCTATGAGTTCGATCTCAAGACCGGCGCCAACCAGGGCTACGACAAGGTCAAGCTGCGCAAGGTCAAGCTCGAGCACAAGGACGGCAACCTGTATGTCGTCGTCTGATCGCGCCAACGACGAATTCGGCTGGATCGACCGCTACGCCGCGGACCTGCATCGCTCGGCGAAAGAGCTGGTGGAGAAGGGCGAGGCCGCGCGAGTCTCCGACGAGGCGTTGGCCCAGATCATCACCGCCGCGGTGCGGCTCTATTATGCGAAGTCCGAGCTCGAGGACCGGCCGGTGCCGGCGATCGTGCAGGAGGGGCCCGAGACCGTGACCGCGACCGAGATGCTGGTCGCCGTCTCCGAGATGCTGCGCGACGTGCATCTCGGCCCGATGGAGCTCGGACTTTGGTTCCGGAGACGGCCCGGCGAGAACGATCCCATGCCGGACGAACATCATCATACAACTCGCGTTGCGACAGGAAATGCAGGGAGCAAGCCATGAACCAGCCAGTGGTGGGCGTGCCGCAGATGCTGCCGGCCCAGGTGATCGACACCTCGACCGACAGCCGTGAAATCCTCCGGCACGCCAAGATCGCGGCGCGGCGCAGAAAGCTTCAGGACTGGTTCGTGGTCGACGTCGACGCGCACCACGTCGAGACCGTGTCGTGGCAGGAGATCGTGCAGTACATCGACGATCCAGTGATCCGCGATCAGGCGCTGCACTTCCACCGCGACCGCATCGGCGCGCCGCCGTACGGTCTCAACGGCGATCTCGGCCTGCGCTATCAGAGCGTCGGCGGCCGCATCCCGCACCAGGACGGCCTGCGCGAGAAGGTCGAAGACGTGAGCGTGCATCGCGACGTGACGCTCACCCGTCGCGCCATGGACTCGCTCGGCGTCGACAACATGGTGGTGTTTCCGACGCCGATGCTGTTCCTCGGCATGCATCCGCAGCCGGAAATGGAGATCTGGCTGTCGCGCGCCTACAACAAGTGGATGTCGGAGAAGCTTCTATCCGCCGACGACCGCATCAAGTTCCTCGCGGTGCTGCCGTTTCACAGCCCCGAGGAATGCGAGCGGATCGTGACCGAGTCCGCCGGCAAGAAGGGCATCATCGGTTTCGCCATTCCGTCGACCCGCCACTCGGCCGTGCACCACAACAAGTACATGCGCCTCTACCGCATGATCGAGGAGACCGGTATGCCGCTCTCCTTCCACGCCGGCTATCACTGGGACGATCCGTCGCTGAAGACCGTCAACCGCTTCCTCGGCATGCACGCGCTGGGCTTCGCGTGGCCCAACATCGTGCATTGCACGAACTGGGTGCTGAACGGCATTCCGGCTCGCTTCCCCAAGCTCAAGGTGATCTGGATCGAGTCCGGTCTCGCCTGGGTGCCGTTCGTGATGCAGCGGCTCGACGATCAGTTCCTGATGCGGCCGTCGGAAGCGCCGCAGCTCAAGCGGCTGCCGTCGGAATACATGCGCGACCATTGCTGGTACACGACGCAGCCGATGGAATCGACAAACATGAAGGGGCTGGAGTGCACGCTCGACATGATCAAGGCGGACACGCAGCTCCTCTACGCATCGGACTGGCCGCACTTCGATTTCGATCTGCCGAGTGAGATCACCGACCTGCCGTTCCTCTCCGAACAGGCCAAGCGCAACATCCTGGGGCTCAACGCCGCGCGGATCTTCAATCTCGATCCGAAGCCGGTGAAGCAGCTCTGAGGCGTGCGCCATCGACGACAAAAAGCCCGGCCGCAAGTGGCCGGGCTTTTTGCTTCAGTAGGCCTCGACGTTAGTCGATGACCTCCACGATCCGACGCGTGCGCGGCTCGACGATCACCGGCCGTTCGTTGACGACGGTGTAGCGGTAACCAGGCCGCACGTGATATTCGGCCGGCACGTCGTAATAGGTCACGCCGGCCTCCGGCAGCACGGCGCCGACGCGGACCTGCTCACGATAGTGGTAGGACGGGCGGCGCTCGCGCACCACGTAGTCGCGGAAGCGCGGACGGTCGTCGACACCCAGGATGCCTTCCACGGTGCCCGTTGCCGCACCTACGGTGCCGCCGACGATGGCGCCGACCGGACCCGCGGCCCGTCCGCCTTCCTCAGCGCCTTCGGCTGCACCACGCAGCGTGCCTTGGGCATGGGCCATGATTGGGAACGCAACGACTGCGGCAACGACTGAAGCTTGCAGGATGGCTTTCTTCATTCCGGACTCCCTCATCTGAAAAGCGCCCGCTGGCGAGCGCGACCGCATGACAACGTGATCGGGCGTCCTGCGTTCCATTGACGCACACACAACGGAACTCGCTCTGCGGCTGCGATTTGATTCGCAACGATCGTCTCGCGCGTGACGACCACAGTTTTGCGCCAATGATGAATGGCTGTTCGGAAAGGTCGCGTCGCGGCAATCGGAACGATCAGAATCGTTTTGAGGTTGCAATGACGAATGGCGATCTCCGTCGATCCAACTTGGGAGGCCACATGCGAGCCTTGAAGAGCACAGTGATTGCGATGGCTGCTGTCGTGACGCCCGCGCTTGCCGCCGACGGATATTATATCGTGCGCGATCCTGTCGCGAGGCGTTGCACCGTCGTCAATCAGCGGCCGACGCTTTCCACCACCGTCATCGTGGGCGGCACCGTGTACAAGACGCGCGAAGAAGCGGAAAAGGCCATGATGAGCGCGGGGGCTTGTTCTGAGGAATAGGCCCGCGTAGGGCGGCAGGCGGAAAAGGCCCGGTGCTTGCGCCGGGCCTTTTCCTGTGCTCCACGCTATGGCTCATCGATAACAGCAAGTCTTCCAGGATGACTCCCGCAGAGCCCGAAATCCTGTTTGCCAGAAAAGGCGCCGCGGGCCTTGTCACGCTGAACCGGCCCCAGGCGCTCAATGCCGTGACGCTCGGCATGGTGCGGGCGCTTACCGCGCAGCTGGAGAAGTGGCGGAACGATCTGTCGGTGACGCGTGTCGTGGTCACCGCTGCGGGCGGCAAGGCGTTCTCGGCCGGCGGCGATATCCGCGCGCTGTATGACGCCGGCACGTCGGGACGGCATGCCGAGATGCTGGCGTTCTACGGCGAAGAGTACGTCCTCAACACGATCATCAAGCATTATCCCAAGCCTTATGTGTCGCTAATCGACGGCATCTGCATGGGCGGCGGTGTCGGCGTGTCGGCGCATGGCTCGCACCGCGTCGCGGGCGACCGCTATCTGTTCGCGATGCCCGAGGTCGGCATCGGCTTTTTTCCAGATGTCGGCGCGACCTGGTTTCTGCCACGCATGCCGGGCGAGCTCGGCGCCTATTGCGCGCTCACCGGCGAGCGCTTCGGCGCGGCCGATGGAATCGCGGCCGGCATCGCCACCCATCGCGTGGCGTCGCCGCGGTTTACCGACCTGGTCGAAGCGCTGTGCGGAACTGCGCCGGTCGACGCGATGCTCGCGGCCTTTGCGGCCCCCACAAAAGATGCAGCGAGCGAGTCCAAGCTCGCGCCGCACCGGAGCACCATCGACCGGCTGTTCGCGGGCGGCCGCGTCGAGGACATTCTCGCCGCCCTCGATGCCGATGGCGGCGAGTTCGCGCAGAAAGCAGCCGCCACAATCCGAGCCAAATCGCCGGTCGCGCTGAAAATCGCACTGGCGCAGGTGCGCAAGGGCAAGGACCTTGCATTCGAAGCGTGCATGGCGACCGAGTTTCGCATAGTGTCCCGCGTCATCCATGGCCACGATTTCTACGAAGGGGTGCGCGCGGTGATTGTCGACAAGGACAACGCGCCGAAATGGCAGCCGGCAGCGCTTGCCGAGGTGAGCGACGCCGAGGTCGCGCGGCACTTTGCGCCGCTGCCGGACGGCGAGTGGCAGCCGCCTGAACTGGTGCGCGGATGACCGACCAGCACGCCGTCCCCAACGATCCGATCCGCAATCTCGAGCCCGTTCACGCCGGCGAGCCCGAGGTCCAGGAGACGCGCTGGACCGGCCGGCTGGTCATCTTCCTGCGCGTCATGGCGGTGCTGTCGCTCACCAAGGGGCTCTATCACTGGGCCATCGTGTGTGGCTTCACCGGCCCGACCGACGGTTTCGAATATCAGCCGACCCCGTGGCAGACCGCGACGATCTTCTTCGCCGTGATCGATCTCGTGGCGGCGGTCGGGCTCTGGCTCGCGGCCGCCTGGGGCGCGGTGGTGTGGCTCACCGCCGCGGTGTCGATGGCAGCCGTCGAGGTGTTCTTCCCGCAGGTCTATGGCGGCCGGATGCTCGTCGTGGTCGCCGAGTTTCTGCTGCTGTTCGGTTACCTGTTTCTGGCCATTCAGTCGGCCCGCGAGCATCCGAACTAGCCTTCACAGGCGCCGGGGCGCTATAGCTTCGATGACATAGCTTTGGCTGCGGGTGCCGCGAGGGCACGACCGCACGCTTTGCGTATCCGAATGGGGGAGACTGCCGTGAACCGCCGCGAAATTCTCAAAGCCGGAATGGGCTCGCTGACCGCCGTGGCCGCAGGCCTGCCGGCCATGGGCCCGGCGCGTGCGGCGGATTGGCCGACCAAAGCGGTTCGTGTCGTGGTGCCCTATGCGCCGGGCAGCGCCACCGATCTCGTGCCGCGCACGGTGCTGGAGCAGGTCGGCCACGATGTCGGTCAGTCCTTCGTGGTCGAGAACCGGCCGGGCGGCGGCACCACCGTGGGCTCCAACCAAGTCAAGCAGGCCGATCCTGACGGCTACACCATGCTGATCCATTCCAATGCGATCGTCACGGTGCCGGCGATCCAGGCCAACGTGCCGTACGATCCGGTCGCCGACTTCTCGGCCATCACGCCGCTCGGCAACGTGCCGATGGTGCTGGTCGTGGCGCCGAGCAAGGGCATCAAGAGCGTCAAGGAATTGGTCGCCAAGGCGAAGGCCAACCCGGGCCAGATCAACTACGGCGCGGCCGGCATCGGTACGCCGCCGCACCTCGCCATGGAGCGCTTCCGCCTCGCCGCGGGCTTCGAGGGCCAGCTCGTGCCGTTCAAGGGTGCGCCGGAAGCGCTGACCGAAACGATGACCGGCCGCATCGACATCTATTTCGCGCCCATCACGCCGGCGCTGCCGCTGATCCGGGACGGCAAGCTGCTGGCGCTCACGGTGGCGAGCTCCAAGCGGGCCTCGGCGCTCCCCGACGTGCCGACCTCGATCGAGGCTGGTGTGCCGGACAGCGATTTCGATTTCTGGGTCGGTGCTTTCGTGCCGAAGAAGACGCCGCGCGACGTGGTCGCCAAGATGCACGCCAGCATCGTCAAGGCGATCAAGACTCCGTCGGTGCAGGAGAAGCTCGGCAAGCTCGGCGTCGAAGAGCTGATCATGACGCCGGAAGCCTTCGACGCGCGTATCGCCAAGGAGGCCGTGATCGCCAAGAAGCTTGCCAAGGACGCCAAGATCGAGCCGCAGTAGAATGAAGCGATAACGAGTTACGGGAGCGAAGCCGTTTTCCACCCGTATCGCGTGCGTATTTGAAGCGCTACTGTTCGCAGAGCCAGGAGCGGCCATGCGGCGACGTGTATTTCTCGGTGCTCTCGGGGCCGCCGCACTCGCGTGGCCGCATGCCGCCGGCGCGCAAGACAAAGGCAGAGTCGCCCGCATCGGATGGCTCACGGCGCAGCGGGAATCGAGCCTGATCCCGTTCCTTGCCGCGTTGCGCGGGGCCTTCGCCGATATCGGGTACGTCGAGGGGCGAAATCTCGTGATCGACTATCGCTTCGGCGATGACGATCTCGGTCGCGTGCCGGCGCTTGCCGCCGAGCTGGTGAAGCGCAATGCCGATGTCATCCTGGTGCAGGGAAGCGCAGTTTCCGAAGCCGCCAAGCTCAACCTGCCTGTCCCCTTGGTCTATGTGTTCAGTGGCGACCCTGTCACGGCCGGCTTCGCCGACAGCCTGGCGCGTCCGCGCGGCAACATGACCGGCCTGACCTTCATGGCAGCCGAGTTCAACGGCAAGCGTCTGGAGCTGCTGCGCGACATCATTCCAAATCTGCGCCGCGTTGCGATCGTGGCCAATCCGGCGCATCCCGGCGAGCATCTGGAGCGCAACTACACGCAGGACTATGGGCAGCAGCTCGGCTTGCGGACCGACTATTTCGCAACCCGGAGCCGTGACGAGCTCGATCGCGCCTACACCGCTATGGCGAGCGATCCGCCGCAGGCGATTTCGCTGTTCGCCGACGGCTTTGCGATCGAGTACCGCCAGAGCATCATCGACTTCGGCCTCAAGCTGCGCATACCGGTCGTATCCGGCTGGCCGGTTTTTGCCAGGAGCGGCGCGCTGTTCACCTATGGGCCGCATCTGGAATCGTCGTATCGGCGGCTGGCCTATTACGTCGACCGCATCCTCAAGGGCGCGCACCCATCCGATCTGCCGATCGAGCAGCCGACCAAGTTCGAGCTTGCGGTCAATCTCAAGACCGCAAAGGTACTCGGACTGACTGTCCCTCAGGCGCTGCTCGCGACCGCGGACGACCTGATCGAGTAAATTTTTTCGTCCTCCGAAGGTTTAATCGGCCGGCGCTTGTCGCCTCGCAGCCTTCCCGGCTTTAATCACCCAAAACCGGGAGAACGCACATGGCGACCATTGGCTTCATCGGCCTCGGCAACATGGGTTTGCCGATGGCGCAGAACCTTCTCAAGGCCGGCCACAAGGTCCAGGGCTTCGACGTCACCAAGGCACAGGCCGATGCGCTGGTTGCCTCCGGCGGCACGGCAGCTCCGAGCGTCAAGGCCGCCGTGACGGGCGCCGAAGTCATCGTCACCATGCTGCCCGCGGGCCAGCACGTCCGCGAAGTCTATCTCGGTCCGGACGGCGTGCTCGCAGCCGCCGGGCCCGGCACGCTGCTCATCGACTCCTCGACCATCGACGTCGACAGCGCGCGCGCCGTTGCGGCTGCGGCCGACGGCAAGGGCCTGCCGATGCTGGATGCGCCGGTGTCGGGCGGCACCGGTGGCGCGCAGGCCGGCACGCTGACCTTCATGGTCGGCGGCAGCGACCAGGCCTTCGCGCGTGCCAAGCCGTTTCTGGA
This sequence comes from Rhodoplanes sp. Z2-YC6860, assembly GCF_001579845.1. GTDB lineage: Bacteria > Pseudomonadota > Alphaproteobacteria > Rhizobiales > Xanthobacteraceae > Z2-YC6860. The sequence goes on from NZ_CP007440.1 coordinate 4,336,602, forward strand.
AAAGATGGGCAAGACCATCGTGCACGCCGGCGGCGCCGGGAATGGCCAAGCCGCCAAGATCTGCAACAACATGATCCTCGGCGTGTCGATGATCGCCGTATCCGAAGCATTCGTGCTCGCCGAGAAGCTCGGCCTCGACGCGCAGAAGCTGTTCGACATTTCATCGAAGTCGTCGGGCCAGTGCTGGTCGATGACAGCCTATTGCCCCGTGCCGGGCCCGGTGGCCACTTCGCCCGCCAATCGCGATTATCAGGCGGGCTTCACCGCGGCGATGATGCTCAAGGATCTGAAGCTCGCACAGGACGCGGCGAAATCCGCGGGCGCTGCGACCCCGCTCGGGGCCGACGCCGCCGATCTCTACGGCCGCTACGTCGAGAGCGGGGAGGGACCGCGCGACTTTTCCGGCATTATTCGTTTCCTTCGAGACCGTTGATCGCGCGCCGCGATTCGCTGTGTTCGCGCGCCAGGAATAATCCGACAAGAGCCGGACACCGGCGATGGAACTTTTTGTGCCGGCCGGCTGTTGTACGGGCCGTTCGAAACGACTTGGTGCTGGCTGTATGACCGCCGCCTCTGCTCTCGCTGCTGCTGTACCACCGCCTTCCGGCCGCAAAGTGCCGTGCGAGAAATGTCCGCTACGCGGCATTCACGCGTTGCGTGAATTCTCGGCCAAGGAGCTCGAGTTCGTTACCGAATTCAAATCGGGCGAGCTCAATGTGCAGGCTGGCACCAACATTCTCCTGCAGGGAACCAACAGCGCGCACCTCTATACAATTTTGTCGGGCTGGGCGTTTCGATACAAATCGCTGGCTGACGGCCGCCGTCAGATCCTGAACTTCGCGCTGCCTTCCGACTTCCTCGGCCTGCAAGGCTCGGTCAACGACGAGATGCAGCATTCGGTCGAAGCGCTGACCGACATGACGCTCTGCGTCTTTCCGCGCGACAAGCTTTGGAATCTTTTTCGCGACTACCCGACGCTTGCGTTCGACGTCACCTGGCTCGCAGCGCGCGAGGAGCAGATTCTCGACGAACATCTGCTCAGCATCGGCAGGAGGACTGCGCTTGAGCGGCTCGCTTATCTTTTGCTCGCGGTGTTTCAGCGTGCCGAGGAGGTGGGTCTTGCCAAGGGGAACACGATCCAGTTTCCGTTCACGCAACAGCACGTTGCCGACATGCTCGGCATGTCGTTGGTCCACACCAACAAGACCCTGAGGCGCCTGTCGGCCACCAAAGCGATCCGCTGGAAAGAGCGGCGTTTCGAGCTGTTGGACCGCGAGGCCCTGACCAACCTCGCGAGCTACGAGCTGCCGCGAGAGCGGCCCAATCGGCCATTCATCTGATCGCTACGCGCGGTCGCCGTTAATCCGGCTGCCAGTGGTGCAGCCCTCTCGGCATATGTGTCAAATTTAGTAGTGGGCTGGGTCTCTCCGCGTTTAGTCTTAAACCCTGTGGAGGGGACTCAACTGCAATGTCGAGAATTTTCACGCCTTGCGATGCTACTGGGAAGTTGATCGACACCGGCATCGAGATCGAGCGTTCGTCATTCGTGTTGATCCCACCCTTCATCGGCAAGATCGAATGCCCGCATTGCAACGCCGAGCACCAATGGTCGAAGGATTCCGCCACGATCGTTGATAACGAAACTGACACTCCTTAGCTGCGGGAATCCCAGTTTGGAACGCCGTTTGCGCTGCTTCGGCGCCGATCATGCTTACGCATTCGTTTTCGCACCGGCGCCGATTGTTCTGGTCTCTACATACCATCTGCCGCTGTGATTTGCGGAAGTCGCCGTTTTATCGGCGTTGTCGAGCGGGGCAGGGTGAACGCTGCGTAAAGCAGCGCGCATGCATTTGAAATTACCGGCAGTTTACCTTCGGCGATAAACCCAAAGTTTATTCTACAATTTAAGCTGATCTTCAGCCGCGTCGCTTATCGTCCAGGGCATCGACGGGAAAACAGGGCCCGTTGGTGCGTATAAAAAACGATATGGAAGGCGTCAGAATGAAGACCGTAATGAAAGCGGTCGAACCGGCCGATCGTCAGGCCAAGTTCGATCTTATCCGGCCGCTCTATCTCGATGCCTTGACGCTCGTGGAGCGGCTGCATCGGCGATTGCTTGATGTCATCAAGGACGAGTTCGACCGGCGAGGGCGCTCCGACATCAATTCGGTGCAGGCGCTGCTCCTCTACAACATCGGCGACAAGGAGCTGACCGCGGGCGAGCTCCGCACGCGCGGTTACTATCTCGGCTCCAACGTGTCGTACAATCTGAAGAAGCTCGTCGAGATGGGCTTCCTCGATCACCAGCGCTCGCGCGTCGACCGTCGTTCGGTTCGCATCCGTCTGACCGAGACCGGCCGCGAGGTGCGTGACATCGTCGAGGCGCTCTACCAGAAGCACGTGCGCACGGTGGAGCAGGTTGGTGGCATCACCGCCGACGAGTTCACGACGCTGAACAAGTCGCTGCATCGGCTCGAGCGCTTCTGGACCGATCAGATTCTGTATCGGCTCTGATACCGAAAGCAGCGGCGTAGCGAGTCGCTGACTCGCGCCAGAGAACTGTGGAGAGCACCTCGTTTCACGGGGCGCTCTCTGTTCGTAACCGGCGCCCTGAGAGGCTCTCGCAATCGCTCAATAGCTTTGGCATGCGGCTCGATCGCCGCAGCGACGATCCGCGCACTCACCAAAAGGCTTTCATCGGCATTGTCTCGATCAAGGGCGACTTGATGGAGAACAGATCCCGATGCAGGTCATTGGAATATTCGTTGTATGCGTTGTCATCCTCGACGCGATCGGAGTAGCCGTGAGTTCGCTCGTCGAGAGTTACTCACCGAACGCGAGCCTTCTGGTGTTTCTCGGCTTCTACGTCGTGAACTTCATCATCGCGTGGCAAGTCGCGGTTTTTCTCACCGAGAAGTTCTTGGTGAGCGACGCCCAGCGGAAGGCAAACGAGGAGCATATCGATTGGGTGAATTCAAAATTCGCTGGTGTGCGTAAGTAAAAAAGTCGGGTGCGAGAAGAAGGCGACCTTCTCGCACCCGATACCATAAAGAACGCTTAGTGCCTGTAGCAGCCGCAATACTCATCGATGACGGCGCGTTGCGCTGGAATTTGGACAGCTCGCATAATTCGCTGTTCGGTCCTTTGCGAGGTTTTGCCGTGCTCGGCCCTATGCCAACGACCGCTGAAAACAAAAACCCCGCCAATTCTGGCGGGGTTTTCGCGTGGTGATCGAGGGGCTTCCCAATGTCGATCGCGATGACTGTCCCTCATAGCTGTGGCGATTTGAAGGAGGGAAGATTAAATCGGCGTAATCTGAAATGGTGCCAGTGTAAGGGGCGCGGCACTGTGGTGCTGCGGACGCGTAAAAGGACCACTTCGACGACGCCAACGACGGGGGGAAGACTCCCCGCAGACAGGTGAACCCAAGAGCGGCGAAATCCGACCAAGGGAGATGACACCAGAGCAAGAAGCCCGGGCGAAATACGAAGCGCGATGCGTTGCCGCGTATATGAGGCTCATCGGGTTGCCGGAAAACAGAGGCAAGTCCCGCGATGAGCTCAGCCGAATGGCGGCGGAAGAAGTGAAGGCGGCATGAGCACCAAGCTTGCCACGGGTCTGGTTGCTGCTGCGGTGTGCGGGTATTTCGCCTGGGTGCAGATCAGTTGCGCGCTCGACGCGCATTGTCACCTGAATTGGTGCGGCAAGCAGGCCTGCGGGATTTCTTACGACAAGTGAGCAGCCGCCGAGATAGCAATGCGGCCCAAATTGCGCGCGCTCGTATCGGCACTACGGCCTGCACAGCCAATGCTGTTGATGGGTGCCTGATGGTGGAGCGGTCGTAACTTATTTGGCCGCGACCAATTCAATCTTTTGGCTTTGGCGGTCGCGGTTTTTTGCGTGGCATTTTCAGGATGTTGGATTTGAGTGTCCTTCTTCGCGTCACCAGATCGTGCGGCTTAACGACAGTCGTGCTCGTTGAAAGCTTCACGTGCTTCCAGAATTTCTGGAGTATGAAAATCAGTGGTGCCACGGGCTCTTTACAAACGTCGATTGAGACCGGCGGCTTATAGATCGCGTTTCCTCAAGGCACGAAACGGAGTCCGCAATTAAGGAAAACCCTCAAGGTGAATCCGTGGCTCGACGGGTGAATGTCACCGACAGCCGCGCATTTCTCTCTTGTGATCAGAAGATTTCCTGATCGGTGATAACTCATAGCTTTCGCATGAGCGCACAAGCGCAAGTTTGCGAAGCAGCTCTTTTATGCGTGTCCGCGCGGACGTAACCGCCAGGGTATTCTGGCAATGGCGTGTCCGGCCGTGCATACTCCATGTGTTTCTGATCGGCATTCTAACGGGAGGCATTCATGCGGGTTGTTTCGACCAGCTTATTCTCCGCAATGGTACTGACCTTGACCGTCAATTCCGGATGGTGCGCAAGTGCCAAAGCACCTGTCGGCAACACCACTACTCCTGCTCGCTTGGGAACTGCGTCTTCTGATGCGGGCAGCGGCAAGCGCACCACCCCGGTGACCGGTACCTCGACCTCCACGAAAAATCGGACCGCCGTTCAAAAGTCCGGGCAGCCGCCGCAAGGCAAGCCGGTGCCACACTCGACGGGAAATTCAGCCATGGACCGGTTGCAGGGCATACAAGGGGGAATGTAGCGGCCCGTCGGTTGATGTGAGGCCGAATGCGAAGCGCCAGAGGTCTCTGTTGTCAGAAAGTAAAAGACCCCGCCGTGGGTTGGCGGGGTCTGGGCAAGCGCTGAAGAGGCGGGGATTGCCGCTTGCTTGAGCGCAAGATTCGCCAGATCGAACAGTGTCGCCGTGCGAAATCGCACACTGTGTGTATGGAGGCCGGGCCCTGGAATTGAACCAAGGCTATCGGGGTTTTGCGGAACCCCGCGCGTCGCCTCTCCGCCACCCGGCCAGGGAGGCAGCGTAGGTTCTATTCGTGGCCCAGCAATTTGTTTTTCGTATTTAGCTTAACGCGGCCGCCGGTGGATCGTTGACCGGGGGACGGCACATGTCGTCGCTATCGCCGTGGTGCCGGCCGGTAAATGAAGAAGCGGCGTCGCTTCGACATCTCAAAAAACAACCCTTGGCCTGGGGTGCCAAGGGTTGTGAGGACGTGTGGACGGGTGGGCACGAACCACCATCTGTATGCCGGACATACTGCTCTAGCATTGAGCTACGTCCGCAACTCCGTGAGCGTAGCCGGCGAACTTGAAAAGCGGCCTAAGCGCCGCATCAGAGATTCTTCTGACACCGGAATAGCCTCGGCCTGTGCGTCCCGGGCATTTCGGACTTGCCGAGTATCGCGCTGGGATGCGGCAAGTCGTCCTTCGGTCGGAACAGCGAACTGTGGACGATGGCCGCGGCTTGCCGGGCCCTGGTCACAAATTCGCCCAGCCATCCCCCTACCGATCCCAAAGGGTTGATCGGCTGGGGCTTGCCGAGCGGAATCGGCTTTTGGTACAGCCACTTCAATCTTTGGATTCGGGGGCTTCGCTATCGGGCGCTTGAGACCTGATCGTGACGATCGGGGGCCTGGGCCATCGGGGACGCTATGACGACATCGGACCACCGCCACATTTCCCGCCGCACGGTGCTGCGGGGCCTCACACAGGCTGCGGCCGTGACCGGCGGGCTTGCCGCCACCCAGGCCTTCGCTCAGAGCCGGGACCAGATGCTCGACGCCCTGATCGACGAAACGGTCAGCGGCGACTACGGGCAGGGCTTCGATTCCGCCTCGCGCAACATCCAGATGCCCAAGGCGTCGCTGCCGACGCTGTCGCCCGCGACTGTCGAGCACACCGCGCAGGCCATCGAGCAGTTCAATGGCATCGTCACCAAGGGCGGCTGGCCCGAGGTGGCGAGGTCCGACCGGCTGCGACTCGGCGCCCGGCAGCCGGCGGTGATTGCGCTCCGCCAGCGGCTGATCACGTCGGGCGATCTCGACGCCAACGCCGGCGTGAGCGACGTTTACGATTCCTATGTCGAAGCCGCGGTGCGGCGCTTCCAGGCACGGCACGGCCTTTCGGTCGACGGCATCGTGAGGGACCAGACGCTGAAGGCGATGAATGTGCCGGCGCAGGTGCGGCTGGCACAGCTCCAGACCAACCTGGTGCGGCTGCGCAGCATGAGCGGCAACCTCGGCGCCCGCTACGTGCTCTGCAACATCCCAGCAGCGCGGATCGAGGCGATCGAGGGCAACGTCGCGGTGTCGCGGCACACCGCCGTCGCCGGAAAGCCGGACCGGCCGTCGCCCGACATCAACAGCAAGATCATCGAGATCAACTTCAATCCGTACTGGACGGTGCCGGTTTCGATCGTGCGGCGCGACCTCATCCCGAAGATGCAGGCGGAGCCGGACTATCTCACCAACAACCGCATCCGCATCTTCGACATGCGCGGCGAGGAACTCACGCCCTCGCGGATCAACTGGTATTCGCAGGAGGCGGTGAACTACCGCTTCAAGCAGGACCCGGGCGACTTCAATTCGCTCGGCTCGATCCGCATCAACTTCCCGAGCAAGGACGGCGTGTACATGCATGACACGCCGCTCAAGAACCTGTTCGGCGAGGATCAGCGTTTCCATTCGTCGGGCTGCGTGCGCGTGCAGAACGTCCGCGAGCTGGTGAACTGGCTCCTGAACGAGACGCCCGGCTGGTCGCGCCAGGAGATCGACGCGGTGATCAAGAGCGGCGAGCGCAAAGACGCGCGGCTGAGCAAGCCCGTGCCGCTCTACTGGGTCTATGTCACCGCCTGGGCGACGCCGGACGGCGTCATCCAGTTCCGCGAGGACATCTACAACCGCGACGCCGCCGGTCCGTCGGTGTCGACCTCGACCCGGCGCGGCTGAGAATCCTTGAGCGCCTGCTTCACCGCAGGCGCGACCTTCGTGCCGAACAGCTCGATCGACCGCATGGTCTTGGCATGCGGCATGGTGCCGACACTCATCTGCATCAGATAGCGCTGATGGCCGAGCTTCTCATGCTGATAGAGGGTCTTCTCGATCACCTGTTCGGGGCTGCCGATCATGAGGTGCCCCTGCAACGGCAGGCCTGAATTGAACTGCGCCCGCGTGGTCGGCGGCCAGCCGCGTTCGCGGCCGATATGGCTCATCTGCGCGGCGTAGCTCGGAAAGAACTCGTCGGCCGCCTGCTGTGAGGTGTCGGCGACGTAGCCGTGGGTGTTGATGCCGACCGGCAGTGTCTTGGGATCGTGGCCCGCATGGGCGGCGGCCTTGTGAAACAGCTCGACGAACGGTGCGAAGCGCTCGGGCATGCCTCCGATGATCGCCAGCGCCATCGGCAGGCCCAGGGTGCCGGCGCGAACGGCCGACGGCGGGTTGCCGCCGACCGCGATCCAGATCGGAATCTTGTGCGGCGCGCGCGGATAGACCGCCTGATCATGCAGAGGAGGGCGGTGCCGGCCCTGCCAGCTCAGGCGCTCGTGGTCGCGCACCGCGATCAGCAGTTCGAGCTTCTCGGCGAACAGCTCGTCGTAATCGTTGAGGTCATAGCCGAACAGCGGGAAGGACTCGATGAACGAGCCGCGTCCCGCCATGATCTCGGCGCGGCCGCCGGACAGCAGGTCCAGCGTTGCGAACTGCTCATAGACCCGCACCGGATCGTCGGAGCTCAGCACCGTCACCGCGGTCGACAGCCGGATGCGCTTGGTGCGCTCGGCCGCGGCCGCAAGCAGCATCTGCGGCGCTGACGCCAGAAAGTCCGGCCGGTGATGCTCGCCGATGCCGAACACGTCGAGGCCCACTTGATCGGCCAGCGCGATCTCTTCCATCAGATCGCGCAGCCGCTGCACCGGATCGAGCAGCCGTCCGGTGCCGGGATCCGGCGTGTTCTCGACAAACGTGTAGACACCGATATCCATCGTCGACCTTTCGCGCCGGCGGTGCGCCTGCCAATCGCACCCACAGATAGTGGAACTTCGGCTTCAGCGCGAGCCGCTGGCGCAACGATCCATTCGCGGGCTAACCTCGTGGCGGGAGAAGCGCCGTCATGAGAAGCGTCAGAAGAACGCTCGTCCTGCTTGGATTGCTGACATTGGCCGCAACTCGAGCGCAGGCCGATCCTGTCGCCGACTATCCGAACGGGCCGGTGAAGATACTGGTGCCGTTTGCGGCCGGCGGCCCGACCGACGTCGTGGCCCGTATCCTGGGGGACCTCCTCTCGATGCGTTGGGGCGGCAAGACCGTGGTGATCGAGAACCGGCCCGGCGCCGGCACCATTGTTGCGACCGCAGCGGTTGCGAAATCCGCGCCGGACGGGCTGACGCTGCTGATGGCGACCAATTCGCTCCTCATCAATCCCGCGATCAGCCAGTCGCTGCCCTACGACACCGCCAAGGATTTCGCGCCGGTCAGCATGATCGCGGTGCAGCCAGCCGCGCTCGTCGCCAACAAATACTTCGAGGTCAAAACCGTGGCCGACGTGGTCGCGGTCGCCAAGAAGCAGCCGGTCAATTACACCTCGCCTGGGCCGCGCGGGATCGGCGATCTGGCCGGGCAGATGCTGCGCCAGCGCACCGGCATCCCGGCCCAGAACTTCATCCACATCAACTACAACGGCAGCGCGCCGGCGCTCACCGACGTGATCGCGGGGCGGGTGCCGTTGATGTTCGACATCTGGCACTCGGCGCGGCGTTACGTCGAGACCGGCGATCTGAAGCTGATCGCGAGCGCCAGCGCCGACCGGCTGCCTGGCGCGCCCAACGTGCCGACCATCTCGGAAACCTATCCGGGCGTCGACGTCATCGCGTTCAACGCCGTGGTGGCGCAGGGCTTAACGCCCGCGCCGATCGTCGAGAAGCTGTCCGCCGACATCCGCGCCATCGTCGCCTCGGATGCCTTCCTGGATCGCGTCAAGAATCTCGGCATCAATTCATACGGCACCACGCCGGTCGAACTGCGCGCCTGGATGACCAAGGAGATCGCGCGCTGGAAAGAGGTTACTCAGGCCTCCAACATCAAGGCTGATTAAGCGCATGTCCGAACCGGGTGCCATCGACTGCGACGTCCATCCGAGCGTGCCGGATGTCAGCGTGCTGCTGCCGTATCTCGACACGTTCTGGCGGGATTCCGTCATTGACCGGGGCTTGAGCTCGCTCGACTCCAACAGCTATCCGCTGAAATCGCCGCTCACCGCGCGGCCGGAATGGCGCGGCAAAAACGGCCTCGCGGCGGCGGACGCCAAGCAGGTCGCCGACCAGGTGTTCGGCCGCTGGCAGTCGGGCACGGCGATCCTCAACTGCCTCTACGGCGTGCAGCTCCTGTTCAGCGAGGACATGGCGGCGGCGTTCTGCCGGGCGATCAACGACTGGCTCGCGAAAGAGTGGCTCGACCGCGATCCCAGGCTTCGCGCCTCCATCGTCATCCCGATGCAGAGCCCCGAATACGCGGTCGACGAGATCGAGCGGCTGGCCAACGACAAGCGCTTCGTCCAGGTGCTGGTTCTCGTGATGCAGGAGGTGCCGCTCGGCCGCCGCCAGTTCTGGCCGATCTATGCGGCCTGCGAGCGCCACGGCCTGCCGCTCGGCATCCACGCAGGTTCGTCCTACCGCAATCCGGTCACGTCATTGGGCTGGCCGACCTGGTACATCGAGGACTATGCGGCGCAGTCGCAAGGCTTCCAGTCGCAGATGGCGAGCCTGATCACCGAGGGCGTGTTCGCCAAGCATCCGGGGCTGAAGGTCGTGCTGATGGAGTCCGGCGTCACGTGGCTGCCAGGCTTCCTCTGGCGCTTCAGCAAGTTCTGGCGCGGCTTGCGCACCGAGGTGCCCTGGGTCGACCGCGCGCCATGGGAGATCGTCCGCGACCACTTCCGGCTGACCATGCAGCCGTTCGATGCGCCGGACGGCCGGGAAGCTGTCGAGCGCGCCATCGAGCACCTGCGCTCCGACGAGATTTTGCTGTACGCCTCGGACTATCCGCACTGGCAGTTCGACGGCGATGCCGTGGTGCCGGACGGTTTCTCGCCGGCTTTGCGCAAGAAGATCGCGGTCGACAATCCGCTTGCCACCTATCCAAGGCTCAAGAACGGGATGGCGGTCTCTCGCTAGGCTGTCGAGCCTTATGCCGGTCGTGGTCGCCCAAACAATCCGCGCGCAAACACAGTCTCAGGGCACAACCTGAGTTTTCAGATATCCAATGACATTTACAATGTCTTCGTCTTTCTTCAATCCCGGAAACATCATCTTGGTGCCCGGCACCTTTACCTGAGGATTTCGCAGATACTCCATCAGCGTGGGTTCGTCCCAGACGATGCCGGAGTTCTTGTTCGCGTCGGAATAGTGATAGTCGGGAAACGTTCCTGCCTTCCGTCCAACGACGCCGGTCAGTACGGGACCGATCGAGTTCAACGCGTGGTCGCCGATCTGATGGCAAGCCCGGCACGCGTTGAATATCTTCTGACCGGCCGCGACGTCCTGGGCTTTGGCGCCCATCGGGACCGACAACCAAAGCGCGACGACCAGCAAACTGCTCCTGGTGAACAACTGCATTGCTATCCTGCTAGCTTTCCGAGGCTTCGTGATACCCGCGTCTAGCGCCGGCTATGGCGTGACGACGATCTGTCCCTTCATGCGAGGGTGGAGACTGCAGAAGTAATCGTAAGTTCCCGGCGTCTCAAACTTGAACGCGAACTTGTCTTCGCCGTCGAGTGCCTGCGAGCGAAAGCTGCCATCGATCGCGACGACAGTGTGCACGATGTCGTCGTCGTTCTCCCACGTCACCGTCGTGCCGACCGGGACGCTCAGAGTCGGGGACTTGAACGTGAAATTTTCGATGGTGATGCTTGCCGGACCTGGCAGCGCCACAGCGGCGTAGATCATGCAGGACGTCGCCCCCCCGATCAGGAAGGCGAGCGTGAGATCAGATTTGATGGACATGACGACCGACGTTTTCGAGAGGAAGATTGCTAGGGGCCGCATCTTCCGCCGAACGTCGGCGAAAGATGCGTGTGACATGGCGCGACGCGACTCAGGCTTCCGAGAGCGCCTTGTCGACGATTGCCAGCGGTTGTGTCCCCGCCTTCACTGTCACTGAGGCGGTTCCCAGGACGCTTCGAAGCTTGTCGTCGGGCACCTTCATGGGGCCCGGCGACGGCGCTGTACCAGGCGCGGGCTGTGGGAAGGCGGTCGAGCGGGCCGTATGGAACGTGACCGAGCCTTCGACCTTCTGCATCACCTGATGGATATGGCCATTGAGGACGGTCACCGACCCGAACCGCTTGAGCAAACCGAGTGCTTGAGCCGAATCGTCGGTGCCCCAGCCCCATTCGGCACTGACCGTCCACAGTGGGATATGCGCGAACACCACGATGGGCGTGGAAGCGGTCTTGGCCTTGAGGTCGGCTTCGAGCCACTTGAGTTGCTCGGCACCCAGCGATCCCATGCCGCCACCCTTGAGATCGGCCACGTTGACCAAACCGACGAAGTGCACGCCGTTGTGATCGAACGAATACCAGCCGGTGCCCATGGCCTTCGTCCGCTTACCGTATCGGTCCAGGTAGGCCTTGCCCTGCTGCTCGTCGACGATGTCGTGCTCGCCAGGGACGTAGAACGTGTCGAGCTTGGTTTTGCCGATCACCTGATCGGCGTCATCGAACTCGTTCGGCTTCGAAAGATGCGTGATATCGCCGGTATGAATCATGAAGCTCGGCTTTTTCGGCAAAGCGACGATTTTGCCAATGGCCTCGTCCAAGGTACCGAGGGGGTTGGTATTGGCCGGCTTATTGAAGCCGATGTGGCTGTCCGAAATCTGGAGGAAGGTAAATCCAGTAGCGGCGGCGTTGGCTTCGGAAATCCCGAGCAGTGTGGAACTCGGGACACCGCCTGTTACCGTCCACAGCATGCCCGTTCCAGCCCAAAGCATGCATTCCAAAGCACCACGCCGGCTGACGCCGTCGCCTTCATCTTCGGCCATCTGTCACTCCTCTGATTTGACCGCCCGAAGATGAAGATCAGCGGTGCCTCCGCTTTATTCCAAGGATTCGAACTTTCGTTGCTTTTCGCCGCAAATATTTAATTGGGTCGCGTCGGAGTCGGAGATGAGCAAAGTTCTCAAGCTAACGCGTGGCCGGGACCATAGGCGAGCGAAGCGACGCGGTCCTTTGGACGGCCGTAGGCGAGCGAAGCGACGCCGTCCTTCGGACGGCTATGCCCCGGCCATGACGTGGGTAGACGGTGCCTGCCTCGGCTACAACAGCGCCGGCAATTCCCGCAGCTCGCCCGCGTTGAGATCGGAGATCGCGCGGAACGCCATGCCGCCGCGGCACCAGCTCGCGATGTTGTAGCCTTCCGCGGTTTCGATCTTCACCGCATCGGCGTCATTGCTCGGCCAGATGAACACGTTGATCTGGTGCAGGCGCTTCTTGTAGACGACGACCGCGACGCGCTTGCCGTCGATATAGTCGAGCCGGCCGCCGACCAGCGTGTAGCCCTCGGCGCTGAGGTCCTTGACCACCGGCGTGAACTCGAGCCGGCCCGCAAACCACGGCTTCACATTGTGCTGGTCGTTCGACACCACCTGCACAGTGCTGTCCTGGATCAGCGAGCGCACATGGGCGGCGAGCACGTCGCGGTTGATCAGCTCCTGATTGTCGACCGTCTGCAGATGCCACCACGTGCCCGACACCGAGAGCACGCAGACCACCAGCATGGCGGCGATCTGGCGGAGCACCGGGGTAAAACTACGGGTCCTCGCGGCGAGCCTCGCCGCAAACGACACCGGCGGCGCAGGCTCCGCGACGATCTCGGCCATTTCCGACTGCTGCTCAACTGCGAGCCGCGCCTGGATGCGCCGGGCGAGCCCCTGCGGCGCACGCTCACGCGCGCCGGCAATCTTGGCGCTCAGCTCTTTCAGCTCGTCGCGATAGCGCGCGCAGGCCGGACAGCTTTCGGCGTGCTCGGCGACGCTCTGGCGCTGCCCGTTCGACAGCTCGCCATCGAGTAGGGCGCCGATGCGCTCGCGCGCATGATCACAGCGCATTCTGGTTCTCCTTCTGCATCAATCCCGTCAACACGTCTTTGAGGTCGGCTCTGGCCCGCGACAACCGCGACATCACGGTGCCGGCCGGTATGCCGAGCACGGAGGCGATGTCCTGATAGGACAGCCCCTCGAATTCACGCAGCACGATCACCTCACGGAACGCCGGCGTCAGCTTCGCGAGCGCGCGGCGGACCAGCGAGCGTTCGCCGTCGCTGATCAGCACGTCCTCGGCCGAGGGGTCTTCGCTCGCCGGCTCGAAGGCCGGACCGTCTTCGCCATCGCGACGGCCCAGCGCATCCTCGATCGACACCACGTTGGTGTTGCGCTTTCGGACCGACAGCCAGCGATAGGCGACGTTGCGGACGATGGTTAACAGCCAGGGCCGGATATCGCCGCCGTGAAACTGGGCAAAGGCCTTGTACGCCCGCAAATAGGCGTCCTGGACCACGTCCTGGGCGTCCGCGTCGTTGCGGGTGAGCCAGTAGGCGAGGTTATAGGCCGCATCGAGGTGCGGCAGCGCTTCCGTGTCGAAATCCTGACTGCTCGGCATATGACAAGTCTCTGACAACGGCACTTTTTTCGGGGTTAGCGGTCAACTCAACTCCATGTGACTCCGGGAAGGGCGCGTTTATTCCAGGGCTTAGGCCGGCCTTCCACGGAGCTCTCGGGACCCGGGAATAATCCCTGGCGGGCAAGAGTCCTCAGTCCGTCGCTACCACCCCAGTAACCGACTGAATTCCATCGAACAGAGGACGTTCATGCCTAACCTCAACCGTCGCGATTTCGTCACATCGACCGCGTTCGCCGCGGCCCTGGGATTCACCGGAAAACTCGCCGTTTCTCCGGCTTTCGCCCTGCAAGACGTGCCCGACCCCAAGCCGGGCTTCCACAAATACAAGGTCGGCTCGGTCGAGGTGACCGCGCTCTATGACGGCATCTGGCGCAAGCCCCACGATCCGGGCTTCATCCGCAACGCCTCGGTCGACGAGACCAAGGCAGAGCTGGAGAAGGCCCACCAGATCACCGAGTTCATGCCGATTCCGCTGACCGTCGTGGTTCTCAAGATCAACGGCGAGCACATCCTGGTGGATTCCGGCTCCGGCGCCGGCCAGTGGCAGCCGACCGCGGGCCATATCGCGGGCTACATGCAAGCGGCCGGCATCGATCCGAAGTCGATCAAGAAGATCCTGATCTCGCACTTCCACCCGGATCACATCTTCGGCCTCCTGGAAAAGGGCACCAACAAGCCGACGTTCCCCGACGCCGAGCTGATCGTCACGTCGGCCGAGTACAAGTGGTGGACCGAGGAGGGCCGGATCGAGAAGCTGCCGGAGGCCCGCAAGGGCCTCGGCCAGCGCATCCATGCCTCGTTCCCGAACTGGAAGAACTTCAGGCTGATCGACGGCGAGAAGGAAGTCGCGCCAGGCGTGCGCCTGATCAACACGCCGGGCCACACGCCGGGCCATGCGTCGTTCGTTGTCAGCTCCGGCAACAAGACGCTGATGGTGTCGAACGACGTGGCCTATGTGCCGGCGCTGCTCGCGCCGCATCCGGAATGGCAGGGCACCTACGATCAGGACGGCCCGCTCGCCGTCACGACCCGCAGGAAACTGCTCGACCAGGTGATTGCCGACAAGATGATGATCTGCGGTGCGCACTTCCCGTTCCCCGGCACCGGTCAGTTCGTCAAGGACGGCGACCACTACGCGTTCACGACGGTCTCGGCCTAGGGCGTGATCCCGAAAAGTGTGAAGCGGTTTTCGGAAAAGATCACGCCCAAACACTAAAAGCCGCCCAGCCGCCTGAACCATCCACATGCGATCGATCGGGACGGATGCGTTCCGATCGAGCCGGCCTCCCTCGGCCTTCGTGACCCCAAGCTTTTGAAAGGAGAAAGACTCATGAAAACTCTTCGTTCGACCCTGATCGCCTTTGCACTCCTCACCGGCGTTGCCGCGACCCCGGTGCTCGCCGTCGACAACATGGAGAGCACCGATGCCCCGGACCTCACCGCGGTGCGCGCCAGCATCAAAGCCAAGGACTACAAGAGCGCCATCACCGAGCTCACCGGCATGATCGACAAGGGCATTCAGCATGCCGATGTCTACAATCTGCTCGGCTTCAGTCTGCGCCATGAGGGCGACATGAAGGGTGCCCAGACGTTCTATGCCAAGGCGCTGGATTACAATCCCGAGCACAAGGGCGCGCTGGAATATCAGGGCGAGATGTTCGTGAAACTCGGCCAGTTCGACAAGGCGCAGGCCAACCTTACCAAGCTCGCCAAGCTCTGCCCGCAAGGCTGCGAGGAGCGGGAAGATTTGGAAGAAGCGATCAAGACGAAGGTCGTCAAGGACTAAGTCTGGAACATGAACGACCCGCTCAACCACACATTCGGGCCTGCGGCTGACGCCGCAGGCCGCATCTTGCTCGCGGCGCTGTTTCTCTACGAAGCTTATGCCAAGCTGACGGGCTACGCTTTGGCGGTGAAATACGCAGCGGCCTTTGGCGTGCCGTCGACGCTGATGCCGCTCGCGATCGCGACCGAACTCGGTTGCGGCACGCTGCTGGTGCTCGGCCTGTTCACGCGGCTCGCCGGCATCACTCTCGCGGGCTTCTGCCTGGTGACGGCTTTCATTTTTCACACCAAGTTCAGCGACGGCAATCAGGTTCTGCACTTCGGCAAGGATATCGCGCTGGCCGGCGCCTTCCTGTTCGTTGCGGGCCACGGCGCGGGGCCGTTGTCGCTCGATGCGCGGTTCTTCCGAAGACGGGAACCGGAGTGAAAGCAGCCGGTTTAGCCCCCAAATCCGGCATGCTATAATCGGCTTGTGGCCGGCGAATCCCGGCTGCCCACTCCACGAAAGGGCCGGTGCGCCACCGGCCAAATCTGGTCCGCCAGAGGGAGGCCGCGCATGAACATCGAGGTCCGGGCGAAGGAGCGGTCGCAAAAGACCAGGCTCGACATCGTCGACTGCGATTTCCATCCCAAGCTCACACTCGAGCAGTTGAAGCCGTTCCTCTCCAATCAGTGGTGGAGCTATCTGCAGACCTACGGCAACCGCTCGCGGCACGGCTACGCCAAGGGCTATGCGTACCCCAAGATGACGCCGCAGGCGGCGCGCCGGGATGCCTGGCCGCCCACCGGCGGACTGCCGGCGAGTGATCTCGAATTCGTCCAGCAGCAGCATCTCGACTTTTACGGCATCAGCGCCGCGATCATGAATCCGCTGTCGCCGACCGGGCAGGGCGATCAGAACATCGAGCTGTCGATCGCGATGGCGGCCGCTTCGAACGAGGCCCAGGTCGCGCAATGGACCGCGCGCGAGCCGCGCTGCAAGGCGTCGGTCGTGGTGCCCTATGAGGATGGCGTGGCCTCCGCCAAGGAGGTCCGCAAGCACGCCGGCGACAGAAATTATGCCCAGGTCTTCATGCTGAGCCGCACCGGCGAGGCGGCCGGGCGCAAGCGCTACTGGCCGATCTACGAGGCGGCGGTCGAGGCAGGGCTGCCGGTCGGCATCCATGCGTTCGGCTATTCGGGCTGGCCGATGACCGGTTCGGGCTATCCGTCGTTCTACATCGAGGAGATGACCGAGCATGCCGTCTCGGCCCAGGCCATGGTGACGAGCTTCATCATGGAGGGCGTGTTCGAGCGGCTGCCGGAATTGAAGGTCGTGCTCATCGAATGCGGCTTCGGCTGGCTGCCGGCGCTCGGCTGGCGGCTCGACAAGCACTGGAAGCGGCTGAAGGACGAGGTGCCGCATCTGAAGAAGGCGCCGTCGGAATACATCCGCGAGCATTTCTGGGTGACAACACAGCCGATGGAGGAGACGGAAAATCCGGACCAGCTCATCGAGGTGATGAACTGGATCGGCATGGACCGGATCATGTTCTCCAGCGACTATCCGCACTGGGATTTCGACGATCCGTTCGTCACGCTGCCGCCATCTCTCACCGAGGCGCAGCGCCGGGATGTCTACGCCGGCAACGCGCGAAAGCTTTATCGGTTGGATTGATGCACGTGCCTCTCGTGTCCCGGGCGCAATGCATCGCGAAGCGTTGCGTTGCAGACCCGGGACCCAGCTTTCTTTACGTTGCAGCCAATCGGGGTCCCGGATCAGCCATAGCGCGTCAAAGACGCGCGTATACGCGCTTATGGCACCACTCCGCGCCTTCGGCGCTACGCGCTGCATCGCATCCGGGACACGAGACCACCCATGGCTAAAAAACACGTCGTCGCCGCGTTAGGCGAAATCCCGCCCGGCGGGAAAAAGCTCGTGTCCGCCGATGGGCGCGCCATCGTGGTCTTCAACCTCGACGGCGAGTTCTTCGCGCTGTCGAACCGCTGCCCGCATCGCGGCGGCAGCCTTTGCGAAGGCAATATCACCGGGCTCGTCTTGTCCGATGAGCCCGGCCATTACGAATATATCCGCCGCGGCGAGATCATCCGCTGCCCCTGGCACGCCTGGGAGTTCGACATCCGCACCGGCAAGTCCTGGTGCGACCCGGACAAGATCAAGGCGCGCCGCTTCGGAGTCTCGGTGGAGAAGGGCGCAAAGCTGATCGAAGGTCCCTACGTGGCAGAGTCCTTCAAGGTCAGCGTCGAGGACGACTACGTGGTGGTCGAGGCCTGACCGCTCCGCTACTCTCGCGACATGCGGGGCGGCATCAAGCGGCGTCAATTCATCCAACTGCTGTCAGGAGC
The DNA here is from genome assembly GCF_001579845.1 of Rhodoplanes sp. Z2-YC6860. Taxonomy (GTDB): domain Bacteria; phylum Pseudomonadota; class Alphaproteobacteria; order Rhizobiales; family Xanthobacteraceae; genus Z2-YC6860. The sequence goes on from NZ_CP007440.1 coordinate 4,354,317, forward strand.
AGCGGTCGCGTGGCCGCTTGAGGCCCGGGCACAAAAGGCCGGTCGGCCTGTCATCGGCTATCTCAGCAGCAAGGGTGAAGCCGCCGAGGCAGGAATTCTCGCCGGCGTCCGCAAAGGCCTCGGCGAGCAAGGTTTTACCGAAGGCCAAAATGTTGCCTTTGAATACCATTGGGGCGGGGGCGATTACGACAAGCTGCCGAAGCTCGCCGCGGGGCTTGTTGCCCGGGACGTCGATATCATAGCCGCTTCGGGATTGCCGGCGACGCTCGCCGCCAAGGCCGCGACCGCGAAAATTCCGATCATTTTCCGCCTCGCGATTGACCCGATTGCATTCAAGCTGGCGCAAAGCTTCGATCGGCCGGGCGGCAACCTGACCGGCGTCACGATGCTGTTCGATCCGCTGACGCCGAAGAAGCTGCAACTGCTCCACGAACTGGTTTCGTCCGCCTCGATCGGCATCTTGATCAACCCCAAAAATCAGAACGCGGTGTCGCACAAGGCACACGCCGAGACTGCGGCTGCCGCGCTTGGCTTGCGCATGACCGTGCTCAACGCGAGCAGCGGCAGCGAGCTTGGTCCGGCCTTCGATCACGCGCGGCAGGCGAAGCTTGGTGCGATCCTTGTTGGCGACGACCCGCTGTTCGACACCGAGAGCCAGCGGCTCGTCGAAGCGGCCAACCGCTCGAAAATCCCGACCATGTACTACGTCCGCGATTTCGTGGTGGGCGGCGGGCTGCTCAGCTATGGGCCGAGCTTCGATGAGATGTCGTACCAGGTCGGCATCTATGCCGGGCGTATTCTCAAAGGCGCCAAAGCCACCGAGCTTCCGATCGTGCAGCCGACCAAATTCGAGCTTGTCATCAACCGGAAAGCTGCGCGTGCGATAGGCCTCGAGATTCCGTCCAAGCTGCTGTTCACGGCCGACGAAGTGATTGAATAGGGTGGCTCGACGCTCATGTGGCCCGTGCTAATGTCGTACGGGGCGACGATGGGGCTGGACTTGTTTTATGAAGCGGCGTGAATTTCTGACTTTTCTCGGCGGCGCGGCCGCCTGTCCGATCAAGGCCCAGGCACAACAACAAAAGCTTCCCGTGGTGGGCTTCCTGCACGCTTTGTCGTCGAGCAACATCAAGCTCTATCTGCCGAAGGTCAGCCAAGGCTTGAGGGAGGCAGGTTACGTCGAGGGGCGCGATTTCGTCTTCGAAGCGCGCTCCGCCGAAGGCCAGAATGACCGGCTGCCGGGGCTCATTGCCGAGTTGATCGGCCTGAACGCTGCCGTGATCATCGCGGCCGGCGGCAGCGAGCCCGCCAAGCTCGCAAAGGCCGCCACCTCCACCATTCCAATTGTGTTTGTGAGCGGAGCCGACCCGCTGAAGGCCGGTCTGATTGAAAGCCTCAACCGGCCGGGCGGAAACGTCACAGGTGTGAGCCTGATCGGCTCGGCGCTGGAGGCAAAACGCCTGGAGCAGTTGGCGAGCCTCGTACCGGGCGACGGCGTGATCGGTGTGATGATCAATCCGAAATATCCCGATGCCGCGCTTCAGGCGCGCGAGCTGTCAGACGCCGCGAGCGTGATCAAACGGCCGATCGAGATTCAAAGCGCCAGCACCGACGAGGAAATCGAAGCGGCCTTCGCAGCCTTCGCAACCAGGCACGTTGCGGCGGTGCTGGTGGCGCAGGATGTGTTCTTCAACAGCCGCCGCGAAATGCTTGTAACGCTAGCGGCACGTCACAATTGGCCCGCGATCTACAACCAGCGCGAATATCCGCAGATCGGCGGCCTGATCAGCTACGGCACGCATTTCGCCGACGGCTATCGGCAGGGTGGCGTCTATGCCGGAAAGATCCTCGCCGGAGCCAAGCCCGCCGAGTTGCCGGTCGAGCAGCCGACGAGGTTCGAGCTGGTCGTCAACACCAAGACCGCGGCGGCGCTCGGCCTGGAAATTCCGGCGAGGCTTCTCGCGACCGCCGACGAAGTGATCGAGTGAACGCTCGGGCCGGCGCCGCGCGGCCTAGACTTCGAATTCCAGGGTGATGTGGCAACCCGCCGAGGTCGGCGCGTAGACCACCGCCGAGCCAAGCCCGCGCGCCAGCGCGTTGACGATGCGGCTGCCGACACCGGTGCCCTTGATCGGGCCATCGCCCCGCCAGCCGACACCGTCGTCCTCGACCTTCAGGCTGACCTTCTTGGCCGCGATCTTTTTCAGCAGGACGCGGATTTCTCCGCCTTTGTCGGTCGGATACGCGTATTTGAAAGCGTTGGTGACCAGTTCCGTGACGACCACGCCGATCGAGACGGCTTTGTCGGTCGGAACATGGGTCGGCTCGGCCGTGAGCCGAACCGTCGAGGCGTGGCCGGATTCTTTCAGCGTCGCTTCAAGATCGCGCAGCAGGCTTGCGAGATATTCCGATATCTCGACCGACCTCACATCGGCCGACGTATAGAGCCTGCGATGCACGCCCGCGATCGCAGAGATGCGGGCCTGGATCTCACCGAGTGCGTCGCGCACCGCCGGCTCATTGATCGACTTCGATTGCAGACCAACCAGCGAGGCGACGAGTTGCAGACTATTGGCGACACGATGGTTGACCTCGTGCAGCATCACCTCGGCGCGTTCCTTGGCTTCGCGGACTTCGCGCTCGGCGCGGTCGCGCTCGCGCTGCAGTCGCGCCTTTTCGATCGCCTGATCGACCGCGCTGCCGAGAAGTTCGAAGAATTCTTCGCCAACGGTTTTGGTGACGTAGTCCGCAGCGCCGGCCTTGAGGGCGGCGACGGCAACAGCGGCATCCGCATTGGCAGTCACATACACCACCGGCGGCGGCGCCGGCAGCGGCTTCAGCGCCGCGAGAACATCGAGACCGGTGCCTGCGGTGAGAAAATGATCGAGGCCGATCACGTCGATCGGCTGCTCATCGCCGGCTTGCTGCAATCGTGCCAGCCCGGCCTCGGCCGTCGGCACGGTCTCGACCTCGTAGCCGCGACGGCTCAGCGCGCGCTGGACGAGGCGCGCGAGCGCAGGATCGTCATCGATGTAAAGGACGCGGGTCGGCACGCGGCTTTCTTCTTATTGGGTTTCGGGGACCTGCATCACGGCGAAGAACAGGCCGAGCTGGCGGATCGCGTTGGCAAAGCCTTCGTAGTTCACCGGCTTGGTGATGTAGACGTTGGCGCCGAGATCGTAGCAGCGCTGGATTTCCCGTGCATCGTCGGTTGTGGTCAGCACCACGACGGGCGAGCGCTTGGTGTGCTGGTTCGACTTCAGCTTTTCGAGGATGTCGATGCCGGTCATGTCGGGCAGGTTGAGATCGAGCAGGATGAGGAGCTGACGCCCCGCGCTGACCTCGCCCGAGCCGTCGTCACCGAGAAGAAACTTCAACGCATCAGTGCCATTGGCGAACGGGGTGATCTCGTTGTTGACCCCGGCACGCCGGATGTTCTTCTCGATGAGGCGCGCGTGGCCCTCATCGTCCTCGATCATGATGATGCTGACCGGTTTGGCTTGGCTGTTCACGTCAGGCGGCTCCCGCTTGCATGGACATGACTTTTTGCATGGACAGGACTTGCCGCAGATCGCGCGGCAGGTTGATCTTCATCGTGGTTCCTCGTTCGAGCTCGGATTGCAGGGTGATGTCGCCGCCCAGATTGCGCACCATCGTGCGCACATGGGCGAGGCCGATGCCTTCACCGGGCTGATCCTGCGATCCCGATCTCCGGAACAGGTCGAAAATGCGCTCGTGGTCTTGTTTGGCGATGCCCCGGCCGTTGTCCTCGACCTCAACCACGATGCGCTGACCGCGTTCCTGTGCGGCGCGAATGCGGATTTTCAGCGGCCGATTTTTGGCGCGGTATTTGACCGCGTTGTCGAGCAGATTGCCGAACACCTGTTCGAGCGCGAGGCGGTCCGAAACCACAGGCGGCACGCTGCCCTCGATCTTCACCTCGCCGCCGGCATCCGTGACCTGGTGTTGAACCGAGGCGGCGGCGGTTTCCAGCAGCGAATGCAACTCGATGGTCTCGGGCTTGAGCACGCGCCGGCCCTCGCGCGACAACTTCAGGATGGCATTGATCAGGCCGTCCATTTTTCGCGTCGAGGATCGGATGAAATTGATTGCTTCCGGCAGATCGTCGAGCGCTGCGGCGCGGGCGCCTTTGACGACCGGATCCTCGCTCGCCTCGTCGGTCTGCTTGACGTGATCCTGGATCGCCGTGAGGCAGCCTTCGAGCTCGCTGGTGAAGCCCATGATGTTCACGAGCGGCGCGCGCAGATCGTGGGTCACGATGTAGGCGAAGCGCTGGATCTCTTCGTTGGCGCGACCGAGGTCGGCGGTGCGCTCGCGCACGCGTTCTTCCAGGCCGACGTTGAGGGTCTGCACCTCACGCTGCGCCTCGATGAGTTGCCGCGTGTAGAGCAGCACGGTCCAGACTGCGCCACCAACCACCAGCAGGATCACGATCGCGCCCGCGATGGTGACCATTTGCAGTTGCGAGATGCTCTCGCGCTGGCTTTGCACGACCTCTTGGATGCGATCTTCCGCCCGCACCACCATCGCCGCGATCGTGGTTCGGGCCTGCTCCATGATCTCGCGTCCGCTGTTGGCCTTCACGATCACCATCGCCGAATCTCGCTGCCCGGCGTTGTAAAGTTCGATCGTCCGGGCAAGCTCCGCGCGCTTGGCTTCGATGATGGGGATCAGCTTGGCGAAGGCGTCCCTTTGGACCGCGTCCTTATCGGTCAGCTCGCGGACACGTTCGATCTGGCCCGGCAGCCGTTGTTCGGCATTGGTATAGGGGGAGAGATAATCCTGGTCCCCGGTCAACAGGAAACCGCGCTGGCCGGTTTCGAGGTCGGCGAGCGAGTTTCGAATGTCGATGATGGCGCCGCGCTGCTGGCGTGCGGCGGTGACCTGGTCGGTCGTGATGCGGGCCTGCTCGACCAGCCAGAAATTGAAGGCGACGATTGCGACGAGGGCTCCGACCCCGACCAGGATGGCGAGAACGGTCGAGCGGATGAAGGCGATTTTTGTAATTGGCATCGAGGGGTCTGTGTCGACGCCAGCTATATCGAATGCCGATGCGAAGATACACTGTTTCCGACGCCTTATCGGTCTGCGATTCCGCGCGTCGAAAGTTCCGATTGAGGCGATGCGTCTTTTGACATAACCGCTGATGCCATGGCCGACCCCAACGATCACGAGATCTATTTTGAGTTCGTCGCGATCGGCAACGCCGTCAAGGTGACGGCGATTGACAGCGTGACCGCGATCGAGGTGTCGGTGATGGGACCGTCCAATGCCGCCAAGTCGGATCTCGAACGTCTGGCGTTGCGTAAACTTCAAGCGAGGCTGAAGCGGGAAGGGTGAATTCTAAGACATGCTGGATGATCTCTTGACGCACTATTTTGTTCTTGACAAGTTCTGATTTGCCTCGTTCACTGAGGGCGTCATCTAGAGACGTCTATTTGGCGGAGCGGGGTGTGGCGCCTGCAGGCGTGGCTCGTGACCACGTCCCAGGGTGCGAGGTCATTGTCCGTCTCCGATGAGGGGGCCGCCTTCAGTGGCAGGGCGCGGTCGGGTGAAAGCGGGCGCAAATGCCCCCTGGAGCATGGTGGGTGAAAGCCCAGCCGGTCCGATCGAATCTCGAACGGTGGCCTCGCAATAAATCGCCACAAGTGGAGCGCCGGGAGGCGAGCGGGCTTCGCAAGCCCGCGGCACCTCCCAAGGGTGCCGACGACCACGTAGCGCCAACCGGCGCTCCGCGCCCTCACGCATGTGAGGGAGCAGGAAGAATAGAGGCGCTGGCCCCGTGCCTGATCTGAAGGGGCCGATGAATCACGCCTGGATCGATGCCTGCCCGCCCTGCGTGAGGCAAAAACCCACTGTTCACCCAACATCTTGCGGGCTGTGTGCGGCCACCGTCCAAGCCTTGGCGCATTCCGGACGATATGGTAGGCCACACCATCCCTGGAGAACCCAATGTCCGTCACTGAAAGCTCCGCGAAAGCCGTCGCGGAATCCCTCTTTACCGCTTCGCTTGCCGACACCGATCCCGAGATCAACGAGGCGATCGGTCTGGAACTCGGTCGTCAGCGCGACGAGATCGAACTGATTGCTTCAGAAAACATCGTCAGCCGCGCCGTGCTCGAGGCGCAGGGCTCGGTGATGACCAACAAGTACGCCGAGGGTCTTCCGGGCCGGCGTTATTATGGTGGCTGCCAATACGTCGACATCGCCGAGAATCTCGCGCTCGACCGCATCAAGAAGTTGTTCAACGCGGGTTTTGCCAACGTGCAGCCGCACTCCGGCGCGCAGGCCAATGCGGCAGCCTTCATGGCTCTGATGCAGCCCGGCGACACCTTCCTGGGGCTGAACCTCGCAGCGGGCGGGCACCTCAGCCACGGCTCGCCGGTCAATCTCTCCGGCAAGTGGTTCAAGGCGGTGCCCTACAGCGTGCGCCGCGACGACCACCGCATCGACATCGACGAAGTGCGGAAACTGGCCGAGCAGCACAAGCCCAAGGTGATCGTGGCCGGGGGATCGGCTTATCCGCGCATCATCGACTTCAAGGCGTTCCGGGAGATCGCCGACAGCGTCGGGGCCAAACTGATGGTCGACATGGCGCACTTCGCCGGCCTGGTGGCGGGCGGGGTGCATCCGAGCCCGTTCCCCCACGCCCACGTGGTGACCTCCACCACCCACAAGACCCTCCGCGGCCCCCGCGGCGGTTTCATCCTCACCAACGATGAGGAACTCGGCAAGAAGATCAACTCCGCGGTGTTCCCGGGCATGCAGGGCGGGCCGCTAATGCACGTCATTGCCGCCAAGGCCGTGGCCTTCGGCGAGGCGCTGCGTCCGTCGTTCAAGATTTACGCGAAGAACGTCGCGGATAACGCGAAGGCTCTGGCCGAAGTCCTTAAAAATAAAGGACTAGACATCGTCTCGGGCGGCACCGACACCCACCTGATGCTGGTCGATCTGCGGCCCAAGCGCCTGACCGGCAAGGTGGCCGAGGCGGCGCTCGGCCGCGCCCACATCACCTGCAACAAGAACGGCATTCCGTTCGATCCGGAGAAGCCCGCGATCACCTCGGGCGTCCGGCTGGGCTCGCCAGCCGCGACCTCGCGCGGCTTCGGCATCGCCGAGTTCCGTCAGGTCGGCGAGCTGATCGCCGAGGTGCTGGATGCGCTGTCGCACAAGAATTCCGATGAGGATGCGGCCGTGGAGGCCGCGGTCCGCGAGAAGGTGAAGCGGCTGATCTCCCGGTTCCCGATCTACTAGCGGGGAAGAAGGGGTAAGGGGCGGAGAATGCGTTGTCCGAGTTGCGGGTCCCTCGACACCCAGGTCAAGGACTCGCGTCCGACCGAGGACTCTGCCGCCATCCGGCGGCGGCGGGTCTGTCTGTCGTGCAATTTTCGCTTCACGACGTTTGAGCGCGTTCAGCTCCGCGAGCTGACCGTGATCAAGCGCAACGGCCGGCGCGCGCCGTTCGATCGCGACAAGCTGATCCGCTCGTTGTCGATTGCGCTCCGCAAGCGGCCGGTCGATCCCGAGCAGGTCGAGCAGATGGCCTCGAAGATGGTGCGGGAGCTGGAAAGCCTCGGCGAGAACGAGATCACGTCGGAGACCATCGGCGAGACGGTGATGGAGCACCTGCGCGGGCTCGACGACGTGGCCTATGTGCGCTTCGCCTCGGTCTACCGCAATTTCCGCGAGCCGAAGGACTTCCAGCAGGCGCTCGATGAACTTTCGGGTGAGGACGAGCCGACCAAGCCGCCGGCCAAGCCTCCAGTTGCCGCACGGCGATGACGAGCGCGGCCGAAACACCAGCGGTCGCAACCGCGGCGGCTTCTTCCGACGATTGGCGTTTCATGCAGCTCGCGCTGGCGCTTGGCCGCCGCGGGCTCGGCCGGACCTGGCCGAACCCGGCGGTCGGCGCCGTGGTGGTGAAGGACGGCGTGATCGTCGGCCGCGGCTGGACCCAGCCCGGCGGCCGTCCCCACGCCGAAACCGAAGCGCTCAAGCGCGCCGGCCGGGACGCCAAGGGCGCGACGATGTACGTGACGCTGGAGCCGTGCTCGCATCATGGCAAGACGCCGCCGTGTGCGGACGCGATCATCCGCGCGGGTGTCGCCCGCGTGGTTTCGGCGCTGGAGGACGTCAATCCGCAGGTCGCCGGGCAGGGTTACGCGAAGCTTCGCGAGCGCGGTATCGTCGTCGACACCGGGCTCGGCCGCGAGGAGGCGAGGCATGACCACGCCGGCCATTCGCGGCGGATGCGCGACGGCAGGCCTCATGTGCTGCTGAAGCTTGCCGCGTCGTCCGACGGCAAGGCCGGGCTCCCCGGACGGAAACCCGTCGCCATCACCGGAGAAGCAGCACGCCAGCGCGTGCATCTGATGCGCGCCGAGGCGGACGCCATTCTCGTTGGCATCGGCACGGTGCTGGCCGACGATCCGCACCTGACCTGCCGGCTGCCCGGCATGTTCGAGCTCTCGCCGGTGCGCGTGGTGCTCGATGCCAAGCTCCGCATTCCGCTGTCGACTGCGATCGTCGGCACCGCGCGCGACGTGCCGGTCTGGGTGTTCGGCGCGACGGGCGCTTCGCCGATCGCCGAAGACATTCTGAAGGCCAAAGGCGTCGAGGTGTTTCGGGTCGACGCGACGGACGGCCGGCTCGACCTGCATCAGGTTGTGAAAGCGCTGGCCGAGCGCGGCATCACGCGATTGATGGTCGAAGGCGGCCCGATCGTTGCGGCGTCATTCCTTGCGGCCGATCTGGTCGACGAGGCCGCACTGTTCCGCTCGCCGAACGAAATCGGCCCGACCGGCATCGACGTGCTGGAGGGCATGCCGCTAGGCGCGCTGACACAGTCGGCGCAGCTCACCAGGGTGGCGACCGAGGCGGTCGGGGACGATACACTGACGAAGTACGAACGGGCGTAATTCCCAGATGTTTACAGGTATTGTCAGCGATGTGGGTGAGGTGGTCGCGGTCGAGCCGCGGGCCGAAGGCTTGCGCAGGCTCAAGGTCGCTTGCGGCTATCCGGTGGAGTCCATTGCGATCGGCGCGTCGATCTCGCATTCCGGCGTCTGCCTCACTGTCGTCGAAGCCGCCAAGCTCGGCAATCGCACGGCGGTTTCGGTCGATGCCGCGGCAGAGACGCTCAGGCTCACCACGGCGGGCGATTGGAACGCCGGTACGCGGCTCAATCTCGAGCGCGCGATGAAAGTCGGTGACGAGCTCGGCGGCCATATTGTGGCAGGTCACGTCGACGGCGTGGCTGAGCTCGTCGCGCGCGAGGATCTGCCCGATATGGCGCGGCTCACGCTGCGTGCACCCAAGGAACTGATGCGCTTTGTCGCAACCAAGGGCTCGGTCGCGCTCGACGGCATTTCGCTTACCGTCAACGAGGTCACCGACGAAACCTTTTCGGTGCTGATCATTCCGCACACGCTTGCGGTCACAACGCTCGGTGTCGCCAAAACCGGTGACCGGATGAACCTGGAGATCGATTTGATGGCGCGCTACGCGGCGCGTTTGATGGAGACGCGGTGACATTTGACCGCTTGGGAGGGGGAGGATTGCACATGCGTACAGCGTTGTTGCCGGTGCTCGTGGTGTTCGGCGGCGTCCTTGCCGAGGACGCCAAAGCCCAGACCTTCTGCGCAGTGAACAGCCAGGGTGCGACCAACTGCTCTTTCACGTCGATTACGGCTTGCCGCGACGAGGTCAGAGGCGACGGCGGCTTTTGCCTGCCACAGGCGCCGATCGGGCACCGCCAGCCGCGCGCCGCCGACGTCACCGGCAGCGGTGACGACACGATCAATCCGCGCCAGGATCAGCGCAATCGCAGGCTCGACCGCTCGCTGCAGCTCTGCCGTGGGTGCTGAACGATACATGACACGAATGTCACGCAAGGCGATGCGCTCTTGTTAGCAGGCACCCCGCTTGCTACTGACGCGGCCCAAACAGTGAGGAACGAATGGCCGCACCGAAACGCAAGCCGTCAGCCAAGCCCGCAAAGCCCTCGGGCGCACGCATTCTGATTGTCGAGGCGCGGTTTTATAACGACATCGCCGACGCGCTTCTCGCGGGCGCCATCGCGGCGCTGGACGAGGCTCAGGCGACCTTCGAGGTGGTCACCGTCCCCGGTTCGCTCGAGATCGTTCCGGCCATCGCCATCGCGCTCGATGCCGCCGCGAAGCAGAAAAGGCCCTACGACGGCGTGGTTGCGCTCGGCTGTGTGATCCAGGGCGAAACGTTCCATTTCGACATCGTGTCGATGCAGTCGGCCCGCGCGTTGCTGGATTATTCGATCGCGCACCAGATTCCCTGCGGCAACGGCATTCTGACCACCGACACCGAGGCGCAGGCCTGGGCGCGCGCCCGCAAGACCGAGCAGGACAAGGGCGGCGACGCTGCGCGCGCCACGCTTGCGCTGATCACGTTGAAGAACCAAGTCGGGCAGAAGCAGAAGTAACCGGATGGCCCGAACCGCACCATCGAAGGACGGCCCCCGCGCCAACAAGCGCGGCGCGGCGCGTTTGGCCGCGGTGCAGGCGCTCTATCAGATGGATCTCGCGGCGACCCCGCTGAACGACATCCTGGGCGAGTTCGAGGCGCATTGGATGGGGCAGGAGGTCGAGGGCGAAAAATACCTGCCGGCCGAGGCCAATTTCTTCCGCGACGTCGTGAAGGGCGTGGTCGCCGAGCAGCGCAGGCTCGACCCGATGATCGACGCGGTCCTGTCCAAAGGCTGGCCGTTGGTTCGGATCGAAACCGTGTTGCGCGCCATCCTGCGCGCAGGCGCCTATGAGCTCGACCGCAAACCGGAGGTTCCGGCGCGCGTTGTGGTGTCTGAATATGCCGACATCGCGCATGCGTTTGTCGAGCGCGACGAAACGGGTCTCGTCAACGCCGTGCTCGACCAGCTCGCGCGGCAATTGCGGGCTGGCGAGTTCGAAGGAGCGCGCTGACGCCATGGCGAAGCGCCGGACCCCAAAGCAGTCTGGCGAAGACCTCCTGATCGCCGACTATTTCAAGCCGATTGCGCGCCACCCTGGTGCCCGCGACCTGGTGGATGACGCGGCGTATTTGACACCGCCTAAGGGGCACGAACTGGTGCTCAAGACCGACGCCATCGTCGGCAGCGTGCATTTCTTCATCGAAGATCCGCCGGACACCGTGGCGCGCAAGGCACTCGGGGTGAACCTGTCGGATCTGGCTTCGAAAGGCGCCAAGCCCGCAGGTTTCCTGCTGACGCTGGCGCTGCCGAAGGATTACAGCCACGACTGGCTCAAAGCGTTCGCGCGGGGGCTCGGCGCCATGGCCAGACGCTATGATTGTCCGCTGCTGGGTGGCGACACCGTGATGACGCCGGGGCCGGTGACGATCTCGATCGCGGCGTTCGGAACCTTGCCGAAGGGCACAGGCGTGGAGCGCTCCGGCGCCAGGGTCGGCGACGTCATCGTGGTGACGGGCACGATCGGTGACGCGGCGCTGGGTCTGAAGCTCCGCACCGACATCGGCGCCATCCATCGTTGGCATCTCGACGCCCGGTTGAAGGCGCATCTGGCAAAACGTTACCTGGTGCCGCAACCGCGCAACGCCGTGGCTGAGGCGGTGCGCCGTTACGCTCATGGCGCGATGGATGTGTCCGACGGGCTCGCCGGCGATCTTGGCAAGCTCGTGCTCGCCTCGGGCGTCGGCGCCGAGGTTGAAGCCAAACGCGTTCCGCTGTCGCGTGCGGCACGCCATGCGCTTGCGGTCGATCCGGGTGCTCTGGAGACCATCCTGACCGGCGGTGACGACTTCGAAGTGCTGGCCACGGTCCCGCCGAAGCAGCTCGCTGGCTTTATGGCCGCGGCGCGTCGCGCCCGCGTGCGGGCGACCGCAATCGGCCGGGTCACCGCGGCGCAGGGCACGCGTTTCATCGGGTTCGACGGCGAGGAGCTCCGCTTTCACCGCGCCTCATTCAGCCATTTTTGAAGGGGCTCGCCGCGCTATACTCCCGCTGCCACAGAACACCGAAAAAGGGTTGGGGACGTTATGCACGACATTACTGCCATCGCAGCCGCAAAGCCCGGCGCGACCCGATCACCGAACTTCCAGAAGCACCAGCGCTGGTATCCGACGATTTATGACCTCCGTCGCGGCGCCAAGCGCCGGCTGCCGCATTTCGCCTTTGAATATGGCGACGGCGGCGCAGGCGACGACACCGGCATCAAGCACAACTGGGCCGCGCTCGACGCCATCGAGATGGTGCCGCGCTACGGTGTGATGCCCGAGTTGCCGCCGGTGAACTGCGAGCTGTTCGGCCGGAAATATTCGGCACCGCTCGGCGTGGCGCCGATGGGCAGCCCGATCGTGGTGTGGCCCGGTGCCGACAAGCTTCTCGCCGCGGCCGCGCAGCGCGCCAAGGTGCCGTACACGCTGGGCGTCGCCGGCGGCGCCACGATCGAGGAGATCGCCAAGATCGCGCCCGACGTGATGTGGCTGCAGATGTACCGCTTCGCCAAGAACAACCACGCCATCGGCTTCGACCTGATGCGGCGCGCCGACGAGGCCGGCGTGCATGTGCTGATGCTCACGCTCGACGTACCGGTGCGCACCGTGCGCTCGCGCGAGGTGAAGGTGGGCATGGGCGGCGGCGGTTATTTCCGGCCGGACTGGCGCATGATGCTCGGAATGGTGAAGTGCCCGGGCTGGGCCATGGCGATGCTGGCCAACAATCTGCCGCGCTTTGCCAACATCCAGCCGTATGCAGGGCCTGGGGCAGGGCTCAACGAAACCATCAAGTACGCGCGCAACGAGATGGGCGGCGCGTTCTCGTGGGATGAGGTCAAACGCTATCGCGACCGCTGGAAGAAGCCGCTTATTCTGAAGGGCATCTTGCATCCCGAGGACGCCGAGAAGGCGATCGAGATCGGAGCTGACGGCGTGCTGGTCTCCAACCACGGCGGACGCCAGATCGAGGCGCTGCCGCCGCCGATCGATTGCGTGCCGGCCGTGGTGAAGGCCGTCAACAAGCGCGCCACCGTGCTGTTCGACTCCGGCGTCCGCAGCGGCACCGATGTCGCCCGCGCGCTGGCGCTCGGCGCCGACGCGGCGCTGGCCGGCAAGGCGTTCCTGTGGGGCTTGGGCGCGCTCGGCTCCGACGGGCCGGGCCATGTCATCGACCTGATGATCGATGAACTTCGTTCCGCGCTCGGGCAGATCGGCGCCCACTCGCCGGCCGAGGCCCGCAACGTTCGAGTCCGCCATTCCAGCGCGCTGCACTTCTGATCTGCGGCCAAGGCCATGGCTCAACAGCAAGGCGCCCGGTAGAACGGGCGCCTTGTCGTTTTTGATGCCACCGCTCCAAGTGTTCCTTGCTGGATCCTGCCGATGTCGGTGATCGCCGATACTTCTCCCGTCGTCGCCGACGATCGCCTCGCGCGCAGGAACGCGATTGTGCTGTCGGCTGCGCAGGCCCTTGCCGGCGGCAACAACACCGTGATCGCCGCAACCGCGGGCATCATCGGTACAATGCTCGCCCCCGACAAAGGGCTCGCGACCTTGCCGGTGTCCGTGATGGTCATCGGTATCTGGTTCGGCACGCTGCCGCTCGGCTACATCACCCGCAACCACGGGCGGCGCTTCGCGCTGCAGACCGGCTCGGTGGTCGGAACGCTTGGCGGCCTCGTGTCCTGTGCCGCGGTGCTGATCGGCTCGTTCGAGCTGTTTCTCGTTGGCACGTTCGGTTGCGGCTTCTACTCGGCGGCGCACAATTCGTATCGGTTCGCGGTGTGCGATACGGCGAGCGATGCCTACAAGCCGAAGGGCATTTCCATGGTGCTCGCGGGCGGCACGCTGGCGGGCTTCATCGGCTCCGGAACCGTGATCGTCACCAAGGACCTGTGGGTGCCGCATCTGTTCGCCGCGACCTTCGTCGCTCAGGCTGTGCTCGCCGCGCTCGCGGGCCTGGTGCTGACGCGGCTGAAGTCGCCGCCGCCCGTGCCGCACGCAGAGCGCGAGGCGGGGCGGCCGCTGTCGGAAATCGCGCAGAACCCGCTTTTCATCGTGGCGGTCGCCTGCGGCGTCGTGAGCTATGTGGTGATGAACCTTCTGATGACGTCAGCGCCCATTGCCATGGTCGAATGCGGGCATTCCGTCACGGTGTCGACGCTGGGCATCCAGTGGCATGTGCTCGGCATGTACGCCCCGAGCTTTATCACCGGACACCTGATCGCCCGATTCGGCGTGTTCAAGGTGATTTCGGTCGGGCTGGGGCTGCTGTTGCTCAGTGGTGCCGTCGGTATCGCCGGCCTTTCGGCCGCGCACTTCTGGATCAGCCTCACGCTTCTGGGCGTCGGATGGAACTTTGCCTTCATCGGTGCGACCACGCTGGTGACGCTTTGCCACCGTCCGGAGGAGCACAGCAAGGTCCAGTCGTTCAACGATTTCCTGATCTTCGGCACCATGGCGCTGGGGTCGTTCGCTTCGGGCAAACTGATGGCGACAGTGGGCTGGGAGTGGGTCAACATCGCTGCGTTCGTGCCCGTGCTGGTGGTAGTCTTGCTGCTCGGCTGGCTGAAGCTGCAGCGCCGTGGGCTGCCGGTTTGAGGTCGATTTCCCTGAATTTCGGCCGGGTTAGCCACATCCGGCGTTGCGTCCATGACGGCTTTTTGGCAAATATCGCGCCACATTCTGCCGGGACGGGGGGCCGTGTCCGGACCCCCTCATTCAATCGAGGATACCAATGACAGCTCTGGGACTGATCGTCGTATGCGGTCTGCTTGCAGTCGCGTACGGCATCTGGGCAATCACGTCGGTGCTGAGCGCCGACGCGGGCAGCGCCAAGATGCAGGAGATTGCGGGCGCGGTGCGCGAGGGCGCGCAAGCCTATCTTAAGCGCCAATACACCACCATCGGCATCGTCGGCGTCGTGATCTTCTTGATCGTCGGCTACATGCTCGGCTGGCTGGTCGCGATCGGCTTTGCCATCGGCGCGGTGCTCTCGGGCGTCGCCGGCTTCATCGGTATGAACGTCTCGGTGCGCGCCAACGTGCGCACCGCACAGGCCGCGATCAGCTCGCTGGCTGGCGGTCTCGAACTCGCCTTCAAGGCCGGCGCCATCACCGGCATGTTCGTGGCCGGCTTGGCGCTGCTCGGCGTCTCCGTCTACTACTGGGTGCTGACCGGCTCGATGGGCCTTGCCACCAACTCGCGCACCGTGATCGACGCCTTGGTGGCGCTCGGCTTCGGCGCTTCGCTGATCTCGATCTTCGCCCGTCTCGGCGGCGGCATCTTCACCAAGGGTGCGGACGTCGGCGGCGATCTCGTCGGCAAGGTCGAGGCCGGCATTCCGGAAGACGATCCGCGCAATCCAGCGACCATCGCCGACAACGTCGGTGACAACGTCGGCGACTGCGCCGGTATGGCAGCCGACCTGTTCGAGACCTACGCGGTGACCACGGTCGCCACGATGGTGCTCGCCTCGATCTTCTTCTCGGGCACGCCGTATCTCGTGAATATGATGATCTTGCCGCTCGCCATCGGCGGCATCTGCATCATCACTTCGATCGTCGGCACGTTCTTCGTGAAGCTCGGCGCCAGCCAGTCGATCATGGGCGCGCTGTACAAGGGCCTGATCGTCACAGCGGTCCTGTCGCTCATTGGTATTGCGGGCGTAGTGCAGTTCCTGTTCGGTTTCGGTATCGAGCTGAAGACCACAGCCGGCTTGAGCTTCACGAGCACCACGATCTACCTCTGCGGCGTGGTCGGTCTCGTGGTCACCGGCCTGATCATCTGGATCACCGAATACTACACCGGCACCGACTATCGTCCGGTGAAGTCGATCGCGGCCGCGTCCGTCACCGGCCACGGCACCAACGTCATCCAGGGCCTCGCCATCTCGATGGAGGCGACCGCGCTGCCCGCGATCGTGATCATCGCCGGCATCCTGGTCTGCTACGGCATGGCCGGCCTGTTCGGCATCGCGATTGCGGTGACGACGATGCTGGCGCTCGCCGGCATGGTGGTCGCGCTCGACGCGTTCGGCCCGGTCACCGACAACGCCGGTGGCATCGCCGAAATGGCGGGACTGCCGAAGGAGGTCCGCAAGTCGACCGACGCGCTCGACGCGGTCGGCAACACCACCAAGGCGGTCACCAAGGGCTACGCCATCGGCTCGGCGGGCTTGGGCGCGCTGGTGCTGTTCGCTGCCTACAACGAAGATCTGAAGTTCTTCATCGCGCAGTCGGCGCAGCACAAGTACTTCAGCGGCGTCTCGCTCGACTTCTCGCTGAACAATCCGTACGTCGTGGCGGGCCTGTTGTTCGGCGGCCTGCTGCCGTACCTGTTCGGCGCGATGGGCATGACCGCGGTCGGCCGTGCCGCCAGCGCGATCGTCGAAGAGGTGCGTCGGCAGTTCCGTGAAAACCCCGGCATCATGAAGGGGACCAGCAAGCCGGACTACGGCCGCGCCGTCGACATGCTCACCAAGGCCGCGATCAAGGAGATGATCATCCCGTCGCTGCTGCCGGTGCTGTCGCCGATCGTCGTCTACTACGTGATCTACTTCGTCGCGGGCGGCGGTGCGTCCGGCAAGTCGGCCGGATTCTCGGCGGTCGGCGCGATGCTGCTCGGCGTGATCGTGACCGGTCTCTTCGTTGCGATCTCGATGACCTCGGGCGGCGGCGCCTGGGACAACGCCAAGAAGTACATCGAAGACGGTCACTACGGCGGCAAGGGCTCGGACGCCCACAAGGCCGCGGTGACCGGCGACACCGTCGGCGATCCCTACAAGGACACCGCGGGGCCGGCCGTGAACCCGATGATCAAGATCACCAACATCGTGGCGCTGCTGCTGCTCGCCGTGCTCGCGCACGGCTAAGCGTCAGCTCACCGCAAAGAAAGAGCCCCGCGGCGTGAGCCGCGGGGCTTTTTGTTGCAGTCGGACGATGTGAAACACGCCCGTGGTGTTTGCGGAATTACGAGCCGATCGGCTTGGTGATCGAGAAGATGTAGTTGAGGTAGTTCAACTCGGTACCGCCGCTCGGCGTGGTGCGCGCGACGAAATCGAACACGCGGCCATCCTTGAGGCCGTAGTTGGCGATGCGCTGCACGCGGCGCTGCTTGTCGAAATAGACCGCAATCACGCGCTGGTTGGTCACCGTCTGCGGCATGAAGGCGAGCTTCTGCTCGGCGCGCTGCGAGATGTAATAGAACACCTCGCCGCTGACGGTCGCGACGGTCGAGGGCGTGCCGAGCACGATCAGCACCTGATCCTGGGTGGCGCCCAGCGGTACCTGCTCGAGCGCGCCTTCGGGCAGCACATAGCCGCGCTGATAGACCTGGGTGAAGCTGTCGCAGCCACCCAGCGTCAAGGTCGCAGCCAAGGCCACGGCGGCCCACAAGGGCCGCAGACGTGCGCGTTTCATCGGTCGAAGGCTCGTTGCCGTCATTTTGCTTGCATCCAGGGCGTGAGCGGGCGTACCCGAGGTATCCCGAAAGTGCAACGAACAGCTTAACGCAGCCGTCACCGTCTCAGCGAACCCTATGATTTCGCTCCCCTTTCGCCGCGCGTCCCAGAGCGGCAAGATCGACGCCCTCTATGGCATGATCGTGGCGCAGGCCCGAAGTCCCGAATTTTACCGGGATTACGGCGTGCCCGACACGGTCGACGGCCGGCTCGACATGATCCTGTTGCACCTCGTGCTGGTGCTTCGCCAGATCACCAAAGCGCACGGCGCGCTGCCGCCCGCCGGCCAGCGGCTGTTCGACCGTTTTCTGCAAGACATGGACGCCAACTTCCGTGAAATGGGGGTCGGCGACCTCACGGTACCCAAGCGGATGCAGAAGGTCGGCGAGGCCTATTACGGCCGCAGCAAGGTCTATGAGAGCGGTCTCGCGGACGACGATCCGTCGACGCTCGAAGCCGCAGTCGCACGGAATGTGTTTGGTGCGTCGGAGCCGACCCTCGGCGTGAAACGGCTTGCTGCCTATATGAGGGAGGCAGCCACGCGTCTTGAGCAGCAAAACGCCGACGCGATTGTGACTGCCGGATTCGAGTTTCCAGACCCGAAATCAACCGCAGAAAGCCGGCGACCGTAGAAAGTCTAGCCATGAAAGATCGAGCGCCACCCGGCCGGACCAACAGAGGGAAGATTTCCAGGTCCGGCGACACGCACAAAACTGTGGAAAATCCGTCCATTGAGGCGGCCAAGGGGCCGTGGAGCGTGCCGGTCACGGTGGCCGAAGTGCCCGATACCGGACGCCATGTCGAACTCGTTCCGGACGAGGCCACGCGCGACGCCATCGCGCAGGAGGCCGGCCTGGTTGCGCTGCCGCGCTTGGTTGCCACATTCGATCTCGCGCGACGCGGCGCCGACAGCTTGCGTCTCGAAGGACGCGTCACCGCGACTGTGATTCAGAATTGCGTGGTGACGCTTGAGCCGATCGAAACCGAGATCGACGAGCCGGTGGAGCTGTTTTTCCGGCCTGAACCTGTAGGGGCAGCCGCATCCGGTGCGGAGGAGGGGTCCCATTCGTTCGAAGGCGAGGAGCCGCCGGAGACCTTGGTCAATGGGACGGTTGACCTCGGCATCATCGCGACCGAGTTCCTCAACCTCGGAATTGATCCTTACCCGAGGAAAGAAGGTGCTGTGTTCGATGAGCCAGTCGCACGCGATCCGGCGAGCCATCCGTTCGCGGCGCTCGCTGCCCTGAAGAAAGATCCAGGGTCGAAAGGCCATTGATTCGGCCGTTTTCACCCGAAAATGCTTCAAATCCGCCGATTTTTGCCCACTGGTGTGGCCCCCAGCCGGCAAGGTATGGTGAAATTTCATCCGGTCACGGCCGTGGGGGCAGGGTTTCGGCGTCGACCTTAAGCGCAGTTCCAATCGCTGTTCAGGCCGCCGATCAGGTCCAAGCATGTCCAATACGATCCGTATCGCGCTCGACGCCATGGGGGGTGACCATGGCCCCTCCGTGGTCGTCTCGGGGGCGGAACTGGCGTTGGCCAGGCATCCCGACAGCACCTTCATCCTGTTCGGTGACCAGGCCAAGATCGACCCGCTGCTGGCCTCGCACCCGCGGCTCAAGGCGAACTCCAAGCTCGTGCACACCGATGTCGCAGTCCGGATGGACGACAAGCCGAGCCAGGCGCTGCGCAACGGCCGCTGGAAATCGTCGATGTGGCTTGCCATCGACGCCGTCAAAAAAGGTGAGGCGGACGCCGCCGTCTCGGCCGGCAACACCGGCGCGCTGATGGCGATGGCCAAGTTTCACCTGCGCACGATGCCGGGCATCGAGCGGCCCGCGATCGCCGCAGTCTGGCCGACGCTCAAGGGCGAATGCATCGTGCTCGATCTCGGCGCTTCGATCGGCGCCGACGCCGAACATCTGTGCGACATGGCCGTGATGGGCAGCGCCATGGCGCGGGTGTTGTTCGATCTCGACCGCCCGACCGTAGGGCTTCTCAACATCGGGGTCGAAGAGGTCAAAGGCCTCGAAGCGGTGCGCGAAGCGGGCCGCATTCTGCGGGAGCAGCCGATCCCCCACATCGACTATGTCGGATTTGTCGAGGGCGATGACATCGGACGACACAAAGCCGACGTGGTGGTGACCGAAGGCTTTGCCGGCAACATTGCGCTCAAGGCCGCAGAGGGCACGGCCAAGCAGTTCGCTGAATATCTGCGCGGCGCGATCAAGAAATCGATCTGGTCGCAACTCGGTTATTTGCTGGCGCGGCCGGCGTTCCGGATGCTGCGCGACAAGATGGATCCACGCAAATCGAATGGCGGTGTTTTCTTGGGACTGAATGGCGTTGTCATTAAGAGTCACGGTGGTACGGACGCGGAGGGTTTCGCGGCTGCGATCGACGTGGGATACGAAATGGTGCGTGAGGAATTGCTGGCCAAGATCGGCGAGACCGTCGACCGGCATCACCAGGACATGACGGCGCAGGCCGCCGGCGGAGCGGCTTCGTGACGATGCTGCGTTCAGTCATTCTCGGCTGCGGCAGCGCGCTGCCGGCTCAGGTGCTCACCAACCAGGAACTTGCAGCCAAAGTCGACACCACCGACGAGTGGATCGTGCAGCGCACCGGCATCCGTCAGCGCCACATCGCGGCTGACGGCGAGCTCACTTCGGATCTCGCGATCCAGGCCGCCAAGGCAGCGCTTGCCAACGCCCATGTCGATCCCCAAACGATCGATCTGATCGTGCTCGGCACCTCGACGCCCGATAACACATTCCCGGCCACCGCCGTCACGGTGCAGGCCGGGCTAGGCATCACCCGCGGCGCGGCGTTCGACCTGCAGGCTGTCTGCTCAGGCTTCGTCTATGCGCTGTCCATCACCGACGGGCTCCTTCGCACCGGCACCTACACGCGCGCGCTTGTGATCGGCGCCGAAACCTTCTCTCGCATTCTCGACTGGAAGGACCGCACCACCTGCGTGCTGTTCGGCGACGGTGCCGGTGCCGTGGTGGTCGAGGCGCAGCAGCAGCCGGGCGAAAAAACCGACCGCGGCATTCTCACCACGCATTTGCGCTCCGACGGCCGGCACAAGTCGAAGCTCTATGTCGACGGCGGACCGTCGTCGACCATGACGGTGGGCCATCTGCGTATGGAAGGCCGCGCGGTGTTCAAGCACGCGGTGGCGATGATCACCGATGTGATCGAGGATGCTTTCCGTGCAACCGGTTACACCGCCTCCGACATCGACTGGTTCGTGCCGCATCAGGCCAACAAGCGCATCATTGACGACAGCGCCCATAAGCTCGGTATCGCGCCTGAGAAGGTGGTGATCACAGTCGACCAGCACGGCAACACCTCGGCGGCGTCGATCCCGCTCGCGCTCAACGCCGCGGTTCGTGACGGCCGCATCAAGAAGGGCGATCTGGTTCTGCTGGAAGCGATGGGAGGTGGCTTCACTTGGGGATCGGCGCTGATCCGGTGGTAGGTGCGGGCCGCACAAATCCGGTTTTCGGCCTGTTTCGGATCGCAATTGCGACATTGCGAGCCGAATTTTCGTCGGAAACGCGGGCCGGTCCCCATAGTTGCCGCCGCGCCACACTGTTGCGGCAAATGCCGGGGAACGCGATGTTGCCGTCGTTGACCGGGTAAACCCAGGCTAATATCGTTGGAAATTCAGCGGGATATAGTCGCCTTCACTGGGGCTGGCGATGTCGGGCAAAACGATTACACGGGCTGACTTGTGCGAGGCGGTCTACCAGAAGGTCGGTCTGTCGCGGACAGAGTCGGCAGCACTGGTCGAGCTGGTATTGGACGAGATCACCAAATGCCTTGAACAGGGCGAAACGGTGAAACTGTCCTCATTTGGCTCTTTTGTGGTTCGTAAAAAGGGTCAGAGAATCGGACGCAATCCCAAGACCGGCAAGGAAGTTCCCATTTCGCCGCGGCGCGTGATGGTGTTCAAACCTTCGGCGATCTTGAAGCAACGCATCAACAACTCCGGCGGCGAAGGCTAGTCCGGGATAATACGAATTGTGGCCGCCAGGACAGGCGGGCAATTCAGACACAAATGGACAAAGGGGCACGGGGGCCGTGGAAAAAGCGCCAGACGCTTTCCGCACCATTAGTGAAGTCGCTGACGAACTCGACATCCCGCAACACGTCCTGCGTTTTTGGGAAAGCCGGTTTCCACAGATCAAGCCCATGAAGCGGGCTGGCGGGCGCCGTTACTACCGCCCCGACGACGTCGACCTGCTGAAGGGCATCAAATACCTGCTCTACACGCAGTGTTTGCGCATTGAAGGCGTGCAAAACGTTCTCCGGGACAAGGAGAAAGGACCGAAGTTCGTCCAGGCGGTTTGGCAGTCGAGCGCGGCACAACCTGCGGCCGAAGCCGCAGAGGATGCAGCTTATGAAGACGCGGAAACCGACGCCCAAGACGGGTCGGAGCAGGAAGAGGCACCGCGCACGCTGCTAGGACTATTCAAGGGCGCGGCATCCGGACGCAGGGACGCCGAAGCCGAAGCTGCCGAAGAGTCGGAATCGAACGCGAAATCAGCAACTGCGCCGGCTGCGCCGCAGTTGTCCCGTGAGAATGTCCGCAAGCTGCAAAGCGCTTTGCACGAATTGCGCGAATGCCGACAGGCCATCGATCAAGCGCTCAAAGACGAAGCGGCCTAGCTTCGCGAACAGGAAGTCCATCCCCGCATGAAATCGAGTGAGTCAGATGCCCAGCGCTAAGCAGGCCACACTGATCGTGTGGTTTACCGGCATGCTGGTGCTGGTCGGACTGACGGTGTGGTACGGCGCCGACCATGTCGGCGAAGCGATTGTCAGCGCCGGCTGGGCGGCGCTGCTGGTCGTCTTCGTCCGGGCTGCCGCCGTGGCGATCGCCGGGGCGGGCTGGTGGCTGCTGTTTCCGGTCGATCTGCGGCCGTCGGTCTTGCTCTGTATGGGACTGCGTTTCGTGCGCGAAGGCGCCAACGCGCTGCTGCCGCTCGCTCAGATCGGCGGCGACTTCATCGGCGCGCGCTGCCTCGCGCTGCGTGGCGTGAAGGGAACAGTCGCTGCGGCCAGCGTCATCGTCGACGTCCTGATGCAGGCGGTGAGTCAGTTGGTGTTTGCGCTGATCGGTCTTGTGCTGCTGATCGCGATGGGTGGCAACGAACTCATCGTCTGGCCGATTGCCATCGGGCTTGCGCTTGCGCTGCCGGCGCTCGGCGGCTTCGTGTTGATGCAGGGCGAGCAAGGCCAGCGGCTCGTGAAGTGGGTGCTCGGCGCGGTTGCCGGCGACCGTCAGTGGGCAGCCTTTGGTGCGATCGACAATCTGTTTGCCAGCCTCGATAGGTTTTACGCGTATCGACGTGGCCTCATTCAAAGCGTGATCTGGCATCTCGGCGGCTGGTTCGTCGGCGCGCTTGAAATCTGGATCGTGCTCACCTTCATGGGCTACTCGATCGACTTCGGCGATGCCGTGCTGATCGAGAGCCTGATGCACGCGGTGCGCGGTGCGGCCTTCGCGGTGCCGGGCGCGCTCGGAGCTCAAGAGGGGGGGCTGATCATCCTTTGCGCGATTTTCGGCGTACCACCCGAGGCCGCGCTTGCGCTGTCGCTGGTCAAGCGCCTGCCGGATCTGGTGCTGGGCGTGCCTGGCCTGATCGCCTGGCAGGCCATAGAAGGCTGGCACTTCCACGACCGCGGTCGTGCGCAGGAACAGAAGGAACGGGCGTAGGCGACAATGTTCCAGGACCTCGTGCTGATTGCGTTGTTCGCCGCCGCCTCGGCTGGACTACTTTACATGGCGCTTGGTGCGGCGCTCGCGCCGCCCGGTCCGCGTCCAGCGCGACCGACCGGCCGCGCCGAACCGGCCGTGACGATCCTCAAGCCGCTGCACGGTGACGAGCCGGGCCTCCTCGAAAATCTCGCGTCATTCTGCGACCAGACTTATTCCGGTGAGGTGCAGATCGTATTCGGCGTGTCACGCGCCGACGATGCCGCCTTGGCTGCGGTCGAGCAGCTTCGCGCCATGTATCCGCACAAGGTGCTGGAGGTGGTGGTCGACGACACCGTCCACGGAACCAATCCAAAGGTCTCCAACCTCATCAACATGAGCGCGCGCATCGCGCATGACATCATCGTTCTTGCCGACAGCGACATCCGCGTGCGTCCGGACTACCTGTCGCGCCTGGTCAGGAGGCTCGAACGACGAGGTGGCGTGGTCACCGCGCCGTATTACGGCATCTCCACCGGCAGCTTCTGGTCGAAGCTGGCCCAGTTGAACATCGATGGACATTTCCTGCCGGGGGTGCTGGTCGGCGCGCGCTTCTCGCTTTCGCGGCCTTGCCTCGGCTCGACCATCGCGTTGCATCGGAAGTCGCTTGTCGCAATCGGCGGCTTCGAGGCGATCGCCGATTGCCTCGCCGACGATTACGAAATCGGGGCGCTGGCGGCCGCGCGGGGCGAACCGGTCTCGCTGCTGCACTCGGCGGTGGGCCACGTCTGTGACGAGCGATCTTTTGCCGAATTGTGGCGGCACGAGGTGCGGTGGGCCATGACCATCCGCCTAGTCGATCCGGTCGGTTATTCCGGCTGGATCATCACGCACTCGTTCCCGCTGGCGCTGTTCGCCTGGGGCCTGGGCGGCGAAGAAATCGCGATCTGCCTTGCGGTTGGAGCGCTCGCCTGTCGGGCTGTCCTGATTTATGCCATAGAGCGCGGCTATGGCCTGCCGCCGCGGCCATATTGGCTCATCCCGCTGCGTGATCTATTATCGTTTGCCGTGTTTATCACCGGCTTCCTGGCACGCGACTTGAGCTGGAAGGGACGTCGCTACTCGCTGATGTCCGAAGGAACAATGCTACCCGAGCTACCTGAACGGAGAACGCCGTCGCCATGATGAGGACCCTGTTTCTGCAAGCACCGTCGTTCGAAGGTTTCGACGGTGGCGCAGGCGCCCGCTATCAGAACCGGCGCGAGATCAAATCGTTCTGGTATCCGACTTGGCTCGCCCAGCCGGCCGCGATGGTCGAGGGCTCCAAGCTCATCGACGCGCCGCCGCACCGGCTGTCGCTCGCCGATGTGTTGCCGGAGGTGAAGGACCGCGATCTCGTGGTGCTTCACACCTCGACGCCGTCGTTCTCATCGGACGTCAAGACCGTCCGCGCCCTAAAGGCCGCCAATCCCAACCTTAAGGTCGGGATGATCGGCGCCAAGGTCGCGGTCGACGCCGCTGGCTCGCTGGATTCCTGCCAGGAACTCGACTTCGTCGCCCGCAACGAGTTTGACTTCACCATCAAGGAAGTCGCTGAGGGACGCGACTTCGGAAGCATTGACGGTCTGTCTTATCGCGGCCGTGACGGCCGCATCGTCCACAACAAGGAGCGCCAGCTCCTGCACAACATGGACGAGCTGCCGTTCGTGTCACCGGTGTACAAACGCGATCTCGTCATCGAGAACTATTTCATCGGCTATATGCGGCACCCGTATCTGTCGTTCTATACCGGGCGCGGCTGCAAATCGCGCTGCACCTTCTGCCTGTGGCCGCAGACCGTCGGCGGGCATGCTTACCGTACCCGCAGCGTCGGTCATGTGATCGAGGAACTGAAATACGCGAAGCAGGCCTTCCCGCAGGTGAGGGAAATTTTCTTCGACGACGACACGTTGACTGACAACCTGCCGCGCGTCGAGGAGCTCGCCCGCGAGATCGGCAAGCTCGGCATCACCTGGGCCTGTAACGCCAAGGGCAATGTGCCGCGCAAGACCCTCGAGGTAATGGCCGCGAACGGCTGCCGGCTCTTCGTGGTCGGCTACGAGTCCGGCAATCAGCAGATCCTGCACAACATCAAGAAGGGCATGCTGATCGACGTCGCCAAGAAGTTCACCAAGGACTGCCACGAGCTTGGCATCAAGATCCACGGCACCTTCATTCTCGGCCTCCCGGGCGAGACCAAGGAGACGATCCAGCAGACCATCAAGTTCGCGACCGAGATCAATCCGCACACGATCCAGATCTCCCTCGCGGCGCCGTATCCGGGCACCCACCTCTACAAGGAGGCGAAGGAAAACGGCTGGTTCGACACCAACAACGCGGACCTGGTCGACGAGAACGGCATCCAGATCGCGCCGCTGCACTATCCGCATCTGAGCCACAGCGAGATTTTCCACTCGGTCGAGGACTTCTATAAGAAGTTCTACTTCCGGGCTCCGAAGATCGCCTCCATCGTCAACGAGATGGTTCGTTCGCCGCAGATGATGAAGCGCCGGCTGCGCGAAGGCGTCGAGTTCTTCCAGTTCCTGAAAGAGCGCCGCGAGGCGGCGCTCTGAGGCGTCTGGTCGTCACGGCCGACGATTTCGGCCTGGCCTTCGAGGTCAACGAGGCTGTCGAGATCGCGCATCGCGACGGCATTCTTTCCGCAGCGAGCCTGATGGTGGCGGGAGCGGCCGCGTCCGACGCGGTCGCGCGCGCCCGGCGGCTGCCGAAGCTTCGTGTCGGCCTGCATGTCGTGCTGGTCGAAGGCGAGCCGAAGCTGCCGCCTGAAAAGCTCCCCGATCTCGTCGACAGCTCCGGGTATTTCCGCACCGATATGGCGCGGCTTGGCTTCGATATTTTCGCCAAGCCCGCGGCGCGGGCGCAGCTTCTTGCCGAAGTCGAGGCGCAGTTCGCAGCCTATGCGGCGACCGGGCTGCCGCTCGATCACGTCAACGCCCACAAGCACTTTCACCTGCATCCGACCATCGCCGGCGCCATCATCGCGATCGGCCGCCGCTATGGCATGAACGCGTTGCGTGTCCCGGTCGAGCCGCGCGGCGTGCTCGCGAAAATCGAACCCGCGCCGATCGGTGTGTCCTGGATCACCGGGCCCTATGCGTCGCTGCTCGGCCGCGCGGCGCGGCGTGCAGGCTTGCAGACCGCTGATGCCGTGTTCGGACTCGCCTGGTCGGGCGCAATGACCGCGCCGCGCGTCGAAGGCGTACTGCGGCACTTGCCGGAAGGCCGCACCGAAATCTACACGCATCCCGGGACGGCCGGCGGTTTCGCCGGCCACGCTCCGGGTTATCGCTATGCCGATGAACTTGCGGCGCTCACAACGCCTGAAGCCGTCGCGCTGGTGAAACGCGGCGACATCGCGCTCGGCGGCTACGCCGACCTGTAGAGTTGGCGCTAGGCGTTGCGCAGTTCGCGTGGGCGCTTCATGTAGCCCGCGCCCGCGAACCAGTCGATCGCCTCGACCAATCCATCGCGATAGGGCCTCGACGTGTAGCCGAGCTCGCGGCGCGCCTTGGTGTCGTCGAAGTGCATGTGATAGCGCGCCATGCGAAGCCCATCGACCGTCGCGAATGGCTCCTTGCCGGTGAAGCGCGCGGCGAACTCCGCGCCATAGGCAATCGGATAGATCACGGCGCGAGGGAGCTTCATCAGCGGCGGCCGGCCGCCCACGATCCAGGCGATGTCGGTCAGCACCTGCCGCAGTGTCACGTTCTCTCCGCCGAGGATATAGCGCTCGCCGATCGCGCCGCGATGAAGCGCGGCGAGGTGGCCGACCGCGACGTCCTCGACATGGGCGAAGTTCAGGCCGGTCTCGACAAAGGCCGGCATCCGGCCGGACGCAGCCTCGATGATGATGCGGCCGGTCGGCGTTGGCCGCACGTCACGCGGCCCGATCGGGGTAGACGGGTTGACGATCACGGCAGGCAGGCGCTCCCGCGCTACCATGTCGATGACCACGTCCTCCGCCAGAACCTTGCTGCGCTTATAGGCACCGATCGCGGCGTCGGCCGGGAGCTTGCGGGTTTCGTCGGCGATGCCGCCGGCGCGCAGATCGAAGGTCGCGACCGAACTGGTGTAGACCACACGCTCGAGACCCGCGCGCAGCGCCTCTTCCATTATGATGCGCGTGCCTTCGACATTGGCGCGGATGATGTCGTCGGGCGAGGGGGCCCAGAGCCGATAGTCCGCCGCGACATGCACGAGATAGCGTGTGCCTTTGAGCGCACCCGCGACCGAGGCCCGGTCGCGCATGTCGCCGATAAAGACCTGGTCGGCCGGATCGATATTGGTCCGCGGGCTCGATGCCCGGACCAGGACGCGGACGGGAAAGCCTTCGCGGCGGAACACGTTCGCGACGGCCGCGCCGACAAATCCGCTGGCGCCCGTGACCAGCACCGGGCCACGGCTTTGCGAAGCTGGCTGCGCTTCCGGAGTCATCAACGATTTCATCCCATATGCGGCGGCACGACTAAGGCGGCGCGGCCCAACCCGGGTTGTTGAAGGCAATAAACCGAACGCCGTCAACAGGGGCGCTCGCGCCCGAAACAGCCACAGCCGGCTGAAACTCGGCCTGGAGCTTGCGGTGCCAACGGAAATCTTTACCGGCCGTGCTCGTATTCGAAGATGCGCCGGCAGCTTCGGGATTGAACCGAGACCGAAGTGATGACCGCCGCTTGCCCGACGGCCGCCCGCACTTGGCGTCGGGTCATGCAGCGTCGTCCGCCGCCAATCACCGAAAATGACTGTAAATTCTGGCAACATTATCTGGTCGCGGCTGGAGTCTTGTGTGGCCTAGCTCACACAAAGCTCCGACTGCGCAGCCTACCATCACACCGCCATTGAGCAGGACCAGCGATCGACCTGTTCAATCGGCGAGGGTACGGCCGGGGGGCCGGCGGATGGGCATCCAAACCGATGGGGCAAAGCCATGAACATCATCGATACCAAGTTCGCTGAAGACACGACGTCAGACTCCCAGATGCTGATTGTTTTCCTACATTATGCCCTTGAGGACGTGCGCAAGCTCAGCATGCGCAGTGCGGTACTTCTGGAGCAAGCCATCTCGGCGCTGGCAGACGAGGCCGTGACAATCGCACCGCCACAAGTCCTATCGTAGCGGCGCGCTGAGCCAGGCGTTCAGGTTTCGGACGCGTCCCGGGGTTGTCTCACGCCAGCGCAGCAATTGGTCTGCTGCAATACCGAATGGTATTTTCCCTGACATCTTGGCCAATGCCGCTCATTGGCCAAGAGCTTCGGACCTGCCTATACTCGCGACCGACTCTTGGATTGTCGCCAGCGGCGAAGAGTCCAAGGGGGCGGGGCGGGGCATCGCGGGGGCGATCGAACGCAGGCTCAAAGGGAAAATCGTGGCAAAGTCTCCGAGTCCGACGGATAAGCATGTGGGCGCGCGCGTACGCATGCGCCGTTTGATGCTCGGTTTGAGCCAGGAAAAGCTCGCCGACGGTCTCGGGCTGACGTTCCAGCAAGTTCAGAAGTACGAGAAGGGCACCAACCGAATCGGTGCGAGCCGGCTTCAACAGATTGCCAACATCTTGAAGGTGCCGCCCCAGTTCTTCTTCGAGGAATTGCCCAAGGGCCGCACCGCCTCCCACGATGCGGCCCCCTCGACCGCCTATATCAACGAGTTCGTCGCATCGAGCGATGGGTTGGCGCTGATCAAGGCCTTCATGGCCATTGAGAGCACCGCGCTACGGCGCAGCATCGTGCA
This sequence comes from Rhodoplanes sp. Z2-YC6860, assembly GCF_001579845.1. Taxonomy (GTDB): domain Bacteria; phylum Pseudomonadota; class Alphaproteobacteria; order Rhizobiales; family Xanthobacteraceae; genus Z2-YC6860. The sequence goes on from NZ_CP007440.1 coordinate 4,383,270, forward strand.
CGTCGTCGAGCAGATCAGCGACACGAAAGGTTGAGCCAGCGCGGAGTTCGCGGTCGACCATCGCGTCGCCGTTCCTGAGACCGGCTGTATTTTTCCAGAATCCTCAAAGAGCGATCATCGTCCTTCCGCGGAGGAGCGGTGACGTTTGCCGCGTTGTCCGGCGCGCCTGCTGCGCGCATTTGCGGCTTTGAGCCGGTTTTCGTGTGGCCGGTATGCTGTGCCGTAATGGCAACGGATATTGGCCAAGCGGCCAACCAATGGCATGGGAATTGCCAAGCGGTCGGCTCAAAAAGGATCTAAAAATGAAGTCTCTGATCTCGGCTCTCGTCGTGGCGCTCGCTTGCGTCCTCGGCGTTTCCTCGGCGTTCGCCGACACCTATCCCAGCAAGCCGATCACCATCGTGGTGCCGTTTGCGCCGGGCGGCGCGACAGACGTGCTGCCGCGGCTGTTTGCTGAACGCCTTCAGGCGGAGCTCGGTACGCCCATCGTCATCGAGAATGTCAGCGGCGCGGGCGGGACCATCGGCATGCAGCGCGTCGCGCGCGCCACTCCCGATGGCTACACCATCGTGTGCGGCAACTGGACCACGTTCGTGTCCAACGGCGCGATCATGAAAACCTCCTACGACGTCGTCACCGACTTCGAGCCGGTCATTCTGCTGCCCGGCAACTCCCATGTCATCGCTGCGCGAAAGGATTTGCCGGCAAACAATCTGGCTGAGCTGGTGACATGGCTGAAGGCCAATCAGGACAAGGTCTCGATGGCGACGGCCGGCGTCGGCACCGGCGGCCATTTTGGCGCAGTGCTGCTGCAGAATCTGACTCACACCGAATTCCCATTGGTGCACTACCGCGGCGGCGGGCCGGCGCTGGCGGACCTGCTCGCCGGACATATCGATCTCACCACCAACCAGGCGACTGTGTTCCTGCCGTATATGCGTAATGGCATGCTGAAGGTCTTCGCGGTGCTTGCCGATCATAAGCTTGCGCAGGCGCCGGAGATTCCGACCGCCGACGAGGCCGGCCTGCCGGGATATCACGTGTCCAACTGGAACGGGTTCTGGGCGCCCAAGGGGACGCCGAAGGACGTCGTCGCGAAGCTCAACGCCGCGGTCATGAAGGTGTTGGCCGATCCCGCAATGACGCAGAAGCTTCTGAATCTGACCTATGAGATTCCGTCCGTCGACCAGCAGACGCCCGCGGCGTTGGCCAAGATTCAAAAGGACGAGATCGAGAAGTGGTGGCCGATCATCAAGGCCGCCAAGATCACCGGCAACTGACCGCCGAACATCTGAGGACCTGAGTCGGGCGGCCGCAGGCCGGTGCGGCGGATGCCGACTCGGGGCCGCATAAAATGCTCGATTGGCGAGGTGTGCTGCCGAAAAAATGAGGAAAAGCCGGCAAAAATGGCCAAAAAAGCCCGGTTTGACCGCAAATATCCTGTGTGCGAATCACTGGACCCCTATTTTTATAGGTTTTTTCCGCCATAAGGTGGGGTCATCACTCATGCCATGGGAGCAACAATGCCCGCCTATATGACGAAGTCGCAACTGGTCACCAAGATCGCCGAACTGCAGGAACTCGCCAAGAAAGACGTGAAGGCCATGATGGAGACCTTGACGGAGGTCGGCCACAAAGAGCTGAAGAAGACCGGCATCTTCGTTGTTCCGGGCTTCGCCAAGTTCGTTGTGGTGAAGAAGCCAGCCACCAAGGCGCGCAAGGGCAAGAACCCGTTCACCGGCGAAGAGATGATGTTCAAGGCCAAGCCGGCGCGGAAGATCGTCCGTGCGCGGCCGGTCAAGGCCGTCAAGGAAGCGGTCTGATCAACGTCATCACGTTGAGGTTTAAGGGCCCCGCAAGGGGCCCTTAGCTTTTGGGCCTCGTGCGCGGCCGTCAGAATGTCAGCTTGCCCTGCACCACATAGGTCCGCTGCGGGAACGGGTGAAACAGGAAGTATTTCTCGTTGAAAACGTTGTCGACGCCGAAAGCGAGCGAGCCTCGTTCGCTGACCTGGTATTGGACCCGCAAGTCGAACACGAGGTAGGGATCGAACGCCTGATAGACGTGCGCGACGTTGTCGGTGTTGTCGAGCGTCGAATAGATCTTGCTCTGATAGCGCCCGACCACGGTGAAGGACCATGCATCGGTCGGCCGGTACGTGGCGCCGAAGGTGGCGCGCCATTTCGGCACGTTCGGCACCATCTTTCCGGTCGATGCGGTGCCGGTGGTGCTCACGAAGGACGGATTGCTCAAGATCACCGAGTCCACGTAGGTCACGCTGCCGAACATTTCGAGCCGCGGCACGAAGACGTTGTCCTTTTGCACGGCAAGCTCGACGCCGCGATTTCGCACCTCGTCGACATTGATATTGAACGACGCAAGGGTGGTCGAGTTCGGCAAGGTGGCTTGTTGTGAGATGATCATGTCTTTCGTGTTTTCTTGAAACAGCGAAAGCCTGATCTTGCCGTCGTTGAATTTTCGGATCGCCGCAAGTTCGGTGACGAGCGACTGCTCCGGCTTGAGATTGGGATTGGGGTTCTGGACGAGACCGGGAATCGTATTGTTGATCTGATAAAGCTCGGTCACGGTCGGAAAGCGGTTGGCGATGCCGACCGATGCCGTGTACTCCCACTGCTTGTTTGGCTCGAAGCTCAGCGCACCCTTCGGCGAGAAGCGGGTGGCGCCAAGCTCCTGTTGGACAATTCCCGTCGCGCTGGTGATGTTGCCGGCGTTGTTCGTGCCTGTGACCAGGTTGAAGCCGTCGAACGACCGCCAATGTTCTAAGCGCCCACCCGTCGTCAGTTTCCACATAGGCGCCAGGCGCCATGCGTCCTGGACCCACAGCGCTTGTGTCTCGGTCTCGCCCCGGCTGTTGCTGTAGAGCTGGCTCGATGAATCCGGTCCGGCCGTCCAACTGCCGGTCTTGTAGACAGGATTGATCAGCGTGTAGTTGTCGAAGTGATAGCCGAAGCTCACCTCGTGAGGCCCGCTTGGTCCTGTCGGCCGCGAGATGCCTTTGGCATCGACGGTCGTCCAGTTGCTGCCGTCCATCCGGGTGATGCGGCCGGTGTCGGTAAAGCCCAGCCCGTTGCCGGTGACATTGAATGGGTTGCGCTGGATGTCCGACAGATAGTCGTAACGGGTAAAGACCAGGTCCCAGTCCCAGTTGCCTTTGGTGTCAGTCTTGAACGCCAGCGCGTTGGCGAGATTCTGCTGGTTGAGATTGAACCTGCCGCTGGCGAACGGGTTGTTGGAGTTCTGCGGCCCGAATGTCGCTGCGCCTCCAGCAGCCCGCAAATAGCTGTCCACGTTCGACGACTGGTCGTTGTTCCAGAAGCCGAGCGTGTAGGTGGCGGTGAGCCACGGCGTGATGTCGAGCGTGAACTTGCCTTTCACGTTCGTCATCTCGGTGTGCAGGAGCCCGGTCGCGCCCATCACGTTGGCCACTCCGCCGGTCCGGCTTGGCTGCTGGATCAGGCCGCCGGCCACGCCCGCGAGCGTATTGCTGGTGGTGGTCGCAAAGCCGAGCGGCTGGCTGAAGCTGTTCTGGTAGTTGAACGTGACAAGCGCCGAGAGGTCGCCCCAGCGATTGCCGACCGAGGCATTGGTCTGGTCGGTGCGGAACGTGCCGTTGGTGTTGTACAGGCTGAAGTTCTGGAAGGATTCCGACTGCTTCAGCGTCGACTCGAATTTGTTCGGCATCCGCGTCGTGAACTTCAGCACGCCGCCCATCGAGTTTCCGGGATACATCGCCGCGAATGGTCCGTAGAGGAAATCGACCCAGGCGATCTCCTCGGGTGAGATCATGCTCCAGCGCGGCGTGCCATTGGTGTTGTTGTTGCCGATCAACGCCGAGAGCAGGATATCGTCGGCATAGACCAGCGTGCGGGCGCTGGAGTTGAGCCCCCAGACGCGCGACGCCAGCACGGTCTGATTGTCGCCGGCGTTGCGCTTGCGAAGCGACAGGCTTGGCAGATATTTCACCGCGTCTTCGCTGTCGACCATGTTGACGGTCTGCTCGAGCCGTTTGGCGGTGATGCCTTCCGAAGTCTGCGGCAGTTGAAAGCGCTGCTTGTCCGGTGACGGACCGGCCAGGTTCGAGGCGGTCGCGGGTTGAGAGGTGGGCTGCGTTGCAGGGCGAGGCCGGGCCGGCGCGGGCGGTCGGCTCTGGGCGGTACGCTGCGTCCGCCGCGGCGGCTTGGCGCGACGCTGGACGTTGATCTTCGGCAGCGTCACCGATGGCTCGGTTTGCGGCACAGACTGGGCGAACGCAGATGTTATAGGAACAGGGCACAGCGCCGCGATCGCCGCAAACGGCGCGCAGCCCCACAGGTACAGTCGTGGCACGAATGGACTCCATCAGAACGGCTTGAATCGGATCGGTCTGGAAGGACCGGTTGCGGTTCAGGCGTTCTGCGGAGGGGCGCGGCTGAGACCGGCGCGGGCTTGATGATAGGCGACGCAGGCGTCGACGCTGACGAACGCCAAGCGCACCGAGAATGCTGCCGGCGTCCCTGGCAGCGCGACGACATCAGGCACGGTCGCGGCACCAAAGCTCGCAGTCGTGCAGATCGGGCAATGGGTGTTGAGCTTCAGCTTGGCTTGATCGCCGTCCGGCGCATCAGATGCATCATGCGACGAGCAGATGACGAAAAACGCGCCCGAGAAGGACGCGGGGTCCTGCGCGGCAGCTTGCGTCGCCATGCTGTAGGCGAGGAAGGCTTGCAGCACGAGCGCGTATGCCGCGATCATCCCAATCGCGCCACGCCAGCCCCGCCGGTGAAACCTTCGAAACATCGCCACCCACAGCCTTCGCTTGCCTTATAGCGTAGCGGTGCAGCGCTGACGAGTCGGGCAGGGCGGAGATCAGGCCGGCCAGGCCCTCATGGCCATGTCGCCGACCTTGTACAAATCCTCGCGGCCCGCACCGGCCGCGGCCCGCACCGACATGCCCTCCAGAACCGTCATCATGTAGCGGACGAAATCTTCTGTCGCGAAGTCGGCGGGCAATTCGCCGCTCTGCTTGGCGGCCTCGAAACGTTCGCGCAACATCACTTCGCCCATGGCGCGCCGCGCCGCGAGCTCTCGCTCCATGGATTCTTCGGCAGCGCTGCATTGCAGAGCGCTCCGCACCAGCATGCAGCCCCGTGGATTGCACTCATCGGTGAGAAAATCGGCGCTGGCGCGCAACAGATGCTCGACCATGCCGCGCGCGGTCGGCTTTTCGCGCGCTTCATTCCAGAAGTTGGTGCGCTGTTGGACGTAACGATCAAGCGCTTTGCGGAACAGCTTCTCTTTGTTGCCAAACGCCGAATAGAGGCTCGGCGGATTGATACCCATCGCGTCGGTCAGGTCGGCGATGGAGGTGCCTTCATACCCGTTGCGCCAGAACACGTTCAGCGCCTTGTCCAGCGCCAGCTCGACGTCGAATTCCCTGGGCCGTCCCATTTTCATGGTCGCATTCCTCGTCGCCTGTGACTTTAGGCACAAGCCAAACTTGTTTTTTATTGATCGCTATATAAGTCGCTTGACAGTCTCCGTCCACCGAACAATATGTAGCGAACGTTACAAAATTCGGAATTCGGAGAAATCCCATGGCTGGTCTGTCTTTTCGCAAGCCTCTGCTGGGGGCCGGGGCGGCGTTGGCTGCGGTGACGGTCCTCGGCACCATCGTCCTCACGATCATCCCCTCGACCACCTCACGTTCGAACAGCCCGGCCAATGCGGTCCCGGCCGCGACCCCCGCGTCGGTGGCCGTCGTCGAACCCCGCGAGACCAATTACTGGGACGAGTTTTCCGGCCGGCTCGAGGCAGTCGAACGCGTCGAGGTCCGCTCCCGTGTCGCGGGCGCGGTGCAAGCCGTGCATTTCCGTGAGGGCGCGCTGGTCAATGTGGGCGACCGCCTGATCACCATCGATCCCGCACCGTACCAGGCCGAAGTCGACCGCGCTGACGCGCAGGTTGTCGCCGCACAGGCGCGGCTGGCGCTCACCAAAAATGACTACGAGCGCGGTCAGCAGCTTTGGGGCTCGCGCACGGTGTCGGAGCGCGATCTTGATCAGCGTATCAACGCCTATCATGAGGCCGAGGCCAATCTGCGCGCCGCGCAAGCCGCGCTGCAGTCCGCAAAACTCAATCTCGGCTACACCGAGGTGGTCGCGCCAGTCTCCGGCCGTGTCGGCAAGATCGAGATCACCGTCGGCAATCTCATCGCCGCCGGACCCGGCGCGCCGGTGCTGACCACGCTGGTGTCGGTTGACCCGATGTACGCCAGCTTCAACGCCGACGAAGAAGCCGTTTCGCGCGCGCTCAAGTCGCTCGGCGCCGATGCCAAAAATCTGACGTCGCAGATCGATCGCATTCCGGTGCGGATGGTCACCGCGACCAGCGACGAGACCTTCGAAGGCCGCTTGCAACTCATCGACAACCAGGTCGATGCCAAGAACGGCACGGTTCGCGTCCGCGCGGTGTTCGGCAACAAGGACGGCCGGCTGATGCCGGGCCAGTTCGCCCGGCTGAGCATGGGCCAGGCCAACACCAGGCCCGCACTGATGGTCAACGAGCGCGCCATCGGCACCGACCAGAACAAGCGTTTCGTGATGCTCATCGGCGCCGACAACAAGGCTGAATACCGCGAAGTCACGCTGGGCGCGCTCATCGATGGCCTGCGCGTCGTCACCAACGGCCTCAGTTCAGGCGATCGCATCATCGTCAACGGCCTGCAACGCGTCCGGCCGGGCGCAGTGATCGCGCCGGAGCGCGTCACCATGACCGACCGGCCTGAATTACGAGCTGAAAACGTCACCGGCACGATCAAACGCTAAGTGCAAGCGCACTAAAGTCATCCTGCCGGTGCATCCTTCTGGGGCGCACCATGAATCTGTCCAAGTTTTTTATCGATCGTCCGATTTTTGCCGGTGTTCTTTCGGTCCTGATCTTTCTCTCAGGCCTCCTGGCGCTGCGCGTCATGCCGATCTCCGAATATCCGGAGGTCGTGCCGCCGCAGGTCGTGGTGCGCGCCAATTTCCCGGGCGCCAATCCGAAGGTCATTGCCGAAACCGTCGCCACGCCGATCGAGGAGCAGATCAACGGCGTCGACGGCATGCTCTATATGTTCAGCCAGGCGACCAGCGACGGGCTGATGACGCTGACCGTCACCTTCAAGCTCGGCACCGATCCCGACAAGGCACAGCAGCTCGTGCAGAACCGCGTCTCGCAGGCCGAGCCGCGGCTGCCGCCCGAGGTGCAGACGCTCGGCGTCACCACGGTGAAGAGCTCGCCCGACCTGACCATGGTGGTGCACCTGCTGTCGCCCAACGGCCGCTATGACATGACGTACCTCCGCAACTACGCGGTGCTGAACGTCAAGGACCGGCTGGCGCGGATCGACGGCGTCGGTCAGGTGCAGCTGTTCGGTTCAGGCGACTATTCGATGCGCATCTGGCTCGACCCGCAGAAGGTCGCCGAGCGCGGCCTGTCGGCGAGCGACATCGTCCGCGAGATCCGGGCGCAGAACGTCCAGGCCGCCGGCGGCTTCGTCGGCGCCTCGCCCAACCGGATCGGCATCGACCTGCAGCTTGCGCTCAACGCGCAAGGGCGGCTGCAAAGCGAGGAAGAATTCGCCGACATCGTCGTCAAGACCGGCGCCAATGGCGAGGTCACGCGGTTACGCGACGTATCGCGGATCGAGCTCGGCGCCGCCGAATACGCGCTGCGCTCGCTGCTCGACAACAAGTCGGCCGTGGCCATCCCGATCTTCCAATCGCCCGGCTCGAACGCCCTTTCAATCTCAGACAATGTTCGCGCCACCATGGCGGAACTCAAAAAGAACATGCCCGAAGGCATGGACTATTCGATCGTTTATGACCCGACGCAGTTCGTGCGCGCCTCGATCGAGGCCGTGATCCACACGCTGCTCGAGGCCATCGCGCTGGTCGTGCTGGTGGTGATCCTGTTCCTGCAGACATGGCGGGCCTCGATCATCCCGCTTCTTGCTGTTCCGGTTTCGACAATCGGCACCTTCGCGGTGATGTATCTGTTCGGCTTCTCCATCAACGCGCTGAGCCTGTTCGGCTTGGTGCTGGCGATCGGCATCGTGGTCGACGACGCCATCGTGGTGGTCGAGAATGTCGAGCGCAACATCGAGAACGGGCTGTCAGCCCGCGAGGCCACGTACCGCGCCATGCGCGAGGTGTCGGGGCCGATCATCGCCATTGCGCTGGTGCTGGTTGCCGTCTTCGTGCCACTCGCCTTCGTCAGCGGGCTGACAGGACAGTTCTACCGACAGTTTGCTTTGACCATCGCGATCTCGACCGTGATCTCGGCGATCAACTCGTTGACGCTGTCACCGGCGCTCGCCGCGATGCTGCTGAAATCCCACGGCGAGCCGAAGGATGCGTTGACCCGCGGCATGGACCGAGCGCTTGGCTGGTTCTTCCGTGGCTTCAACCGTGCCTTCGGCTCAGGCATCAAGGCCTATAGCGGCGCGGTTGGCGGTGTGATTTCGCGCAAGGCCGTGGTGATGGGCGTCTACCTGATCCTGGCTGGCGTCACCTTCGGCCTGTTCAGGACCGTGCCGGGCGGCTTCGTGCCGCCTCAGGACAAGCAATATCTGGTTGGCTTCGCGCAGCTGCCGGACGGCGCCACCATCGACCGCACCGAAGACGTCATCCGCCGCATGAGCGACATCGCGCTCAAAACGCCTGGCGTTGAATCAGCCGTGGCGTTTCCCGGTCTGTCGATCAACGGTTTCACCAACAGCCCCAATTCCGGCATTGTGTTTGCGACCTTGAAGCCGTTCGAAGAGCGCAAGAGCAAGGACCTCAGCGGGCCTGCGATCGCAGCCCAGCTGAATCAGAAGTATGCCAGCATCAAGGAGGCGTTCATCGCCATGTTCCCGCCGCCCCCCGTGCAGGGGCTCGGCACCATCGGCGGCTTCAAGCTGCAGATCGAGGACCGCGCCGGTCTCGGCTACACGGCGCTGAATGACGCCACCAAGGCGTTCATGGCCAAGGCCGCGACCACGCCGGAATTGGCCGGATTGTTCACCAGCTATCAGGTCAACGTGCCGCAGCTCTATGCCGACCTCGACCGCACCAAGGCGCGGCAGCTCGGCGTTGCGGTGACCGACGTATTCGACACGCTGCAGATCTATCTCGGCTCGCTCTATGTGAACGACTTCAACAAGTTCGGCCGGGTCTATTCGGTGCGGGTGCAGGCCGACGCGCAGTTCCGCGAGAACGCCGATGACGTCGGCAAGCTCAAGGTTCGTTCCAACACCGGCGAGATGGTGCCGCTCGCAGCTCTTTTGAGGGTCAGTCAGACCTCGGGGCCGGAGCGCGCCATGCGCTACAACGGATTCTTGTCGGCCGACATCAACGGCAATGCGGCGCCGGGCTACTCGTCAGGCCAGGCCCAAGAGGCGGTGAACCGCATCGCTGCGGAAACGCTGCCGCGCGGCTTCAGCTTCGAATGGACCGAGCTGACTTATCAGGACATCCTCGCCGGCAGTTCAGGTCTGGTTGTCTATCCGATTGCGATCCTGCTGGTGTTTCTGGTGCTCGCGGCACTCTACGAGAGCCTCGTCTTGCCGCTCTCGATCCTCATGATCGTGCCGATGGGGCTGCTCGCCGCCATGACCGGTGTCTGGCTCACGGCCGGCGACAACAACGTCTTCACCCAGATTGGGCTGATCGTGTTGGTGGGATTGTCGGCGAAGAACGCCATTCTGATCGTCGAGTTCGCCCGCGAACTGGAATTTGCCGGCCGCACGCCGCTCGAGGCGGCGATCGCCGCGAGCAGGCTCAGGCTCCGTCCGATCCTGATGACGTCGCTGGCCTTCGTGATGGGCGTGGTGCCGCTGGTGATCTCGACCGGTGCCGGCGCCGAGATGCGCCATGCCATGGGCATCGCTGTGTTCGCCGGCATGATCGGCGTGACGCTGTTCGGCATCTTCCTCACGCCGGTGTTCTACGTGCTGCTGCGGCAGCTCTCCGGCAACCGGCCGCTGAAGCAGCACGGCGAGGCGCAGCAACATCACGACGATCTGGTGCTGTCGTAGAGCCGGGGCAGGGCGCGGCCGATCTTATTGCCGGATTCAGAAGGCTGCTTGTCGGTTCCGCTCCCAGTCGGACCTGACCACGGTGCCTTCGAGATTCGCGACCTGCTTGTCGACAAAGGCAAGGATCTCCTCGTCCGACTTCAACAGATCGATGTCCGTGCGGCACGGCTGCGGGACGTGCCATTTCGTGTCGATGAACACTTCCAGCCGGTTGCCTTCGGGGTCACGGAAATAGCAGGAGATTGCATTGCCGTGCGACACCGGCCCAAGCTCGGTGATCGGCTCTTTCTTGAGAGCGAGATAAGTCTGCCGAAGAGCTTCCAAGCTCGGCGCTCGGAAGGACAGTTGCTGAATCATGTTGTAGGCCAAGTCCGCAGGCCGGCCGCTCGCAAACACGACCTGATGATGCTCGCTCGGGTCGAGGGTGAGGAACGCGATCTCGCGCCCATCGGGATACACGTCGCGGTCGGACACCACGAGCCCAAGCACGCGCGTGTAGAAATCCACCATACGCGGAAGGTCGGCGACAAAGATACCGACATGCGCAAATGAAAGCTTCGTGTCTCGCATGGATCACCCGTTGAATGGATGCTCCGGATGTTGCCGGAAACAGCAAGACGGGTCGAGAGGCTTGCTGGGCCAGGAGACTTGCCGGGTTAGGACACTTGCCGGTCGCGGCCCTGCCAGTAAGGCGCCCGCAGGGCCTTCTTGTCGATCTTGCCGTTGAACAGCCGCGGCAGGCTTTCGACGAAGTCGACGGTTCTGGGCTTCTTGTAGCTCGCAATCCGCGTGCGCGCGTACTCGATCAGTTCGGCTTCGCTCGAACTTTTGCCCTGCCGCATCTGCACGCAGGCTTTCACAGACTCGCCCCAGACCTGGTCGGGCACGGCGATGACCGCGACCTCGGCCACGTCGGGGTGCGAGCGCAGCGCCTCCTCGACCTCCCAGGAATAGATGTTCTCGCCGCCCGAGATGATCATGTCCTTCTTGCGGTCCACCACGTAGATGAACTGGCTCTTGTCTGCGAAACCCAAGTCCTGGGTGTGCATCCAGCCGTCGCGGACGATCTCGGCGGTGAGCACGTTCTTGTTCCAGTAGCCGCTCATGACGGTCGGCGAACGAATGATGATCTCGCCGATCTCGCCCGGCTCGCAGGTGGTGCCGTCATCGCGCACGATCTTGATCTCGTTGCCCATCAGCGGCTGTCCGGCTGACGCGAGCCGCCTGCGCTGATCCTGCGAACCGTCCAGCAAATGCTCATGCGGCTTCAGGATCGTGCCGCAAAGACACTCCGTCATGCCGTAGACCTGGGCGAAGATCGGTCCCATCCGGTCGAGCGCGCGACGGAGCAGGGGAACGGGCATCGGGGCCGACGCATAGTGCACGATGCGAAGGGTGCTGACGTCGTAGGTCTTGGTGTCGAGCACATCGAGCATGCGCTGGATCATCAGCGGCGCGAAATGCGCGGCTGTCACCTTCTCGCGTTCGATCGTTTGAAGGATGTCCTCGGGATCGAAGGCGGTCTTCAGCACCACGGACGAGCCCATCATGCTGAAGTTCATCTGCTCGATCTTGCCGCCCAGATGAAACAGCGGCATCACGACCAGCGCCTTGTCCTTCGAGGTCGTGCCGCATTCGTGCGATAGCATCCGCACGCCTTCGACCATGGCGGCATGGCTGATCATGACGCCTTTGGACCCGCCGGTCGTGCCGCTCGTGTACATCAGGTAGGCCATGTCGCCGGCCGATGGCGCCGTCGCCGGTTCCTCGGCGTTGGCCTCGGCGATCAGTTGCTCGTAGCTCAATTGCTCGTTGGCGCCGCCGTCGATACCGATACGGATGCGGATGCTGCCGACCTGCGCCGCAATGGCCTGCGCCTCCTTGGCGAAATCCTTGGCGAAGATCAGAATCGCCGGCTGGCTGTCCTGGCAGATTGCCGCCAATTCAGCCTGGGCGAGCCGGCTGTTGAGGTTGATCGCGACGAAGCCCGCGACCTCGCAGGCGCCAAAAATCTCGACGTACTCGCTGCAATTTCGCGCCAGGATTGCGACGCGCTCATGCTTCTTCAGGCCCTGCGCCAGCAGCGCGTTGGCGAGCCGGAATATCCGCGCGGCCTGCTCGGCAAACGTGAAAGTCCGGCCTTCGAACTGCAGCGCAAGCTGGTCGCCGTAGAGCGCACGTCCGCGCTTGATCAGATCCCCACACGTCAATGACATGAGATGCACGTCCTTCCTGCCTCTAACGCTCCCGCGAAACCCAGCCGGTCGGCACCGCGCCCGACGCAAGCCGCATCTCGATCTGCTTCGCCGCCTCGCGCAGCGGGCCAAGGCAGCGTTTGATCTCTGCGGCTTTGATGGATGAAGTCGAAATCCAGTTGGCGTTTACAACACTCGCGACCGTCCCATCCTTGTTGCGGACCGGCACCGCGACGCCGACAATCCCAGGTGTCATCTCGCCGCGATTGAGCGCGTAGCCTTGCTCGCGGACTTCCGTGATCTCGCGGCGAAGTATGGCTGCCGAGGTCACTGTCTCTTTGGTATGCGCGACGCGGCGCACCGATGCGAGATATTCCTCAAGTTTGGTGTCGGAGAGACCGGCGAGCAGCACCTTGCCCATCGATCCCGCATATGCCGGCTGCCGTGCCCCGATCGAAATGAAAAACCCGAACAGCTTTTGCGAGAAGACCGAGCCGAGACAAAGCGTCTCGTTGTTGTCGAACACGGCGAAATGCGCCGCCGCATCGGTTGCTTCGGAGAGCCGTTGCAGGATGGGCTCGACGAATTCTTCGAGACGCGCCGATGATACGAAGGCGTAGCCCAGTTCCAGAATGCGAGGCAGAGGATAGAACCACTCGTTCTCGGAGCCGACATAGCCGAGCGATTTCAGCGTCAGCAGATAGCGCCGCGCGGACGCTCGCGTCATGCCGGTCTTCGCCGCGACTTCGCTGATCCGCATCTTTGGCTGATCGCGATCGAACGCGCGCGCGACCTTGAGCCCGCGTGCCAGCGATTCTGAAAACCAGGCGGCCTTCTCGGTCAACGCATTCCTCCCGGCGCCCGCGATTGACAGCGCCATCTTGTACAGCGATGATCTGATATAGCACAAGTGTGCGATAAACGCACAATAGTCAAAACACAAGAAAGGCGCTTCGTCATGACGTTCGACACCATCCTGGTGGACATCGCCGACGGCATTGCCACGGTCACGCTCAACCGTCCGAAGAAGAAGAACGCGATGAATCCGGCGTTGCATCGCGATATGACGAAAGCGCTCGACATGCTGCGCTACGACGCCTCCGCGCGCGTCGTGATGATCACCGGCGCCGGCGACGCGTTCTGCGGCGGCATGGACCTCAAGGAGTTCTTCACCGACCTTAAGGACGACCCGGTCGAATACGATCGCATCACCCGCATGGCCGTGGAATGGCGCGGGCGCACGCTGCGCTATTATCCGAAGCCCACGGTGGCGGTGATCAACGGTTTCTGCTTTGGCGGGGCGTTCTCGATCGTCGAGGGTTGCGATCTCGCGATCGCGGCGGAGGAAGCGACCTTTGGCTTGTCCGAAATCAACTTCAAACTGTTTCCCGGCGGTTCGGTCAGCAAGTCGCTCGCCAACCTGATGCGGCCGCGCGACGCGCTCTGGTACGGCATGACCGGCGAGCCGTTCAACGGCATCGTCGCGGCGGAGATCGGCTTCATCAACAAGGCGTTTCCTGCGGCGAAGCTCCGCGAAGAGGCCCGCAAGCTCGGGCTCAATCTGGCGCAGAAAGACCCGTGGGCGCTCAAGGCCACCAAGGACGGCTACCGCAACTCGCTCGACATGGGCTGGGACGCCGCCATGGACTATTCCAGCGCCAAGGAGATGGAATTGGTGCTTCGCCAGGGCGACAAGTTCCGCAAGGAAGGCATCGGCGACTTCCTCAAGGGCGAATACCGGCCTGGCTTGGAAAGCCACGGCTCGGCGCGCGGTTAGGGAGCCCGCGCCGGTGTTCTTTCACCAACTGGAGATCGGCAGTGAGTTCGTCGGCAGCGGTCGCACCTTGACCGAGGCCGATCTGTCGATCGCCTGCATGGTGAGCGGCGATTGGCATCCGATCCACTCCGATGAATCGTATGCCAAGAGCCGCGGACTGCGTGGCCGGCTGTTTCACGGCTCGTTCGGCATCTTCATCGCCACCGGGATGGCGACCACGCTGCCGAAATTCAGCGACGAGGTGGTGGGCGCAACCGGCATCCGCGAATGGACCTACCGGGCGCCGCTGTTCGTCGGCGACACCGTCCACGTGAAATCGACCATCCTCAACAAGCGCGTCACGTCCGATGGCCGCCGCGCGGTCATCGAACGAACGCTCGCGCTGATCAACCAGAGCGCGGCGGTCGTCCAGGAGGGCATTGCCGGCAGCATGGTTCGGCTGGCTTCAAACAGCAGCTGACGCAATCCAAACAACCGCCCGCGGAAGTCGGGCGGATCGATAAAACCACGGGAGCGAAACATGAAGCGGGGACTTTTCTTCTGCATTGCCACCTGGGCAATGCTGGTGTCCGGTGCGGCCGCTGCCCAGCAGGTGGCCGGTTATCCGAGCCGTCAGGTGCGCATCGTCGTGCCGTATCCGGCTGGCGGTCCGACCGATCTGATCGCACGCATACTCGCGCAGAAGCTCGGCGAACGGATGGGCCAGAGCTTCTATGTCGAGAACATCGGCGGCGCGAGCGGCGCGGTCGGCGCGGGTCAGGTGGCGCAAGCCGCACCCGACGGCCATACGCTCTTGGTCGTCACCAACGATTTCGCCGTGGCATCGGTCACCAACGCCAAGCTGCCATACGATCCGGTCAAGAACTTCGCGCCGGTCACCATCATCGCGTCTTCGCCGCAGGTCGTCGCGGTGCATCCGGATGTACCAGCCAAGACCATGAAAGAGATGGTCGACATGATCCATGCGGCGCCCGACAAGTACAACTATGCCGCCATGGGCATCGGCTTCGGCCAGCTCTCCGCCGAACGGCTTTTCAAGCTCGGCCTGAAGCTCGACAGCCTGCCGCGGGTGCCGTTCAACGGAGCGGCGCCAGCGGTGAATTCGGCGCTGGCCGGGCAAACTCCCATCATCATTCTCGGTCTGCCGCCGATTGCGCCGCATCTGACGTCGCACAAGCTCCGCGCCATCGCGGTCAGCAGCCCGACCCGCAGCCAGGCGTTTCCCGATGTTCCGACCTTCGCGGAATCCGGCATCGCCCATCAAGAATCGGAACTGCAGATCGGTCTTGTCGCGCCGGCTGGGACCCCGCCAGCAATCGTCACGGCCCTCCAGAAACGCGTCGCCGAAATCGTCGCCTTGCCCGATGTGAAGTCGAGCCTCGACACCTTCAGCTTCCAGGCGGTCGCGAGCACGCCTGAGCAATATGCCGCCCAGATCAAGGATGACATCGCGGTCTGGGGCAAGGTGATGAAGGACGCCAACATCCCGGTCAATTGACGCGGGCGGCGGTCATCAAGACGGGGAGGGCGAGATGAAACGAACAGGCGCAGCCGTGCTGGCGGCGTTGCTGCTGGGACTGGCAAGCCCGAGCTTTGCGCAAAGCTGGCCGACGCGGCCGATCCAAATCGTGGTGTCGTCGGGTGCGGGCGGCACCGCCGACATCATGGCGCGGATCATCGGCGACAGGCTGTCGCCGGTTCTCGGCCAGCCGATCGTGATCGAGAACCGCCTTGGCGCCGGCGGCCATGTCGGCGCGACCTCGGTCGCACGCGCCAATCCGGACGGCTACACCCTGCTGATGAGCGGGCAACCCACCCATTCGGTCGGACCTTATCTGTTCAAGAACCTGCAGTACGATCCGATGCGGGATGTGCCGCCGGTTGCGATGATCGCGGTTGCGCCCAACCTCCTGGTGGTCAACGCCTCGTCGCCGATCAAGTCGGTGTCCGACCTCGTCAGGCTTGCGCGCGAGAGGCCCGGCACGCTGACCTACACGTCGGCAGGCATCGGCACCTCGGGCTATCTCGCAGGCGAACTGCTCAAGTCTAGAGCCAGCCTCGATATGGAACACATTCCCTACAAGAGCGGCCCTGAGGCTGTGACCGGCGTGCTGACCGGCAATGTGAGCTTCGTGTTCTTCACGCTGCCCGCACTGCTGCCCCAGGTCGAAGCCGGCAAGCTTCGCGCGCTGGCGATCGCCAGCGCCGAGCGAAGCGCGCTGGTGCCCAACGTGCCGACCATTGCGGAGGAAGGCTTTCCCGGGTTCGACGTGATCGCATGGTTTGCATTGTTCGCGCCGCGCGGCACGCCGGAATCCGTTGTGGCTCGCCTCAGCGCCGAGATCGAAAAAATCGTGGCGCAGCCGGACGTCCGCGCTCAGATGGCCAAGCTCGGCGCCGAGCCGAGGTATCTGCCGCCCAAAGGCGTTGTGGATTTTGTCGCGGCCGAGCAGCCGCAATGGGCTAAGCTTCTCAAGGACGTCAAACCAGCCAACTAGCCCAAACCTGCGAGCAACATGCGGCTCACCGAACTCAAGCTCTACAGCTATCAGCTTCGCTATGCCCGGCCGGTCCGCTGGAGCGACATTGTCGAGGAGGCGGCGCCCTTCGTGTTGCTGCGGCTGACGGCAGACACGGGCGAGACCGGTATCGCCGAGATCACCCCGAAGCCGACCTGGTGTGGCGTCAACGCCAAGACACTGATCGCGGCCATCGAAGACATCTTCGCTCCGATGCTGATGAAGCTCGATCTCGACGACCCGGCCAGGGTGCGGACGGCACTCGACATCGTTCCGGAAAACCACGCCGCCAAGACGCTGATCGACAACGCCTGCTGGGACCTCTATGCGGCCCGCGAGCGCCGGCCGCTCTGGCAGATCTGGCGCGGACAGCAACGAGTCGAGTTGTCCTGGGCTGTGACACGGCAGGCGCCGGCCGCGATGGCGGCCGAGGCTGTACAGATGGTGGAGCGTTATGGCTTTCGCACTCTGAAGGTCAAAGGCGGGCAGGGCGTTGAAATCGACGTCGCCGGCATCCGGGAAATCCGGACGGCGGTTGGCGAACGCGTCCGTCTCTATGTCGATGCCAACGGCGCCTATCCGGCCGATCAGGCAGCAAAGTACGCGCGTGCGATGGCCGACGCGGGCGTTTCGATCCTCGAAGATCCGTGCGCGATGGCGCCCGATGCGCGGTTCCGCGCTCTGCGCGAAGCCAGCACGATCCCGATTCTCGTGGACTTCGGCTGCACGTCGCTGCGCGACGCGGGCTTATTCCTCGAGCAAGGCGCACGTGCGCTCAGCATCAAGCCCGGCCGCTTCGGCCTGTCGCATTCGCGCGCCATGCTGGCGCTCGCGCAGCAGAACGGCTGTCGTCCGGTTGTCGGGCTGATGGGCGAGAGCGCGCTTGGCACGCTCTCAGGCCTGCAGTTCGCAGCGTCGCTTGCGTCGCCGATCCTACCGGCCGAGCTCACCTGGTATCTGGCGATGACCGAGCAAGTGATCAAAGCCGTGCCGGCCATCGCTGATGGCATGCTGGAGCTGCCGGACGCGCCGAGCCTTGCGTCACTGGTCGATTGGGACGCTGTCGCCAAGGCGCATTGAGCTCAGGACGGGTTGAGCTTGATCCCCGTGCGGCCGATGAAGGTCTTCCACTTCTTCTGTTCGGCATCGACGAACTGCGCGAAGGCCGCGGCATCGCTGCCGACGGGCTCGATGCCCGCACCACGGATGCGCGCCTGAAGCTCGGGATTCTTGCCGACCTTGACCAGCGCCCCCGCAAGCTTTTGGCGGATATCGTCCGGCAGCCCTGCCGGACCGAAAATGCCCATCCAGCTCGAGAGCTGGAAGTCCGGGAAACCGGCCTCGACCATCGTCGGCAGATTGGGCAGTTCTTCGAGCCGCTTCTGGCTGAGCACCGCGAGCATTTTCAGGCGCGGGCTGTCGACGTAGGAGCGCACCGCCGGCATGCTCTGGAAGTTGATATCGAGATTGCCTGCGAGCAGATCGTTCAGAGCCGCAGGCGAGCTGCGGTAGGGCACATGCACCATCTTGGATTGGGTGAGCAGGCTCAAGTATTCGCCTGCGATGTGCGCCTGTGTGCCGACTCCCGAGGATCCGAATGACAGCTTGCCTGGATTGGCACGCAGATATGTCACCAGTTCCTGCACCGTGGCGACCGGCAGCTCTCTCTTTACGATCAGTGTGTGCTGGAACTGGCCGGACAGCGAAACCGGCACAAAATCCTTGGTCACATCGAGCGGAAAGCTCGCGTCCAGTAAAGGCAACAGGACGTGGTTGCTCTCGCTCGATAGGATGATGGTGAGGCCGTCGGGCGCGGCGCTCGCAGCCTGTCGCATGGCCAGCAGGCCACTCGCGCCGGGCTTGTTGTCAACGATGATGGTCTGACCGAGCTCGGTGCGAAGCCGTCGGCGAGCACGCGCGCGATCAGATCGAGCGCGCCACCAGCGCCGAACGGTACCACCAGCGTGATCGGCTTTTGCGGAAAGCTCGTCTGGGCGCTTCCCTGGGCAGAGGCTGGCGAAGGAGCAAAGGCGAGAAGAGAGAGCAGAGCAGCGAAAAATCGAAGCAGATGCATAGGTCCCATTCCGTTAGGTCGGCGGGATTGAGTTTGGCACGGCTGACACCGGTGTCCTACCCTCCGCGCGCGCATGAGGGATATCGAAATGCCAATGATGCATAAGATCGAGCTGTCGCCAGACATGATCGCGCGCGTGAAGAAGCGGCGCGGCGGCAAGATGCACGCCTACGACCGGATCGATCCGAAGAAGACCGCTCTGATCGTCATCGACATGCAGAATGTCTGGGTCAAGCAAGGCATGCCGGCGTATACGCCCTATTGCGAAGCCATCGTGCCAAACATCAACCGGCTTGCGGACGCGATGCGCAAGGCCGGGGGCTCGGTGTGGTGGGTGCGTGCCATCTATGGCGACGACGCGCCGCGCACCTGGTCGGCCTATATGGAGTTCCTGTCCCCGGAATTCCTCGGCGATATGCTGAGCGCGCTCACCGAAGGCAATGTCGGCGCCGAACTTTGGCACGGGCTCGACGTTCAGCCCGGCGATCGGCACGTCATCAAGCGGCGTTTCAGCGCGCTCATTCAAGGCTCGAGCGACCTCGGCGAGCGGCTGGAGGCTGAAGGCATCGACACGCTGATCATCACCGGCACCGCGACCAACATCTGCTGCGAGTCGACGGCGCGCGATGCCTTCATGCTGAACTACCGTCCGCTGGTGATCTCGGATGGCAACGCCACGGTGTCCGACGAAGCCCACAACGCGTCGCTCAACGCGCTCCTGACCCGTTTCGCCGACGTGTTCTCGACAGATGAAGTCGTCGAACTGCTGGCGGCTTGCGGCAAAGCGGCGGCCGCGAAGGAGTTGGCCGCTTCTGAAGCTTGATCGCACGCGGCTCGGCATTTGTCGGGCGAGCGTCGTATGGTTGTCATGACCTGCGTGAGACTTTGCGCTGATGCCGTAAGCCATCAGCGAGTGAGCAGACATGAAGCCCGTGATTTACAGCCCGCCGCGGCCCGGCTTGCCGTATCTCGTGGTCATATTTTCCGGAGACAAAGTGGAAGCATTGCCCGCTCCGGATCGCCATCAGGCGCGGCTGATGCTGGCGCAGCTCGCGCCATCGCACAAATCAAAGGACCCAAAAGCCTAACGCAGCGCGTTTTCGAGCTGCCGCTTGGTCATCCTTGAGCGTCCGGGAATGTGCCGGGCCTTGGCTTTCTTGTAGAGCTGCTGCTTGGTCGCGCCATTGTGTCCGTTGCGCGCTCGGCTCCGCGCGGCCTTGCTGCCCCGCACGGTCCGACGCGTGGCATTGCGGCCACCCATGGCGCGGCTGCTTTCGCGATGACCACGAGCGCCGACATGGGATTTACCCTCGCGCTCCTGCTGATAGGTCTCGCCACGAGCTTCCTTGCGTTCCGTTCTTGCGAGGTTTCTGCTGTTCTCGCTCTCGCTTTCGTATTTCGAGGCGCCGGCCTCCTTCAGGGCGATGGCGATAGCTTGACGGCGGTTCGTAACTTTGCCGCCGCGGCCACTCCGCAATTCCCCGTGCTCGAATTCGTGCATGACGCGTCCCATCGTCTTGCGTTGCCGGGGCGATGTTCTTCCGGTGGTTCTGGCCATGCCAATCCTCGCTGATTTTGGAAGCGGCTGTGCGGGTTGAACCCGGCCTCGGTGCGGATGTTCCGTCACGCTGGATGTTGTCGCCGCCACGCTCTGAGCAGCAGACCCCGCCCTAAGTGGCTTGCCGCACACGTGTGCTTTTTTTGGCGCACCGCAAAATTTCCTTGGAAGAACTCCAGTCTACCGGAACGACGGTCGTGACTTCGTGTTCGGCCCTATAGTCGGAATTTTCGGGGTAGAAACGTGAACCGGGAAGAAGAATACCTCCGCAATGCCAAGGACGCGCAAGAATGGGCAGACCGAGCCGCCACCGAGGAAGACCGCCGGAGCTGGCTCAAGATCGCGCAGGGCTGGCTCAACCTGTTCACGCGATGGACCGCGGAGCAACGCGGGCCGAAACCAGCGGGCAGCGCTGATCCCGACGCTTGAACGGCGCACCGTCTCTCAGAACTGCATCGCGCTCTGACGCCGGCATGGGGCAGGGCAGCCCGCGCTCTGCTGCGTCGGCAGCATGCGACGGAACCGATGCCGCATGGATCGTCAGGGCTAGAGGAAACGCCGAAACGTGATTTCGATCACACCAAGCGAGACCAGAATCACCCACCATGAGAGTGGGAAATAACGGACGGAACTTGAAATGGCGCAGTCTTCGAAGCTCGTGGTGACGAGGGGTAGCCGCGTTCTTCTGGTCCGGCGCAAGCGTGATGGTCGCTGGACCTTTCCGGGTGGCAAACGCAAAGGCCGGGGCGAAAACGCCAAAGGCTGTCTGCGGCGCGAACTTGCGGAGGAGTTACCGGGCCTGCGCTGTCGCGGCGCCCGGATCTGGCAGAAGGTCAAGGCTACCAATCCGGCCACCGGCCGGCGCATTAACCATATGATTTTTACCGCCCGGGCCGTATCTGGTGTCCTTGAGATCGGAGACGTCGGCGAACTCGATCGCGCCGAATGGCGCGATCCGTGGAGTATCCGACTCGCTCCCAACACTCGCTTCGTCCGCGACCTGCTGCTGGCGCGCTAACCGGCTTTACCGGCGCCGGCTGTGTGCGATAGCGCACTTGGTGATTGGCCGGGGACGCCTATCGTCCACTTACAAATGGGAGTGGCGGTCATGGTCTTGGAAGTCATGTCCTCCGATTCGAAGTCCAGCGAGCCTGCGGTGCTTTGCGAGCGTTGCGGCACATCGGCCAGCCTGGAAACCGTGGTGCAGCCGCTCGGCAACGAGCCCGGTGCGCAGCTCTATCACTGCCCGGCCTGCAAGCATCTGACCTGGGTCCAATGGTGGGGTTGGCACGGCCGTCCGGCAGCAGACCAACTATAAACCGCGGTCGCGCTTCAAGCGGTCGATATATTCGGTGGTCTCGGGCGGCAGGGATTTGAGGCCGCGCTGCGCGGCGAGCGACAACAACGGCCGCGTTTTGGATCCCTTCAGAAACGCCGGATCGTGACCGGCCGGAATGATCCGGTCGAAGATCAGCACGATAGTGACGGCGACCAGGAGCGCACGTGCGGCGCCGAGCACGAGGCCCGCACAGCGGTCGAACAGCAGGATGTCGTTGCCGGCGAGCCCCGCCACCATCTGGCGCATCAACTGGGCGAGCAGAAACCCGCCGATCAGGAACAGCCCGAAGAACATCAACGAACTCGTGCCGAACGGGGAGGACGCCACGGCCGTCCGTCCCGCCGCGGCCGAACTGAAGTAAGGCGTCAGCGCCACGGCGAGCGGTGCGGCGGCGACAAATCCCAGGATGTCGGCCAGGCTCCGCAGCAATCCGGCGCGAAAACCCATGACCGCGAGCGTGAGCACCACGATCACAACCGCCGCGTCGAAATGATTCATCGTTGTCGCTCCCGACTGAATGTCACGCTCTCCGGCGGGAGCACCGCGCAAACATCGGATGTCCGATGTTCCACTCCTGACTCCGGTTTGTTCCAGAAGAACGAATCGAAATCTCCCCGATCATGTCGATGCGTGTCTTAACAAGACCTTCCCGGTGCGCACGGAATCGGTGCAGGTAGAGCGAGTTCGGGGAGCAACGCATGCGACAATGGTGGCGCGAGATCGTTCGGTTCTTCGTCGAAGGTCTGCTTGACGATCCGGAATCGCAAGGCGTCGCGGCTCAAGCGGCGGCGCATCGGCCGAAATAAACCGACGTATTCGTGAAATCGCTATCGTGATACCGGCGAAGCCGTGGACGTTCGCGTCGCAATGAAACCGATGCGACCGGCGAGCCGGCTCAGCGCCATCTTCGTCCAGCGCTGCATGGGCGGCTCGGCAAAACGCCAGATCGCCCAGCACAGCGTCACGATCACGAATTGGATCGCCGCAACCAGCGTTGCGGGATGGGCGACCGGTCCGATCCGCTCGAACAGCGTATATCCGAGCTGCTGATGCAGCAGGTAAAGCGGATAGGTGATGCCGCCGATCGCGAGCACCAGCGCCGGGGGGAGCGGCAGAGATCGGATGCGCGTCGCGAGCAGAATGGCCGCAATCGAAACAAGGCAGATCGCCGTGACGATCCAGTTGTTGAACGGTTCGCCGCTGTGTTGGCGGAGCCATTGGAGATTGTGAATGGCATGAAATATCGCAGTTGCAACCGCGGCGGCCATCAGGCACTGCAGCAGAGCGTCGCGCCGGCCACGGTGAAACTGATAGATCATGATGCCGGTGGCGAAGAAGCCGCTGTAATCGGCGAGCAGCAACTTCCCGATGAGCTTGATGTCCAAGGTCAATTCATTGAGCAGCGAGACGCCAAGCCAGATCGCTACGATGAAATCGGTGCGCCTCGGGAATAGCCCGAGCCGGATGAAGAGCGTCACCCACGCATAGAAGACGATCTCGACCGCGAGCGACCAGTAGGCGCTGTCCATGTAGGGACGCGGCACCGCGGGCATCAGCAGGTTCGCGGCCCACTGCATGAGGCTCGTTCCGAACAGCGGCGCACCGAACAACAGTACGCCCAGGAACGTCAGCGTCATGCAGAGCACGTAGGTTGGATAGATCCGGGCGAAGCGCGCAATGGCGAAGCTCGAGGCGGTTCGCCCCTCCGCCGAATAGGCGATGACAAAGCCGCTGATGACGAAGAATATCGACACGCCGATAAAGCCGTAGTGGCCGATCGGAGCAAGCTCCGGCAGCGCCGCGTAGGTGGCGTCCTGCGTGGTCGGCCCGCGATAGCCATAGTGGAACGCCATCACCCCCAAAACCGCAACGAGGCGGAGCAGGTCCAGAAGAGGGACCCTGTTAGGGGCGTGCGCGTGCGCTGCGTCCAATGGAAGCATCGGCGCATCTACACCGCAGGTGGTGAAAATCACCTGAATCCAGGTCTAAAAAGGCGGTGCTCCATTGCGGTTCACCGACAATGTTATGGTTATTAAGGCGTCTACGCCGGTTGCAGCAACACTTGATCGCTGAATAGCGCGGGTTCGCTCCGGGTCACGGCATAGTCGGCGCGAGCGGCAAGGGGCGTAATCCCTTCGAGACCACGCGGATAGAGCTTGAAACGGGTCTGCGCGATCATCTGCTTCCGCAGTTCGATCCCGCTCGTGACCGATCCGGCGACGATGGCCACGCCGCCTTGGCGGAGCGAGGTGAGGTTTGTGACGATAGCGTCGTCGCTGCCGTACTCGAACAGCCCGCCTTCGGACGAGGCGGCGACGACGGCGCCGCGCATGTCTTCAAGAAGGGAGCGCAGCGCCGCCGTGTCATTCCAGTCATACGGTCGATGCGTGAAGGCAATGTCGAGTCCATGCAGCGGAGCACCAGGTGCCTGAAGCGCCACGAGTGCGTTGGCGCCAAAGCTTGGTCCTTCGGTCTGCGCGTCCATGACGTCGATTGCGATCGGCCGCTCCAGGAGTTTCGCATCGGAGCGGTTGAGCAAGATCAGCGCGTTGATGCTGTCGAGCGCGGGACCGCCCGCGATATTGACGAGATGCAGCGGTGCGTTGGGGTTGCGGGCCAGAGGCTCACGCAACGCCTCGGCAAGGAGCTTGGCGATCTGCTGCATCCGCAGCCGCAGCAGCGGGGCATGGGGTGTATCGGCGACCTTGCGGTCCACCGGACTGTCGAAGCCTGCGGGCAGGTGGTTGCCGCCAAGCTTCATGATGTAAGTGGTGATGCTGTCGAGATAGCCCTGGTCCGATTGAAACAGCGTCCGCAGCAGTCGTGAACGCCGGGCGGCCAGCCGCATCATGAGCTTGGTGAGGAAACGCGGCACTCTTTGTTGTTTGCGGATCCATTCGACGAACGTGTTGCGCAGTTCGGCATTGCTGGCCGGATCGTCGGGTACCGCGAAAGGCGGACGCGACACGTCGATGACCGGAAGCAGAAGGCCGTCGCCGGTCTTGGCGTAGACGAGGCCGTCACTTGCGTGGCTGGTGTCGGTCGGCATGGCTCGCGGGCACAACGCGGGAGGGGCCTTCGATATATAGGCCTTCAGCCAACCATCCGCTGCACCGGGGACTTTTTTTTCGGAGGCGGCAGCGGTTCAAGACCGCTTAGTCTTGTCCGGTGATTTCGCCGTCCACCACCATGAAAGTATGACGGTCTCTGCACACCGGGCAGCGCAGGATCATCTGCGCGTCACGTGGCATCTTCTGCATTTCGGCGCGGGTCGATAGAAACCCCGTGTCAAATTTCTGACCGGTCGCCGGACATTTGAAAACGAGATTTCCCACGACGCATTCCCTTCAGCATATCGCGGGGGCGACGATGAGATTCCCAGCGCCATGCAGCGCCGCGATAATGAAGAAAAAGGTCCTGCTCCCCCCCGGAAGCAGGACCCTCAAGGTGTGTCTGCCAAGTCGCGCTTCTTAGGCTGCGGTTCTTTTAAGGAAGCTCTGACTTTGTGCCCGTTCGGCGAGTTCGATGCTCATCTGACGCAATTCATCGGCGGTAATTTTGTCCGGGCATTCATCTGCCAGGCGCTCGCACCAGAGAGCGTAGAACCGGAGATCAAGGCTGCTGTCGACCATATGTCTTTGATACTGGACGAATGCCACGTCGGGTATCCGTACAACTACGAACGAAACGGTGGCCGGTGTTCGAGGCTCTTATCCGCCAGGCGTTATCGAGATCATTGCAGGATGTTCCGTTTGGCGGGACGCCTCATGCTCAATGCTGCGATGTTGATGGGTCCTGACTGCAGGCTTCACGTCCCGGCCACATTAAATTCCGGACATGCGCCAAAACGCGGAACTGCTTCAGCTAGGCTACGTTGTCGGGGGCGTCGCAATCCGAGGAGATCGTCTGATGACCAATCTTGCGAAACTGGCGCTCGCGGTGGCTCTCACTGTCGGTATCTGCAGCGGCGGTGCGATGGCCCAGAGCACCCCTTCTTCCGATCCGGCCAAGGCCGACACATCCGATCCGGGCAGCACGCCCAAGGCGAAGCCCGCACCGGCCAAGGCCAAGAAGGCGGCCCATCACTCCAAGAAACAGCACAAGTCGATGTAGCGCATCGCGCCTGTTTGAGTTGGAAAGACCGCCCCTCGGGCGGTCTTTTCGTTTTTGAACTCTGCCGCAACGTGGAGGATCGCACGCATGCCTCGTTTCCGGCCGCGGGCCGCCTCGCATAGGATCCAGTAAGCTTCCAGGCGCCATGGGCTACCACCGTTCCGCGGTGTAAAACGGCGGGATGATTGACAAGACTCCAGGCTCTGCATCGATCGGCCCATCTGCAGCGTCCATTTCCTCTTGGGCGCCATTCCGCCATCCGGTCTTTGCGATCCTCTGGATCGCGACGGTGATCTCCAACATTGGCACCTGGATGCAGAATGCCGCGGCCGGCTGGCTGATGACCGGCCTCAATCCGGATCCGCTGATTGTCTCGCTGGTGCAGGTTGCGACCACGTTGCCGATGTTCCTGTTCGGCATTCCGGCAGGCGCCTTGGCCGACATCCTCGATCGGCGCAAGCTCTTGATCGCCGTGCAGCTCTTGCTCACGATCCTCGTCGCAGGCTTTTCGCTGCTGGTCTGGCTCAACCGGATCACGCCGGCTTCGCTCCTCGGCTTCACCTTCGTGATGGGCGTTGGCGCTGCGCTGATTGCGCCGGCCTGGCAGTCGATCGTGCCGCAACTCGTGCCGCGTGAGGAACTGTCGCCCGCGGTCGCCGCGAACAGCGTCGGCATCAATGTCAGCCGCGCCGTCGGGCCTGCACTGGCGGGCCTGCTGATCGGCGCGCTCGGGATTGCCGCGCCATTCTGGATCAATGCGGTCACCAGCCTTGGGGTGATCGCAGCGCTGATCTGGTGGCGGCCGCAGGAGCGCATATCGAAGAGCCTGCCGCCAGAGCGCTTCGGCAGCGCCATGCTGGTCGGTTTGCGTCATGCGCGGCGCAACCCGCATCTGCGCGCGACGCTCATCCGCGCGATCGGATTCTTCATCTTCGCCAGCGCCTACTGGGCGCTGCTGCCGCTCGTCGCACGCAACCAGGTGCAGGGCGGTCCCACGCTTTACGGCATCCTGCTTGGCGCGATCGGAGGCAGCGCGGTGATCGGTGCGCTCGTGTTGCCGCTGATCAGGGACCGTCTCGGCGCAGACGGATTGGCTTCGGCCGGCACCGTGGGAACGGCCGTGGCGCTTGCGCTGTTCGGGCTCGCACGCAATCCCGCGACAGCGCTGGTTGCAAGCTTCGTCGCCGGCCTGTCGTGGATCGCCGTGCTCGCGACCATCAATGTCTCCGCGCAGATGAGCCTGCCGGCCTGGGTGCGGGGCAGAGGGCTGGCGCTGTTCGTCACCGTGATGTTCGGCGCGATGAGTCTCGGCAGCATGGCCTGGGGGCAGGTGGCGGCGCATGTCGGATTGCCGGCGAGCCATATCATCGCGGCCGCGGCGCTCGTCATCGCGCTCGTCGCGTTGCGGCGCTGGAAGCTGCAGACCGGTGCGGGCGTCGATCTCAATCCATCGATGCACTGGCCTGCGCCGGTGCTCGCCCAGAACATCGACAGCGATCGTGGGCCGGTGCTGGTGACGATCGAGTACCGCATCGACCCGAACGACCGGGACGCGTTCCTCGACGCATTGCTCGCGCTGTCCGATCAGCGCCGCCGCGACGGCGCCTTCGAGTGGGGCGTGTTCGAGGACGTGGCCGAACCGGACAAGTTCGTGGAGACTTTCCTGATCGCATCCTGGATCGAGCACCTGCGCCAGCATGAGCGGGTGACCCAGGAGGGGCGGGACCTGCAGGAGCGGGTGCAGGCGTTTCATAAGGGGGCGACGCCGCCAGCGGTGGCGCATCTGATCGCCGCTGAAATCGGGGCTTAAGCGAGCTCAATTCAGTCAGGGCTTTGTAGGATCCTGCGGGAGGAGGCATGTCGGCTTGACAGCCTCAAACAAAATCTCGATAAAAATACCCAACATCGAGATATTGGCAGATGTTAGAGGAAACGGACCAAGCGAGTAAGGCGTCGACCCTGGCCGTCCAAGCATTTGACCGGCTGCGCGCCGACATCATCAGCGCCAAACTCAAGCCCGGCGAGAAGATGCTCGTGGAGCATCTGCGCGAAGCCTACGGAGTCGGCGCCACGCCGCTGCGCGAGGCGTTGTCCAAGCTCACCTCGCTTGAGCTTGTCACCGCGGAGGGCCAGCGCGGCTTTCGCGTGGCTCCTGTGTCGGTCGAGAACCTGCTCGACATCACCAAGACCCGCGCTTGGGTCGAGGGCGCGGCGTTGCGCGCGGCCATCGACCGGGGCGACCGGGCCTGGGAGGCCGAGATCATCGCCGCGGCACACCGGCTGCGCGGATGCCCAAAACAGGACGGCGAGAAGCTCAGCGACCCGTGGTATCGCGGCAATCGCGAGTTTCATGACGCGCTGGTCGGCGCCTGCCAGTCGCGCCAGACCATGAATTTCCGCGCCCAACTCTACGATCTCAGCGACCGCTACCGGCGTCTCTCGGTGCAACACGGCCTCGGCGGCCGTGACTTCGACCTGGAGCACCAGCGCATCATGGAAGCGGCGCTCGCGCGTGATGCGAATGCCGCCATCACGTTCACGGCCGAGCATTTCATCGAGACCACGCGGGTGATCCTGGCGGGCGAGGAGCGAGGCGAGGATTTCGTCGCGCGCACCATTTCGGGCCTTCGGCGCGACGTCCGCTCAGGTCTCGGCCTGCCGTGAGCCAATTCAACGGGGAATATCCATGATCCAGTACGGCAAGATCGTCGACATCAGCCTTGAGCTCGATCCGAAGAACTTCGGCATGCGCACGCCGGCAGGCTTCAAGAAAGACATGCAGTTCGAGATGGAGGTCATCAAGGAGCACGACGCGCCGGGCGGCGCCGGTCAGATCGTGCGTGGCGTGCACATGCGGCTCCACGCCGGAAGCCACGTCGACGCGCCGGAGCACAACGTGCGCGGCGGCACGCAGATCCATCAGTTGCCCTTGGACCTGTTCATCGGCGACGCCGTCATCGCCGACTTCCGCCACAAGCTGCCGAGCAAAGCGATCACCGAGAAGGACATGGAGAACTCGCTCGGCAACCGTATCCGCAAGGGCGATCGGTTGTTGCTGCGCACCGACCATAACAACACTTATGACGGTGGCTCAGAGAAATGGATGGTTGAATCGCCGTATCTCACCATCGGCGCCACGATGTGGTGCATCGACAAGGGCGTGGTGATCGTCGGTTACGATTTCTATCACGGCAATGACGAGCCCAACGCGCCGCGCACCTTCCACAATTCGCGTACGCTCAGCGAGCACGGCATCATCACCATGCCGTATCTGAAGAACCTCGACCGCATCGAGAAAGAGCGCTTCACGCTGATCGGCCTGCCACTCAATCTGATCGGCGCCGAAGCCTCGCCGATCCGCGCCGTCGCGCTCTGCTGATTTCGAACGAACAACAAATGAACCGGGAGGGAATACCATGCGCGTCATCGCGCTGCTTGCTGCTTTGCTGGCCGGATGGATGGGGCTTGCCACGCAAGCCCGCGCCGAGGATCAGTATCCTTCGCGTGTCATCACGATCGTTGCACCGATCACCGCGGGCACCACCATCGACATCCTGGCGCGTCTCTATGCCGATCGGTTGTCGGTGAAACTCGGTCAGCAGGTGGTGGTGCTGAATCGCCCGGGCGCTGGAGGTCTCATCGGCGCGCAGGCGGTCGCAACCGCTCCGGCTGACGGCTATACGCTGCTGTTCGCCAACTCCGGGCACGCCATCCTCGGCACCCTGAACAAGAATCTGCCATTCGATCCGGTGCGGGATTTCTCCGGCGTGGCGCTGGTTGGCGAGGCGCCGACTGTCGTGACCGTGGCGCCTTCGCTCGGCGTCTCGAACCTCAAGGAGTTTGTCGCGCTCGCGAAGTCCAAACCTGGTGAGGTGAACTACGGTTCGGCCGGCATCGGCACTGCGACGCATCTCGCCGGCGCTTATTTCGCGCTGAAGACGGGCACCGACATGGTGCATGTGCCCTACACGGTGAGCGCCACGATCATTGCCGACCTGCTCGGTGGACGCATCCAAGCCTCGTTCGTGCCGGTGGCCTTCGTGCAGCAACTGTTGGCCGACGGGCGGCTGCGCGCGCTCGCGGTCTCGTCGAAAGAACCGGTGACCGAGCCGGTCGCGATCCCGACCGCGCTGTCGCAGGGCGTCGATTATACGAATGCCACCTGGTACGGCATCCTGGCGTCCGCCAAGACGCCCAAGCCGATCCTGAAAAAGCTCAGCGAAGCGATTTCCGAAGTCGGCAAGGACGCCGAGTTGCAGGCGAAGATCCGGGCGCAAGCGATCGAGCCGCGTGATATGCCGCTGGAAAAATTCGATCAGAGCATCCTGGCCGACATGGCCCGGCTCGATCCGCTGCTCAAGGCCATTGCCGAGAAAAGGTAGCCGGTTGAGCGATTGTAACGGGGCGCGCTCAGGCCTAAAGCTCTGGGCCGGGAGGGTTGCCCCATGACGACGCCGGAGACGACGCCGAAAACATCGCGGGACGCGGCCGCGACGCTGGCCGTACCACCGCCGGCCCCTGCGGCACCGGCGGCCGTGTCCGCGCCCTGGTATTCGCGCTTCGGCAACCTTGCGCAGATCGCCTCAGCCGTGATCGCGCTGGTCGGCTTCGCGGTGGTGATCTTTCAACTCAACGACAACCGCAAGAAATCGGAAGCTGAGGCTTATCGCGCCGAACTCGCCGACGCGCGGCGCAACTACGCAACCTACAGCGACGCGATCTTGCGCTATCCGCATCTGTCCGATCCCGACTATGCGGCGCTGATGCGCAACCATAATGAGTACCTGCGCTACCAGGCCTTCGTGAGCCACATGATCTACGCCTACGATGACATCTTGAATGTTGTGCGAGGCGGCGGCGACAACGAGGGCATCAAGGAATGGCTGACGGCGTTCCAGGTGGATATCAGGCTCCACCGCCGCTACCTGTGTCATCCGGCCGACAAGCGCTTTACCGAAACCTACCGGCCGTTCATGCAAAAGCTTTTGAAAGACGCTGCCGGCGACTGCAAGGATGTGCCGGAGTTGGTGGAAGCCACAAAGCCGCAAGGCTCGCCTGCCGTCAACGATTGACACCGCCCGCCAAGCGGTAGCAAAAGACGCCTGTCGGCATCGCGCCGGCCCGGTCGCAGCCTACCCGGTAAAAACAAGGAGCCCAGTATGAGATTTCCGGCCCGTTGGGTCGGGCACGGCGGCATTGTCCGCCGGCCTGATCTCCACGTCGTCCACCCGCGCTTCGCCCGCCCGGCGAACTAGCGGTGGCCCATGTATACGATCTGCAAACGCTTTGCGTTCTCGGCCTCGCACGTCATCGGCGGGCTTGCTCCCGACCATCCCTGCGGACGACTGCACGGTCACAACTACCAAGTCGAGGTGAACCTGCAATCCAGCGCGCTCGACGACACGGGTTTCGTGCGTGACTTTCATGAACTTGCCGCCCTGAAGCAGTTCATCGACGGCACGCTCGACCACAAGCACCTCAACGACGTTCTTGGCCACGATCGCACCACCACGGAGGTGATCTGCAAGTGGCTGTATGACTGGTGCAAGACGCGATGGCCGGAGGTCACGGCCGTGCGTGTCAGCGAAACGCCCAACACTTGGGCCGAATATCGGCCATGAAGGAGACCATCCGGATCAGCGAGATCTTCGGGCCGACCGTGCAAGGTGAGGGTCCGCTGATCGGCAGGCCGGCCGTGTTCGTCCGCACCGGCGGCTGCGATTACCGCTGCGCGTGGTGCGATACGCTTTACGCTGTGCTGCCCGAATACCGCAGCGAATGGACGCCGATGACACCCGAGCAAATCGTCGCGCGCATCGATGATCTGACCGCGGGCCATCCGATCCCGGTCACGCTCACCGGCGGCAACCCGGCCACACAGCCGCTCGAGCCGTTGATCGAACTCGGACGCGCGCGGGGTCACGGCTTCGCGGTGGAGACTCAGGGCAGCGTGGCGGCGCCCTGGTTCGCTGCGCTCGATTGGCTGATCCTGAGCCCAAAGCCGCCGTCATCGGGCATGACAACCGATTGGGATGCTCTCGATGCCTGCCTTGGCGCAGCCGGGCAGGGACCGCGCGTGGTGCTGAAGGTCGTTGTGTTCGACGACGCCGACTTCGCCTATGCCAAGGATTTGTCGAGCCGCCACCCGACGCTCCCGGTGTACCTTCAGGTCGGCAATCCGGCGCCATTGATCGCGGCTGACGGCCGGCAATCTGAAGACGCCGACATGGATGATCTTGGCGCACGCCTGCGCTGGCTGATCGGACGGGTGACGGACGATCGCTGGTTCAGCGCGACCGTGCTGCCGCAGCTTCACGTGCTGGCCTGGGGCAACAGGCGCGGCGTCTGAACCTAACCTGCAGGCGCGACCATGCCGCTGTCGACGCCGCGTGTCGCCCAACCGGTCATGCGGCGCTCGATAATGCTTGCAACCGCATACATCAGAATGCCCATCACGCCGGTGACCAGAAGCCCGGCGAAGGCGAGCGGCACCTCGAAGCGCGACGATGCAACCAGCATCAGATTGCCGATGCCTTTGTTCGATCCCACGGTCTCGGCCACGATCGAGCCGACAAAAGCCACCGTGATCGCAACTTTCAGCGAGGCGAAGAAATAAGGCATCGAACGCGGCAGCCCGACCTTTTTGATCACCTGCCAACGAGAAGCGCCGAGCGCGCGGAGAACGTCCTGTAATTCCGGCTCCACGGTGGCGATCCCGGTCGCGACATTCACCAGGATGGGGAAGAATGCCAGCAGGAACGCCGTGATGATCGCCGGCACCGTGCCGATGCCGAACCAAATGATTAGGATCGGCACCACGGCGACCTTCGGAATGGTGTTGAAGCCGATCAGTGCCGGGTAGAAGCCGTCATAGACCAGCGTCGACGAGCCGATCGCGATGCCGCCGAGCAGCCCCACCACGATCGCGAACAGGCAGCCGACCGCGGTGGTCATGAAGGTCTGCCAGGCGTTGTCGAGGATCGGGCCATGCCATTGCCAGCCGGCGGCGAAGATCGCGCTGGGCGCGGGCAGCACGAAGGGTTCGATGCGCAACCCAGTGACCAGCACCTGCCAGAGCCCGAAGATTGCGGCCACGACAAGCCAGGGCAGCACCCGCCGGAACGCTTTGTTGCGAGAAAGCTTCCGCCGTCTCTTCTTGCGAACCGGCGTCGCGTCGAGGGCGGCGTCGGTCATGCGGCCTTCCTTGCGGCGCTGATGTGCTCGCGTAGCTCCTGCACGAGGCCGACCGCGTAAGGCTCATAGGTCATCGGCAGGGCGCGAGGACGAGGAAGATTCACCACGCGCTCGGCGACGATCCGGCCGGGCCGCGCGCTCATGACGAGAATGCGGTCGGATAGGAAAACGGCTTCGCGGAGATCGTGCGTCACCAGGATCACGGTTGGCTTGCGATTGAGCCACAGGTCCTGCATCGCCAGCCACAGTTCTTCGCGAGTGAACATGTCGAGCGCGCCGAACGGCTCGTCGAGCATCAGGAGCGACGGATCGTGGATCAGCGCCCGGCAGATCGAGGCACGCTGTTGCATGCCGCCGGAGAGTTGCCAGGGGAATTTGTCCTCGAAACCTTTCAGACCCACGAGTTCCAGAAGCTCGCGCGCCTTGGCTTCGTAGCTTGCGCGCTCGCGGCGCAGCCGCGAGGCATGTGGCTCCGCGATCTCCAAGGGCAGCATGACGTTGTCGAGCGTGGTCCGCCACGGCAGCAGCGTCGGGTTTTGGAACGCCATGCCGGTGATGCTGAGGGGCTTATCGACCTCGCGATTGTTGACGATGACGCCGCCGCGCGAGGGCGGCCATAGTCCGGTGACCACCTTCATGAGAGTCGACTTGCCGCAGCCCGAGGGGCCGACCACCGCGACGAACTCGCCGCTGTCGACCCGCATCGACATGTCCTGCAGCGCCAGCGTGCCGTCCTCATCGTCGCCATAGCGCAACCAGACGCGGTCGAGATCGACGAAGTTTTTCAAGACGCGTCCTCGCGTTGCTTTCTGCCCAGCGGATCGACGCCATGGCCTGCGGCCCAAGACATCGCCCACGCCGCTTCCCACGCTGTTGTCCATGACCAGGTCGAAAGACCCTCAAGGTCTGCGAATTGCTTGATTGCGCGCCACATGATGCCGCGAAGGCTTGCAACGAGCGTGCCAAGCTTGTGACAAGCCCATGTCCGGGCATGCTTCTTGCTTCGACGCGAACGCCGGCGGCTCACGAGG
Source organism: Rhodoplanes sp. Z2-YC6860 (assembly GCF_001579845.1). Taxonomy (GTDB): domain Bacteria; phylum Pseudomonadota; class Alphaproteobacteria; order Rhizobiales; family Xanthobacteraceae; genus Z2-YC6860. The sequence goes on from NZ_CP007440.1 coordinate 4,417,130, forward strand.
GATCAATCGCGATGGTCGCAAAATACATGAAATTTCGCGGACACGGCCCGGCAAACTGCGGGGATCGGCGTCAAGTCAGCCGGCGTACCATACTGCTCGGCGCCGCCGCCACAGTGCTCATCGCTCCGGCATCGTTCACTCGTCGCGCCGTGGCGGAAACCAAATCCGTCAAGATCATGATGGACTGGATCATCCAGGGCACGCACGCGCCTTACTTCCTTGCGCAGCAGAAGGGTTACTTCAAGGACGCAGGAGTCGTCGTCGACGCGCTCGATGCCGGCAAGGGCGCCACCAACGTGGCGGTGAGCGTGGCGGGCGGTGCCTATCAGTTCGGCTGGGTCGATATGCCGTCGATGGTGCGCTTCAACGCCATGAACCCGTCGTCGCCGCTGCTTGCGGTCTATATCAGCTTTGACGATTCACCGCTCGCGGTCGTCACCCGCAAGGACGCAGGCATCCGCAAGCCAGCCGACCTCGACGGCAAAAAGATTGCGGGCGGCCCCGGCACCGCCGTGCACGACACAGTGTCGATTCTGCTCAAGGCGGCCAAAGCCGAGAACGTCAAGATTGAATGGATCAACGTGCAGCCCCAGCTCTTCGGCCCGATGCTGAAGCGCGGCGAGGTGGCCGGCACCGGCGGTTTCACAAATTCGAACATCCCGGCGGCGCTCGAGCTTGGCATGACGATGGACGATCTGTCGGTGCTGAAATATTCCGAATTCGGCGCCAACATGTACGGCCTTGCGCTCGTTACGACGAAGAAGTTCGCGGACGAGAATCCGGAGACCGTGAAGGGCGTGGTCGCAGCGCTGAACAGAGGCACCAAGGATACCGTCGCGGATCCCGACGCGGGTCTCGCAGTGCTCAAAGCCCGCGATCCCATGATGAAGCTCGACATCGAGAAGGTGCGGCTTGGTTTGGCTCTGGAATTGACCAAGACCGCCGCGGTCATGAAGAACGGGCTGAGTGTGGTCGATCCCGCGAAGCTGCAATTCACCATCGACGCGATCTGCGAGGCCTACAGCCTCGCGACCAAGCCAGCACCCGGCGATGTGTACACGGAAAAATTTCTGCCGCCGTTGGCGGAACGGATGCTGTCCAAAACTTGAAAGCTTGATTGCGGGCGCTTATCGCACAATGCGCGGCACGAATTTGCAACCAGCCACCTCCCGCTAGCCGAAAAGGATCGGTAGACTTCTCATGCCGATCTAAGAGATCAGGCGTCCAATAAAAAACATTGGGAGGTCTGTCATGAAAGCATCCGCGATTCGTTTGTGCGCGTCCTTGGCCGGCCTTGCCGTGATGTGCGCGGCTGGTCCGACGCGCGCCGAGCCGCTGCCGCCCGTTGCGACGACATTGAAGGCCAGTGAAACCGCCATCATCCTGGTCGACTTCCAGGCCAACTTCACTTCGCCGGACGGCGCCTGGTACGGAAAGTTCAAGGAACACTACGCCAAGACGCATATGCTCGAACGTACCGTCGATCTCGTGAAGAAAGCTCGCGCCAAAGGCGTGCTCGTTGTGCACGTCACCGAGGGTTACACCCAGGACTATCGCGAGCTCGATCCGACCAATCCTGGCGGCTTCCACCGCGGCCAGATCAACCGCGGCGCCTGGAAGGTCGGCTCCAAGGAGGCTGCATACTACGAACCGCTGCGCCCCGGCCCAGGCGACCGCGACTTGTTCCTGCCGCCACGTGTCCAGGTCAGTGCGTTCGGCGGCACCGGTCTGAACGACATCCTGCGATCGAAAGGCATCAAGAACGTCGCCATCGCGGGCTTCACCAGCGATGTCTGCGTTTATGCGTCCGTTATCTCAGCCTATGACCTCGGCTATCACGTCTACGCGCTGCGCGAGGGCACCATCGGTTTCTTCGATCAGATGGCTGAGCAGATGGTCAACAGCGTTTATCCGATGTGGTCGCAGGTCGTCGGTCACGACGAGTTCGACAACATGCTGCAATCGGAAACAGGCGAGCCGAAACGGGCGTCGGCGAATTAGGTCGCTCTCACGGGCTGCGGGGCGGCAAGCGGTGCGGTGCAGGCATCGTAGCAGTAGAACCAATCGGTTTCGGTCGGACCGCCCATCCAGGTGTTCTCGACGGAGATGCGCTGGACGTCGCCGACACGAGCCTGCCGTGTCGCCTCATAGCTGCGGAAGGCTGCGGCTGGGGTATCGAACTCAAAAAGACAGCGGCTCAGGATTGCCGCATCCTCAATGGCCATGGCGCCCCCGGCCGCCATGAACGGCCTCACCGGATGGCAGGCGTCGCCGAGAAGCGCGACACGGCCGCCGCTCCATCGGTCGTTGCGTTCGCGGTCGAAGACTGGCCACACACTCGCGTCTCGCACGACATTGAGCACACGCTGCAAATCGGGATGGAAATGCCCGAATCCTTCGAACAGCGCCTCACGCGAACTGGGCAACGACGCCGCTTCGGTGTCCCAGCTTTTCCGTGGCATTACGCCGATTACATAGACTTCATCGCGTCGGTGCGTCATGAAATAGACCAGGAGATGCCTGTCCGGCCCCCACCATTTGGTGCAATCGGGAATCTTGTATCCGCCGAGCAGTTCGGTCGGGAAAATTGCGCGATGCGCTATCTTGCCAATGAAGCGCGGCGGCTCGAAGCCGATGAGATGCTCTCGGACCTTGGAGTTCACGCCGTCAGCGCCGATGACGATGTCGGCTTCGACCGTCACACCGTTGTCGAAGCGCAATCGCACCGCGTCTGCGCTTTCTTTGACTTCGAGAAGCCGGTGATTGAAAGCGACGGCGCTTGGCTCAACCACACTATGGATGACGGCATGCAGGTCGCCGCGATGAATGTTGACATAGGGCCCGCCAAATCGGGCCTCGCTCTCGGCATCGAACCAGATGTCATAGATCGTTTTGCCGGTATCCCAGGCCCGACTGATATAACAATCTGCCTTGATACCGGTGTCGACCAGCATCTGCTCGACACCGAGCCGGCGTAGCACCTTGGTGGCATTGGAAGTCAGAATGATGCCTGCGCCGATGCGCGAGAACGACGGCGCCTGCTCATAGACGATCACGGGAAAGCCTGCGCGTTGCAGGAAGCCAGCGACGGTCATCCCGCCAAGGCCCGCGCCCACCACTGCGATCCTCGTCTTGCGATCCATGACTTCACTCTGACGAGCGTCCTATCTTGCAAATTCTATGCTGCGGCTGAGACGGCAGGAAAAATGCAGAGATGGCGTGCACACCACGCATGGCGAGCTCTTCATTTGAAGGCTATCACACAGCAAAGCCGGAGATAGAGCGATGCAGATCGAAGGAAGCGTGGCACTGGTCACCGGCACCAACCGGGGTCTGGGCAAGGCCTATGCGATGGCGTTGCTGGCTGCGGGAGCCGCAAAGGTCTATGCGGCGGCGCGCGATCCTTCGGCTGTTACCGATCCTAGGCTCGTGCCGGTCCGGCTCGATGTCACCAAGCCGGACGAAATTGCAGCGGCCGCGGCTCACTGCGGGGACGTCAATCTCCTCATCAACAATGCGGGCGTGATGCATTCGAGCCCGATGATGACCGAAGGCTCCGAGGTGGCAATGCGTGCCGAGATGGAGGTCAACGTCTATGGCGTGCTCGGGATGATCCGCGCCTTTGCGCCGGTGCTGAAGCGGAACGGCGGCGGCGCCATCGTCAATGTGCTGTCGGTCGTGAGCTGGTTCACGTTGCCGTTCAACGCCACCTACGGCGCCTCGAAACGTGCGGCCCTCGCGGTCACCGAGAGCGCACGCATCGAACTCAAGGCACAACGCACGCGGGTGCTCTCCGTTCACGCAGGTTATATCGATACCGACATGGCAGCCGATATAAGCCAGCCGAAAACGTCGCCGCAGCAGGTCGCCGCGCGCACGCTCGAAGCACTGCGTAGCGGCAACGACCTCGTGCTTGCCGACGATCGCGCCCAACACGTATGGCAGGCGACGAGGGCCGATCCATTCGGTTTTGCGGAAAGCATGCAGAAGCTCTGGGACGAACGCCAGCCAAAATAGCGGGCGGCCGCCGCGTTGGTGCTCCGCGCGCGCCAAGTGTCGGAAATATCGCTGCTTTCACGCCGATTGCGACAGCGCGGCCAACGCTGCTAGCCTGTCCGCTGGCATAAGACTTGTATGCAGCCGCTGGTACTTCGGACAGGCCGATGGGCCGCAAGGAGGGTCGCAGGTGTCTCGCTGGATCGCCGGAAAGTCTTCCATTCTTCACGCCGCCATCGTCGCGGGTCTCGCGCTGTCATGCTTGCCCGCCCAGGCGCAGAAGAAGGACGTGACGCTGCGCCTCGACTGGATCTACCAGGGCCCGAATTCAGGTTTCGTGGTGGCGAAGGACAAGGGCTTCTACGACGAGGCTGGTCTCAACGTCGATCTCGGCCCAGGGAAGGGCTCCGGCAGCACCGCGCAGCTGGTTGCGAGCAAAGCCACCATGTTCGGTTTCGCCGACGGCTTCGTGGTCGGCGCCGGCGTGTCGAAGGGCATGAACCTCACGATGGTCGGCGCGATCTATCGGCGCAACCCCACGGCGTTGATCGTGCTCAAGGAGTCTGGGATCAAAACACCCAAGGACCTCGAAGGCAAAGCCGTTGGCATCGCGCCCGGCGGCACGCAGTTCCAGCAGTGGCCGGCTTTCGTGAAAGGCTGCAAGCTTGATAGCAGCAAGATCCAGGTGATCAACGTCGATCCCGCCGGCACGGTGCCGGCACTCGTTGCCAACAAGGTCCAGGGGGTGGCGAGCTACGCCCAGGGGACGGTGCCCGGCATCGAAGTCCGCTCCAAGAAAGAGACGACGTCATTCATGTACGCGGACTGCGGCGTGACCGCGGTCAGCAACGGCATCATCGTTCATAACGATCTTCTGAAGCAGGATCCCAACCTGGTGAAGGCGTTCGTGCGTGCGACGCTCAAGGGCTTCCTCTACGCCCGTCAACACACCGACGAGGCGATTGCCATCACCAAAAAGTACGCCCCGGAGGTCGTGCCCGAAATCGCCAAGCGCGAGTTCGAGATGACCGTTCTCAACTGGAACACGCCGAACACTATGGGCAAGCCGCTCGGCTGGATGTCCGACAAGGATTGGGACGCCACGGTCGAGACGCTCAAGGAATATGGCGGTGTCACCACGCCACTGAAGGCGGCCGACCTCTACACCAACGATTTCGTTCCGACTGAGAGCGAGTTCGTTCCGCCGGCCAACTGAGCGACATCACGCACATGGCTTTGATCGCGAATGCCGCCTATGACCGGAACGGCGGCCCTGCCGGCTCCACAAGCTCACGCGGCGACGAGCCGTATCTGGAGTTTCGCGGGCTGTCGAAAATCTACGCTGCCGATGATGGCCCGGTGCGGGCGCTGGATGGCATCTCGATCGAACAGAAGCAACGCGAATTCTTGTCGATCCTGGGGCCGAGCGGCTGCGGCAAGAGCACGCTCCTGATGATCGCTGCGGGGCTGATCCCGGCCTCGCACGGCCAGGTGGCGGTGCAAGGCGAGAGCATCGTCAAGCCGCGCACCGACGTCGGTATCGTATTCCAGAATCCCGTGCTGCTCGAATGGCGCACGGCACTCGGCAACATCATGCTGCAGGCCGAGGCGCGCAAGCTTGACGGCGCTGCGTCGGAAAAACGCGCCTATGAACTGCTCGACTCGGTCGGCCTCAAGGGCTTCGAGCACAAATACCCCGACCAGCTTTCCGGCGGCATGCGGCAGCGCGTGTCGATCTGCCGGGCGCTGATCCACAATCCGCCGCAGCTCCTGATGGACGAGCCTTTCGGGGCGCTAGACGCGCTCACACGGGACCAGCTCGTCCTGGACATCCAGCGCATCTGGAACGAGGCGCGGATGACGGTGCTGTTCATCACCCACAGCGTGGCGGAGGCGGTGTTTCTCTCCGACCGTGTCATCGTGATGACGCCGCGCCCCGGCCGCATCGACCGCATCATCGACATCGATCTCCCGCGACCTCGGACGCTTGCGATGCGTGAAACGCCCCAGTTCGCGCATTACAACCGCGAGATCATGGATCTCCTGCTGGCCCGTGGCGTGCTGCGCGAACACTGAGGAGCGGCCGTCATGAGCGACGCGATAGGGGCGGGAATGAAGGTTCGCAATGACCGCGACGAAGCTCTCTCCATCGAGCAGGTCGAGGCCCGCGAGAAGGACCGCCGCGCCAAGCGTCAGGCCTATGACCGCATATCCTCGATCGTGTATCCGGTGGTGACCCTCGCCGGCGCCATTCTGCTCTGGGAGGTCGGCGTTCGCGTCTTCAACGTACCGCCGTTTCTTGCGCCGCCGCCGAGCCTGGTGGTCGGCACCATGATCGAGCATTCCACGCTGATCCTGCATAACACCTGGCACACCACCATCGAGATCCTGCTCGGTTACTTCGCCAGCATTGCGATCGGTGTGCCGCTCGCCTTCGGCATCTTTATGTGGCCGTCCTTCGCGCGCACCGTGCTGCCGCTGCTGATTTCCTCACAGGCCATCCCCAAGGTCGCGATCGCGCCGCTGCTCCTGGTCTGGTTCGGTTTCGGTCTGTTCCCGAAGGTGCTGATTGCGTTTTTGATTGCGTTCTTTCCGGTGGTGATCTCGACCGCGGTCGGGCTTTCCTCGATCGAACCGGAGAAGATCTATCTGGCCCGCTCCATGGGTCTCAGTGCCACCTCGACCTTCTTCAAGATCAGGTTGCCGAACGCGCTGCCGTCGATTTTCGCTGGGCTGAAAATTTCCATCACGCTCGCGGTCGTTGGCGCCGTGGTCGGCGAATTCGTCGGCGGCGAGGCTGGGCTCGGCTATATGCTGATGGTCGCCAACGGCAGCATGGACACGCCGTTGCTGTTTGCCGGCCTGATCGCGCTGACCGTTCAGGGCGTCGTGCTCTACATGTTGGTCGAATGGGCCGAATACCTCGTCATCCCGCGCAGGAATTCGGCCGCAAGCGCCGCTCTGCAGAACATGGCAGCATAACCAACCGAAGCCACGACCGGACTGAACCGCATGTCCGTCTACGAGCACATTCTCCGACCGGCGCTGTTTTGTCTGCCGCCCGATACGACGAATTCGCTGGCGCACGCAGCGCTGCGCGCAGGCGCGCCGTGGCAGGCGCTGGGCGCGCTCGCGCAACTCGAGGTCACGGACCCGATCCTTGAAACCCGTTTCGCTGGGGTGACGCTGAAAAGCCCCGTCGGGCTGGCCGCGGGTTTCGACAAGGATTGCGAGTTGATCCCGGCGCTGTCGGCCCTCGGCTTCGGCTTTCTCACCGTGGGCTCGATCATGCCTCAACCGAGGCCCGGACACGCCTTTCCGCGCCTGGTCCGCTATGCCGACACGGAGTCGCTCGCCGATTCCATGGGCCTGCCAAGCCGAGGACTTGCCTATGGAGTCGAACGACTGCGCAAACTCGAGCGATCTCGCGTGCCGCTGTTCGCCAACATCGGCGGCTTTTCGGCCGGCGAGATCGCTGAAAGTCTGTTCGCCGTCGAACCTTACGTCGACGGCGTCGAAATCAGTCTGATGTGTCCGAACGTCCTGAAAGCGGGCGAGACGTTCGATGACGTCGGTCTCCTGGTCCAAATCCTCGGGCGCATCAGCGGCCGCACCAAGCCCGCGATCGTCCGCGTGCCCAACGACACCGCGCGCAGCGACCGACTCAAGGACCTGATCGAATGCTGCATCGATGGCGGCATCGACGGCATCAAGATCGCCGGCGGACGCCCGGTCGAAGAGCCGCGGCTGGGCGCGAAGCGCGGCACGCTGCATGGCGCCATGGTGTTCGACGGGGCACTCGACAATCTCAAGCGGGCCGCTGCCTTTGCCCGCGGCCGCATTCCGATCAAGGCCAATGGCGGCGTGCGCTCCGGCCGCGACGTGTTCATGATGCTCCAGGCCGGCGCCACATGCGTCGATCTCTATTCGGCCTTCATCTATCAGGGTTGGAGCGTGGCGCGGCGGATCAACCTGGAACTTGCGGCACTCCTTCGCGCGCAGAACGTTGACGCTGCAGCGGTTGCGGTGCCCACGACCCGGGCGAACGCTGCGGCTCGCTAGGTTTGCCGCACCTTTCCGACTCTTTGGCATTCCCGGATGCGTCGGGTAACATTGGCCCACGATCCCTGTGGAACATCAAAGGCCGGCGCATCATGAAGGCTGTCTACATCGAACAAACGGGCGGACCGGAAGTCCTGAAATACGGCGATCAGCCTGATCCGATTGCCGGACCGGGACAGATCGTTGTCGACACGGTAGCCGCAACCGTAAACGGCGCCGACTGGAAGGTGCGCGCGGGCCACTACGGCGGCCAGCCCAGATTTCCCCTGATCCTGGGCCGCGATTTCTCCGGCGTGGTCAGCGCGGTGGGCTCTGGCGTCACGGACCTGCGCGTCGGCGACGAGGTGTTCGGCGTGCTGGAGGCGGGCCGGGAAGGGGCCTACGCCGAGAAGATCGCGATCGGCGCTGCGATCGTCGCGAAGAAGCCCGCCGCGCTGTCGCATGTCGACGCCGCGGCGCTGGCGCTCACCGGCCTGACGGCGCTCTGCGCGGTCGAGGACTCGTTGAAGCTGAAATCCGGCGAGACCATCCTGATCCAAGGCGGCGCCGGCGGCGTCGCGAGCTTTGCCATCCAACTCGCCAAGCACATCGGCGCCCATGTCATCACCACGGCGAGCGCCAAGAACGTCGACTATCTGCGCGACATCGGCGCCGACGAAGTGATCGACTACAACGCCACCGACTTCACCAAGGTCGTGAAGAACTGCGATGCGGTGTTCGACACCGTCGGCGGCGATGTGGCGACGCAGTCTTTCTCGGTGCTCAAGCCCGGCGGCCGGGCGGCTTTCATCGCCTCAGGCGCCAAGGCGCCGCAGCCTGAGAGAAGCGACGTGACCTCGCTCCGCCCGGCGGTCCCGCGCGACCGGCAGCACATGGAGCGCATCGCCGCGCTCTATACGGCGGGAGCGGTCCGTCCGCCGCACGTCACGCTCTACAAGCTGTCCGAAGCGGCGGAAGCGCTCCGCATCAGCGAGGCGCGCCACTTCAAGGGCAAGCTGGTGTTCAAGGTGCGGTGACGACCGCGCCTAGCGCAAGGTCCGGCTGATCCAGGACACGATCACCTCGGCGAAGATGCGATTGTCGGACCATTCGCGATTGCGTCCGACATGACCGCCTTCCGGGTTGACCCAGGCTTCCTTGGGCGAGCCGCTCTTCATCAGGATGTACAAGTCGTCGATCGGCACCTGCGAATCCTTTGCGCCGTTGACCAGCAGCATGGCCGGTGTCGGTTTGTCGAGCAGCCCCGCCGTGCGCAGCGACATGCGCGGAACATAGTCGAGATATTCGCCGAGCGTTTTCACGCCATAGACCGCGGCACGCGCCGCGAACAGATCGAAGAGATATTCGCGTGTCCCTAAGGCCTTCGCCTGCCAGTCGCGCTGGAAATAGCCGTCGGTGGGGCCTGCCCAAACGACGGCCCCTTTGAGGCGGCTGGCTTCGGTGTAGGCAACGCGGGCCGACCAGTGGCCGCCGAACGAGACGCCCTGGATCACAACGCGATTGGCGTCGATGTCGGCCCGGGTTCGCAGATGGTCGAGCAGCCGCGAGAACATGCGTTCGGCGCCCACGTCGATCAAAAGCGGCGCCTCGGACGTGCCCGGCATGTCGATCGCGAGATAAGCGATGCCGGCCTTCATATAGATCGGGCCGTACTGGTCGACGACATATTCCTTGTAGCTGTCGAGACCGCCGACGCTGATCACAAGTGGCGCGGGCTTGATTGCGTCTTTCGGAAGCTGAAGGTAGGCGACGATCTCCTTGCCCTCGAAGGGAACGCGGATGATCTCAATCGGCGGATCGGCCAGCTTGATATAGCCGCGAAATGCCTCCAGACCGCGAAGGTGCGACGCCTTCTTACCCGGCGAGGTCTGCGCCGGCCATGCGCCGAAGCCGAAATACTTCCAGGCCTCGAGATACTCCTTGCGCGCCTTGGCCGGGTCGCCGGCCTTCGCCGCCTCCGCGGCAGCGAAGTGCGTTTCGCCGGCCGCCGACCAGCTTCGGGCCCATTCCTCAGGATCGCGCGAAGTGATCCGGTCGAGGATCTGGCGGACCTCACCGGCGTCAAATCCAGTGAGCGGATAGCCCTGCCGGTTTACCCGCTCCTGCACGGCCTCCTTGAGCTCGGGCCAGGTGCGCTCCGGCGCGATCTGCGGCAGCGGCTGCTGCGCGGCCGCAGGCGTCGCGCCCAACAAGCCAAGTACGATGGCTGCAGTGATAGCCCGCATGTTATTTCTCCCCATCAGCGAACGCCGCCGGCATTCACCACCGGCCCGGTATATGTCTCGAACCGTTTGCGGAGTTCGGCGATCTGGGCGTCGTTGGTCATGAAGGCCTTGTAGTCGTTGGCGACCTCGTAAGACAGGATCGGCTTGTAGCCGTCGGGCGGCGGGACATCGCGCCGGCCGGACCAGGTTTCCGTTGCGATCTGCTGCTCCGGCTCGAGGAGCCACGACAGGAACAGCTTTGCCGCGGTCGGATGCGGCGCATTCTTGAAGATCGCGCCGGTCAACGGCCAGATCGGCGTCGCGTCCTGTTCGGCGAAGTGCGACTCCACCGGCATCTTCTGCTTTTTCAGCAGCGTGGTGATGTTGTAGATCGAGTCGAAGGTGACGAGGTTTTGGCCCGTGCCGATGCTGCGCTGCTGGCCGAGATGGCCCTGGATGAAATTTGGCTTGGTCGCCATGAATTTATCCATCCAATCCCAGCCGTGCTTCTGCACGATATGGAAGAACACCCACATCGTGACATCGTCGTCGGCCGGATAGGGCGTGACGACCTTGCCGTGGAATTGAGGTTTCAGAAAATCGAGCGCCGAGTTCGGAAGGTCGGCGGCCGCGACCTTCTCGGTGTTGTACATGTAGGGCACCGCGTTCACCATCGTCGCCCAGTAGGCGCCGTCCGCGTCCTTGAAGCTGTCGTCGATCTCGGCGAATCCGGGCGGTTTGAAATTGAGGAGCTGGCCTTCGGCCTTCCAGCGCACGAAGTCCGGGATGGTCTGCAGGATCGCGGTGTCGACCTCGAGCTTGCCGGCTGCGATCTGCGCATCGATCTTTTTGTCGAGGACGTTCGAGAAGTCGCCGCTGATCGAGAATGTGATCCCTGGATAGCGCTGCTCGAACTTCTTGGCCATGGCCTCCCATGGCGCCGTCGGACCGCCGACATAGAGAGTGACCGAGCCCTCGGACTTGGCTTTGGCATAGAGCTCTGACTGTGCGGCGGCCGGCAGCGGCATCGCTGCAATCAGCGCAACGGCGAACATCGGCCCCGCCAAGCGGCGCGTGAGCATGAGCGCTTCCCCCAGAATGTTGTTTTCGATTGATGCCCATGTTGCGGTGTCGCGGGAGGGCAGGCAAGAGCCTCGCCCGGGCAATATTCGGCTGACGGCCTTGATGCATGAAGAAGAGCGATGGAACGATGATGGCAGGCCTTGGTTTGCCCCTCGAAAGCCATGAGGGCCAGATCATGAAACTCCCTGTTCTAGCCGCGGCAACATTGATCGCATTTTCGACAAACGCCATCGCGCAAAGCGGAGGCGCGGGAGGCGGCGCGGGCGGGACATCCCCTGGCATCGCTCCATCAGGCGCCACTCCGACGGGTCGGGCGAGTCATTCGGAAACCAATGGTTCTGCGGTGCCCACGAACACCGACGCCGCAAAGTCCAACACCGTAAATTCCGGAGCAACCTCCGTACCCACCGCAAAAGGGGCGGGCGCGCCCTACCAAGGGCTTCCAGGAGTGAATGCAGACGGCAGCGCGGCTCCGCCGGGGGCTGTCAGGAACGCCATGCCGGATAACGTTCCGCGTTAGCGCCGGTACTTCCGGATTCGATATCAGCGATCCGCGCCATCGAAAACGTCGCGGATGTTTAAGACTGGCGTCGCGCCAAGCGGACAGCCAGCGCTTCAGCTCACGGGTCGCTCCACATTGCCGAGGCGATGAAGCGATTGTCCGTTCGCTGGCCACGTCGGAGGCGATCGGCCGATGATGTTGACCCAACCCGCAGATCACTTGGCGGCTCAGAAATCAGCCTAATATTTGGGCAGCGATATGTCTGTTCTATGCGCCAGCCGTTTGCGTGGCCGCGAAGCACCGTGGCGCAATTCGCAGTCAGATTTTGCTAAATCGCTATGCGTCCGAAAGGCTTAGCTGGAACGCAGCAGACGCTCTGAATTGGCACGACCTTTGCGGAAGTTCCCCCGGGACGATGGTTGGGGAGACTATCCATGAAGCGACGTGATTTTCTGAAGTCGACAGCTGCCGTGGCGGCCTCCGTAGGGGCTCCTGGAATCCTTTCGTCCGCGAAAGCGCAATCGCGGCAGGAAACGCTGCTCATCGTCTCGGAGAGCGGCCCCAACAACATCGACATCCACGGAGTCGGCACCAACGTGCCAGGGTATGAGGTGTCGTGGAATTGCTACGATCGTCTCATCAGCCACGAGATGAAGACCGGTCCAAACGGACAACCGTATTACGACAAAGAGAAATTCAAGCCCGAACTCGCCGAAGACATGAACATCGGCGACATGTCCGTGACCTTCAAATTGAAGAAGAGCGCCGTATTCCAGGATGGCACGCCGGTCACCGCCAAGGATGTGAAATGGTCGCTCGACCGCGCGGTTTCCGTCGGGGGCTTCCCGACGTTTCAGATGAGCGCCGGTTCTCTGACCAAGCCCGAGCAATTCGTCGTTGTCGACGACAACACCATTCGCGTCGATTTTCTCCGCAAAGATCGGCTGACGATCCCCGATCTGGCGGTCATCGTCCCCTGCGTCATCAATTCGGAACTGGTGAAGAAGCACGCCACGGAAAAAGACCCGTGGGGCATGGAATACACCAAACAAAACACCGCCGGCAGCGGAGCCTACCGCGTCGTGAACTGGACCGCGGGCACCGAAGTCGTCATGGAGCGCAACGACAAATGGATCGGCGGCCCGCTGCCGAAGATCAAGCGCGTGATCTGGCGCATGGTGCCATCCGCCGGCAACAGGCGCGCGCTGCTGGAGCGCGGCGACGCCGACATCTCATATGAATTGCCGAACAAAGACTTCGTCGAATTGAAGGACGCCGGCAAGCTGAACATCGTGTCCACGCCGTTCTCGAACGGGATCATCTACCTGGGCATGAACGTGAAGAATCCACCCTTCGACAATCTCAAGGTCCGGCAGGCCGTCGCCTACGCGCTGCCATACCAGAAGATCATGGACGCCGTGCAGTTCGGTCTGGCGAAGCCGATGTTCGGTGCGCCGGCCGACAAGGCCACCGAGGTCGCATGGCCGCAGCCGCACAAGTACAACTCCGACATCGAGAAGGCGAAGAAGCTGATGGCCGAGGCCGGCTATCCGAACGGTTTCGAGACGACGCTGTCTTTCGACTTGGGCTTTGCCACCGTCAATGAGCCGACCGCCGTGCTGATCCAGGAGAGCCTCGGCCAGATCGGCATCAAGACCACGATCAACAAGATCCCCGGCGCAAATTTCCGCACTGAACTGAACAAGAAAGTCCTGCCGCTCTACATCAACGTGTTCTCGGGCTGGCTCGACTACCCGGAATACTTCTTCATCTGGTGCTATCACGGCCGAAATTCGATCTTCAACACGATGAGCTATCAGTCCAAAGAAATGGATGGCTTCATCGATGGCGCTGTCACTGCGGCGGCAAATGGCGACAAGGCGACGTACGAGAAAGACGTCAAAGCTTTCGTCGACCTTGCTTATGCCGACATCCCGCGCATTCCGCTGCTGCAGCCGTATTCCAACGTGGCGATGCAGAAGAACGTCACCGGCTATCAATACTGGTTCCACCGTCGGCTGGACTATCGGGCGTTTTCGAAAGGGTGAGGGAAATAGAACAGCTCGTCATGCCTGCGCGATACGTGCAGGCATGACACGACGTCTGGACACCATCGGCAACAAGAGATCACGGCCATGATAGGCATGTTCTTCAAGCGGACGCTGATGGCGGTGCCGAGTCTGATCGGTGTCGTCATCGTGACGTTCCTGCTAACCCGCGCGCTGCCCGGCGATCCGGCGGCTTATTTCGCGGGGCCGGCCGCAACCAAGGAGGCGATCGAGGAGGTGCGGGCCAAGCTCGGGCTCGACAAGCCGCTGATCGTGCAGTTCGGAAACTATGTCAACGACTTGGCCCACGGTGATCTCGGCAATTCGCTGACCACCGGCCAGTCCGTCGGCAAGGAGATCAAGAGCCGCCTGCCGGCTTCGGCCGAACTGACATTGCTCGGCCTCATCGTATCGATGTTGATTGCGGTGCCGCTTGGAATTGCCGCGGCGACGCGCCCAGGATCGTTGCTGGACCACGCTTGCCGCGTCATCTCTACGGCCGGTGTATCGCTGCCCGTATTCTTCACCGGGCTGATCCTGGTTTATGTCTTTTACTACCAGCTCGGCTGGGCGCCAGCGCCGCTTGGCCGGCTCGATGTGTTTGCCAGCCCGCCGCCGCAGATCACCGGCTTCTACCTGATCGACAGTCTCCTGGCAGGCAATCTTGAGACGTTTTGGTCGAGTCTGAAGCAACTGCTGTTGCCGGCGACGACGCTCGCAATCTTTTCGCTGGCCCCCATCGCCCGCATGACGCGCGCATCGATGCTGGCAGTGCTCGCGTCGGACTTCGTCCGGACTGCGCGCGCCAGCGGCCTTGCCCCCTATACGGTCATCGTCACCTACGCATTTCGCAACGCCATGATTCCGGTCATCACCACGCTCGGGATGGTGTTCTCGTTTCTGCTCGGCGCGAACGTACTGGTCGAGAAAGTATTTGCCTGGCCGGGGATCGGCTCGTTTGCGGTCGAGGCGCTCATCGCATCGGATTTCGCGCCGCTCCAGGGCTTCGTCCTGACAATGGCGGTGATGTACGTGGTTCTCAACCTCATCATCGACATTCTCTATGGCCTGATCGATCCGCGCGTGAGGCTTGAAGCATGAGCGATATCGCAGCGAGTTCGAAATCCTCCAGCGGCCTTGTCGCGCTTCTGCGTCATGGCCGGTACGTCATCGGCGAGAACAAGGTCACAGGTTTTGCGTTCGGCCTGTTTCTGCTCATTGTGGCGGCGGCCGTGTTCGGCCCATTCATCGTGCCTTACGATCCGCTTGCCAGTGACACGGCTGCTGCGTTGAAGCCGCCGTCTGCCGCACATTGGTTTGGCACCGACCAGCTCGGCCGGGATGTGCTGAGCCGAGTCGTCGTGGCAACGCGGCTCGATTTCTTCATCGCTGTCGCTTCGGTCGCGCTGGTGTTTCTGATGGGCGGGCTGGCCGGGGTCGCCGCGGGCTTCTTCGGCGGCTGGACCGACCGCATCGTGGGCCGCGTCGCCGACACCATCATGGCGTTCCCGCTATTCGTGCTGGCGATGGGCATCGTCGCCGCGCTCGGAAATACGGTGCAGAACGTCATCCTGGCAACGGCGATCGTCAATTTCCCGCTGTATGCCCGTGTGGCCCGGGCCGAAGCCAATGTCCGGCGCGAGGCCGGTTTCGTGCAGGCTGCGCGCCTCTCCGGCAACGGCGAATTCCGAATTCTGTTGGGTCATGTTTTGCCGAACATCATGCCGATCATGATCGTGCAGATGTCGCTGACCATGGGCTACGCCATCCTCAACGCCGCGGGTCTTTCCTTCATCGGCCTTGGCGTCCGGCCGCCGACCGCCGAGTGGGGCATCATGGTGGCGGAAGGCGCGGCCTTCATGGTCTCCGGTGAGTGGTGGATCGCATTCTTTCCCGGCGCAGTCCTCATGGTCGCCGTGTTCTGCTTCAACTTGCTGGGTGACGGCCTGCGTGACATCGCCGATCCCCAGCGCCGGACGTGAGGTGAGCCATGACAGCGATCCCGCTCCTCGACATTCACGATCTGACAGTCGAATTCAGCACGCGGCGCGGCATCGTCAAGGCGGTGCAGCATGTCGACCTGACTGTTGCCAAAGGTGAAACCGTCGCCATCGTCGGCGAGTCAGGGTCGGGCAAGTCTGTCACGTCTTACGCAGTCATGCGCATTCTCGACCGGGCCGGTCGTATTGCCGACGGCTCGGTCATGTTCACCAACATCGACATCCGGCAGGCGAGCGAAGAGGCCATGCGCGAACTTCGCGGGCGCGAAGTTTCCATGATCTTCCAGAACCCGCGCGCCGCCCTCAATCCGATCCGCAAGGTCGGACATCAGATCGAGGACGTGCTGCTGGAGCACGTGAAGGCTGCGCCGTCGGAAGCCACCGCCAAGGCCATCGAAATCCTTGAGCAGGTGCGGATCGCCCGGCCACGAGAGCGCTACCATGCCTATCCCTTCGAACTGTCGGGCGGCATGTGCCAGCGGATTGTCATCGCGCTCGCCTTGGCCTGCCGCCCGCAGCTTTTGATCGCCGACGAGCCGACAACCGGTCTCGACGTGACGACGCAGAAGACGGTGATGGAACTGATCGTCGATCTCACGCGGGAGCTTGGGATGGCGACGATCCTGATCACGCACGACCTCGGCCTTGCAGCCACGTATTGCAGCAAGGTGGTCGTGATGGAAAAGGGCCGCGTGGTCGAGACGGCATCAGCCCGCACCATCTTCACCGCGCCATCACATGCTTATACGCGAAAGCTCATGCGAGCGACGCCACGGCCCGACGGCACGTTGCGCGACCTGCTGCCGGAAGAAGACGCAGCCAAGGCGGCTGCCGGTGCCCAGGTGACTAGGCTCAATGTTGCCGAAGGCAAGCCGTTGCTTGTCGTCAACAAGCTGGTGAAAGAATATCCGCGCAAAGGGCTCGACAGTTTCAGCACGGCCTTGAAGATGGTGCTTCACCGCGGTCCGGCGCCCGAACCTGAAGTGTTTCGCGCGGTCGATGGCATCAGTTTCACCGTCAACCGCGGCGAGAGTGTTGGCCTCGTTGGCGAGTCTGGCTGCGGCAAGTCGACCACATCGACGATGGTCATGCGCCTGATCGACAAGAGTGCGGGCTCCATCGTGTTCGACGGCGAGGACATCGGCGAAATCCCGGCCAAGTCCTTTGCCAAGCTGCCGCTGCGAAAGCGCATCCAGATGGTCTTTCAGGACCCGACGGACAGTCTCAATCCGCGCTTTACGGCCGCGCGGGCGATTGCCGATCCGCTTCTTCAATTGGGCGATCTCAAGGGCAGCGTCGCCATTCGCGCACGCTGCGAGGAACTGGCGCTGCAGGTGGGGTTGCCCGTGGAATTCCTCGATCGCTTTCCCCACCAGCTTTCCGGCGGCCAGAAAGCGCGGGTCGGCATCGCACGCGCCATTGCGCTGAAGCCGGACCTGATCATCCTTGATGAACCGACCGCGGCACTCGATGTCTCCGTGCAGGCGGTCGTCCTCAATCTTCTTCAGAACCTGAAGGAGACGCTCGGCATGAGCTATCTCTTCGTCTCGCATGACCTGAATGTCGTCCGACTGCTCTGTGACCGGGTGATCGTGATGCAGTCGGGCAAGATCGTGGAAGAGGGGCCCACCGAGCGCGTGCTGGTGGCGCCTGAAGCGCAATACACACGCGATCTGCTGGCAGCCATTCCGCATCCGACCTTTGGTCCGGAGCATGCGGATCCGGCTCGCGCGGTGGCCGTTCAGTGACGCCCGTGTCCGGCAATGACGGCGATTTCCCGTGCCGTGCAGGCTGCTTCAGCGAGCAACCGGACTCTTGAATTGGCCTCACTGCCTTGCGAGCACATACGGCGCGCCAGTCTGTCTCGCCCTCGCAAGCAAGCCGGGCACGAGCGTAAGAAGCCGTTAGAAGTGATACGCGATCCCGCCGTAGACGGTGCGGCCGGCCGCTGGAAAGCCGACGGCATATTCATAGTTGCTGTTGAAGAGATTGGTTGCCCGCACATAGACATCGATGCCATTGGCGAAGGATTTCTGGATACGCGCGTTGACCACCGCGTAATTGGAGAGCTTTTGCCGCACGGCTGCGTTTGATTTGGAGCCGACCGATTGGTCCATAAAGTAGGACAGGTCGCTCGACACCTGCCAGCCGGGATAAGGCTCGTATGTGGCGAGCAGATCGATGACGTGGCGCGGCCGGTAATCGACGGGCAATCCTGACGAAGGATAGCGCATGTCGAGATAAGTGTAGCCCGGCCGGAAGGTCACGTTCGGCAGCGGCGAGTAAGCGCCCGAAACCTGGAAACCAGACATGGTCACGTCGCGGTTGACATAGATCTGGTTGATCTGATCGTTGAGGATGAAATTGTTCACATCGTTGTGGAACGCGCTGGCGCGCAATTGCGCATTCGGCGCGAGCGTCCAGGCAAGGCCGGCTTCATAGTTGTCCGATTCCTCGGGGCGCAATGTGCTGTTTCCTTGCTGCGGATTGAACAGTTGATCAATGGTCGGAAAGCGGACCTTGTGTGCATACGTGCCAAAGGCGAGCAGACTCTGCGTCAGATCGTAGCCGACGCTCCCCATCCATTGCGAGCCGATGTCCGTTGTATCCACGCGCTCGAACCAGTGATGGCTGTAGCCCATCGTCAAATGCAGACGAGGCATTGGATCGACGCGATACTCGGTGGCAGCCGATGTCGTCGACAGATCATGAGACTCGCCCAATGTGCGCCAGCCATACTGTGTCGCTTTGCTGCCGCTACCGCCGCCAGCCCCGCCGCCGGTGCCTTTACCTCCGCCACTACCGCTTAGAACGATGTCGCGGATGGAGCCGGATAGATCTTCAGCCTCCCGGCGGATCGCCACGTTCGAGGTGATGCTGCCGAAGGCGCCAAGATCGTAGCGCGCCTCAGCCTGTCCGCCGCTGACGGTCGTGTGGATCATTTCATCGAACGTTTTGGCGGTCGGATCCGTCATGGTTGTGTAGTTGGCGTTGTCGAAGCGTTTGTCGCGCACGTCGAGCTTGTTGATATAGCCCGTGAAGCGCAGCGCGAGCGGGCCGCCGGGCTCGTAGCCGGCATCGAATTGTGCCGACTTGCCGACGATCGGGCCGAGCCGTTCGAAGTTCTGCCCTGACGTGAAGGGATTGTTCGATCCCGGTGCAATCGTATTCGCCGGCAAGCCTTCATGGCCGCTCAAATGGCTGACGCTGAGGCCGAGTCGCCAATCGCCAAGACGGGCGCCGAAATTGGCGAACACATTCGATTGCTCGCTGTCGCTGTTGCTACGAGAGTTGCCGTCGGGCAGCACAAAGGCGTTACGCTTCATGTTGCTACCGCTGACGAAGAAATCGAAATTCTCGACGCCGCCGGACAACGTGCCATAAGTGCGGCGCGCGCTGCCGCCGCCAATTTCAGTACCGACATCGCCATGAACACCGCTGGTGCCCTTCTTGGTAATGATGTCGATGACGCCGGCAATCGTCCCTGGTCCGTAGAGAACCGAACTTGGGCCCTGGATGATTTTGAGCTGGTCGATGTTCTCGGTCGGGATCAGCGAAGGGTCGAACTGGCCGTCCACGGCCGAATTCAGCGGAACGCCATTGAGAAAAATCTGCGTTTGGCGCGGCGGCAGACCGCGCATCATGATGCGCGGAATGCCCTGGCCGCCGCTCGTGACAACCACGCCCGGAACGGCACGCACCGCTTCATCGAGGCTCCGTGCGCCTTTTTGTACGATCTGCTCATCGGTGACGATTGACGTGGTTTCCGCCGTTGCCTCGGCAGGCGCTCGCCCGGGGACGGCCGACTCGGCAGGCCTGCGCGCGTCCTTTTGCTCGATCCGCTTATAGCTAACGACCGGCGTGTTCCTTTTCCGCGTTGGCTTTTTGGGCGCACGCTTGGTGACGGCGATTTTGCGAAGCGTAACTGATTCAATGTTGGAGGCACGCTTGGTAACGACGACTTCGCCGAGCGTATAGGGCTCGGTGCGTTTTTTGGTCTCTTCTTCGGCTGTGGCCGGACCGATAACTGAAGACAGTCCCAGGATCGCGGAAACGACGCGACGGATCATTGCGTAACTTCTTTATTTTCGGGTGGAAAGGCTGGTGGAAACGAACGCGCCTTAGCGGCGCAAGCGCACCAGCAGGAAAGCGGCGAAAACGCCGCCGGCCAGGCCGAACAGAAAATGGCTGGACAGAGGGTACAGAAGTCCGCTGCGGCCGAAGCCTGCGCCAAAGACCACGATGCTCACAAATTTGACGGCATTCGCCAATCCGGCCGAGAAGCCGATGCCCAAAAGCGAGTTGCGCACAGCCGGGCCGAACAGGCTCAGAGAATCGATGACCAAGCCTGGGAGCAAATAGACCAAGGCGCCGTGAGGTCCGATGCTGCCGTTGGCCATACCGAAAATGGCGGCGGTGCACGCTGCGGCGCTTGCGGCCCAAGACCGTCCGGTCACACCGCGCGCTGCAACCAATATGGCCATGACGATCAGGCCGCGCCAACCGGGCAGATGCAATGGCAGTCGCAGCCAGGTATCGACCGCCCACACCAGCACGCCGGCAGCGAAGCAGATGCCAAGACCAGCGGGAACGCTGACCGGCGCTTCAGAACTGCCGGAGAATATCTTTTGAAGCGAGCTGCCAGTCAAAGTGGTCATAGGGACTTCCTGAAGGTTCGACGAGAAGAACGGCCTGGCCGTCGATCATGACGCTGCGCGGCCAAGGGCGGACATCGATGCGGTCGGTCGCGTCCACCGGCTCGCCGCTGTGGGCGTGACGAATGGCGTCGACCCCGGAATGGGTCAGAAGGTAGGTGCCGGTGACAATGCCGCGGGTCTCGCGCAGGCCCGGTCGCCAGGCGATGCGGCCGTCACGACCACTTTTGCGCAATCCCACCGCGGCGAGCGCGCCGATCACGCCGCCATGGTCGCCTGTCAGGCCCTCCAGCAGCAGCGCCTCACGCCCGGCCAGATCGCGCGCCTCTTTCTGGGTGAGAATGTCCCGCTTGGCCTTGGAGCCAAAGTCCTCAGCGGCCGACGAAACGGCGGACCAGAGCGCGATGCACAGACCTGCATCGGATCCGTCGGCGCTGTGCTCCAACAGGTAGGTCCGGCACAGCTCTGCCAAGGCGGGTGTATTCTTGGAAGGCATTTCAACCCGCAGGCACAGCGAGCTGTTATGCGACGTGTAGGGAATGCGCCGGTCGAACAGCAGTTGATGACGGGTGATCTCATGCACCCGAGCCACTCCAGACGAGCCAATCAGCGCGCCCAACTGTCGCGATAGATAGCCGGTCCCGTGGCTATCGAGGTTGTCGGTATCGTCGATCCCAACAAGGATTACCTGGTCCGCTTGAGGCGCGGACGGCGTGATCGGGCGCTGCGTAGAAACCATATCGATCCGACAAGGAAGGCTCTATATTCCGTTGAATATAACGTACGTATTTCAATGAGCATGTGTCAATCTTCATGGCTGATGATAACGTCAGCGCCGCCCGCGCCACTGATCCGTCGTTACCTCCAAGGCGGGAGCGTCGCTCATTCGATCTAAGGCATCGCACCAGAGCTATCCGCGCGACATCGGCGCCGACGAAGTGATCGGCTGCAATACCACCGACCTCACCAAGTCCGTGAGCGACGCCGACGCGGTGTCCGACACCTTCGAGGCGATGTGGCGACGCGGTTGCTCGCGGTTCTCAAGCCCGACGGCTGCGCGGCCTTCATCGCCTCAGGCGCGAAGGCGCCATAGCCCGATCACAGCGACGTGGCGGCGTTGCGCCCGGATGCCTCCGGCGACCGGCCGCATGTGGAGCGCGTTGCTGCGTTTTATCGGGAGGGACCGATCCGCTCGCCGCATTTCACTCGACAAGCCATCAGAGGCGGCCGAAGCGCCCCGGATCGGTGAGGCGCGCCACTTCAAAGGCAGGCTGGCGTTCAAGGTGCGTTGAGGGGGCTAAGTATTGGTCGGAGCGGCGAGATTCGAACTCGCGACCCCCAGTCCCCCAGACTGGTGCGCTAACCGGGCTGCGCTACGCTCCGCCGGGCAGTGATGTACGACGTGGGGACGGGCGGCGCAAGTTTCAGGCGGCCGGCCCGGCGATGACCGTGAGGTTTGCCGGCGGACCCGCGCCAGCCATCTGGTCGCGGCGCTTCAGGTAGTTCCGGTTGGCCGCGATCAGGCCCCACATCAGGCCCATCAGAAGGAAGGTGTGCCGCCAGTGGTCCGTGTCGATGATGAAGCTCTCGGTCGCGACGCCAAAATAGCCCGCGAAGACCGTGATGGTGGTCTGCTGCCAGGGCGTGCGCGCGAATGTGGCGCGCAGACCCTGGCCGAGCGTCAGGAACACCAGCGCCGGATAACACGCGCCGGCGAGCCAGCCGCCCGACATGAAGGCGTTGAGGAAGGAGTTGTGCGTGTCCTCGGGGAAGTACTTGTGGAACTGGATCGGCCCGATGCCGACCGGATAGTCGAGTGCCAGGACCGCGCCCATGATATGGCGGGCGAACCGGCCCTGCGCGCCGACGTCGTAGCTCTGGTTTAGGCTCGCGCGCTCCTTGAAAAGCGACGCCACGCTGTCGAGCGACAGGAGCACCATCAGGCCCGCGGCCAGCACTGCAACGCCGACGATCGAGAACGTCACGATGCGAAACCGTTGCGACGGCGACCGCGTGGTGATCATGACGAGCGCCAGCATCACAATCGCGGTGTAAGCCAACTGACCCCACGCGGCGCGCGAGAACGACAGCAGTACGGCGATGGCAATGAGGCCGAAGATCGCGGCGCCCTTGGCGGCGCGCTTGAAACCATCGGAGATGACCATCTGCAGGCAAAGCAGCGCGGGGAATATCAGGAAGGCGCCGAGCACGTTCGGATCCTTGAAGGTGCCGCGGGCGCGGTCGTAGAGCAGCAGCAGTTCGTCCAGGCTCCCCACGAGGCGGGAATAGCCGAAGATCGCAGCGGCCGACGCGATCACGCCGCCGGCGACGCAGCCCGCCGTGATGGCCTTGAGGCGATCCTCGGTGTTGTCGCTGAGAATCACAGCAAAGAACATCGCGGTGAACGCCAGATACCAGGACGTGATCAGCCAGGCTGTGACGGGCGGATCGTCGATCACGGTGGCGCCGCCGATGCTGTAGCCGACATTGACCAGCACCAGCAGCACGATCATCGGCAGCACGGTCCGCGACATTGCCAGCCCGCCGATGGCAAACAGGATCATCGACCCGAAGGTCAAGAGCTCGTAGGGGCTGGGTTCGATGAACACGATGGCGCCGCTTGCGCCGACGAGCCAGAGCATCGCACAGCGCAGCCGCTCGGCAGGAATGCGCATGCCCGGCTGATGCACACGGGCCGGGGCAGCAGCAAGCGGCCGTGCATCCTCGTAGGACGAGGCTTGCGAGGGCGCGGCCTGCAATACGATCATCAGTAGGCGTTTTCGGACTTGAGCAGCGAGAGCGGCGTCCGGGCGAGGATGTAAAGGTCGAACAGCACCGACCAGTTTTCGATGTAGTACAGGTCGTGCTCGACGCGGCCTTTGATCTTTTCGGGGCTGGTGAGCTCACCGCGCCAGCCGTTGATCTGCGCCCAGCCGGTGATCCCGGGCTTGACGCGGTGGCGGGCGAAATAGCCGTCGACCGCCTCATCGAACTGACGGTTCTCGATCTTCTGATTGACCGCATGCGGGCGCGGGCCGACCAATGACAAATTGCCCTTGAACACCACGTTGAAGAGCTGCGGCAGTTCGTCGATCGAGGTCTTGCGGATGAAGCGTCCGACGCGGGTGACGCGCGGATCATCCTTGGTGACGCTCTTCTCCACCGAATGATCGGTCATGTGGGTGTAGAGCGAGCGGAATTTGTAGACATCGATCTCGTCGTTGTTGAAGCCGTGGCGCTTCTGCTTGAAGAACACCGGGCCCTTGCTGTCGAGCTTGATCAGGGCAGCGACGAGCAGCATCAGCGGCGCAAAGGCGATCAGCGCGAAGCTGCCGATGATCCGGTCGAACATGACCTTCATCACCACGTCCCAGTCGGTGATCGGCCGGTCGAACACGTCGAGCACCGGCACCTCGCCGAGATACGAATAGGAGCGCGGGCGGAAGCGGAGCTTGTTGGAATGCGCGGAGAGCCGGATGTCGACTGGCAGCACCCAGAGCTTCTTCAGCATCTCCAGGATGCGGCCTTCGGCCATGATCGGCAGGCTGAAGATCACGAGATCGACACGCGTTCTTCGCGCGAATTCGACAAGGTCGTCGACGGTGCCGAGCTTGCGCTCACCAGCGATCGCTTTGGGCGAACGGTCGTCGTTCCGGTCATCGAACAGGCCGACGATGCGCAGGTCGGTGTCGCGCTGCTCCTTCAGAGCGCTGATCAATGCCTCGCCGGCGGCGCCGCCGCCAACGATCGCGGTGCGGCGGTTGAGGCGGCCTTCCTTGGTCCAGCGCCGCACCATCAGGAACAGTCCGCGGCGGAATGCAATCAGCGCCACCAGACCGACGATGTAGAAGCTGGCGAGCCAGACGCGCGAGAACAGCTCTCCGGCCTTGGCGAAAAACGAGGTGCCGATCACGATCAGGAACACCACGGACCATGCGGAAGCGAGGCGAAAGTATTGCTTCTCGTAACCGCGGAAGGCCTGAATCTGGTAGATGTCGGCGGCCTGGAAGGCCAGCGTGGCGAGCAGCGCGACGCCAATGATCGCGGCGAAGTAGTGCCACGAAAAATAAAGCGAGATGCCTGCCGTCGGCATGACGTAAACGGCGTAGATGATGATGCCGATCGCCGCCACCAGCGCAAATTCGATCATGCGGATGGCGCCGGCGAGCACGATCGGCGACATGGCCGCGGCGACCGGTTCGGCGGCTGCAGCGGCCGCCGCTTCGGCGAGCGGGCGCGGCGGCGCACCAAGAGGCCGGGCGCCACCACCGGGAGACGCCGCTGCCGCTTCAATCATGCTGCGAGAGTCGAACTGCGCCATGGCCACACGTCCAATGTCATTTCCAGCCGCGCGCCAAACGGGACGCAGCCTCATTCCATCTCGCCGGCCAAACTAGTTAAGAGAGTTCAAAAAACCGTTAGTGCGAGTGCTTAAACTTGTGCGGTTTTTTTGGCGCGAATGGCTTCGCCGTAGCCGGCGAGCACGCCTTCGACCATGGCGTCCTGGGAGAACAACTTGCCGATCCGCTCGCGGAGCTTGTCCGCGCCGGCGCGGGCCTTGGCGGGGTCGCCGAGCGCCGCCGTAATCGCTGCGGCAAGCTGGCTCGGATTCCCCGGTGGGACCATGCTTCCCTCTGGACCCAGAATCTCAGGAATGCCGCCTACACCACTGGCAATAATTGGAATTCCGGCGCCGCCAGCCTCGATGACCGCATAGGGCAGCGAGTCCGCCCGGGACGGCACGATCATCTGGCGGCCGTTGGGGAATGCTTGGCGCGCCGGGGTGTGGCCCAGGAAACGAACGCTCGCTTCGAGGCTCAACTGCGCCACCTGCTCGCGCAGCGCCGGACCTTCCTCACCGTCGCCGGCCATCGCCAGCGTCACCTTGCGCCCGGACTTGTGCAGTTCTGCAACCGCCTCGATGAGCACGTCGGTGCCCTTGATGTGGCGGAATTCACCAACGGTCAAAAGATCCGCCGCGTCGGGGCGGGGGGCGACCTTCTCCATCTCGGCCGGCGTGATGCCGTTCGGCACGACGTGCACGATCGCGGGTGGCGCGCCGACCATGGCCTGATAGGCGTTGCGGGCGAATTGGCTCTCGAACAGGAACAACTCGGTGCGCTGCATCAGGATGCGTTCGAGGCTGCCATAGACGGTGCCGCGCAGGGTGTTGCGGCCGTAATGCAGCGATCCGCCGTGTGGAGTGTAGACGCGGATTGCCGAACGCGCAGACATCATGCGCACGAAGGCGCCGCCCTTGGCACCGTGGCCGTGCATTACATCCGGTGCGAGCGACGCAAGTCTGGCGCGCACCTTCATGAAGCCGAAGATGTCGGTGGGACTCAATTCGCGCTGGATCGGCAGCCGAGACACGCCAAGCCTGAGCTGCGGCTCGAGCTGAGCCAGGGCTGTAACGGCGCGCTC
Organism: Rhodoplanes sp. Z2-YC6860; assembly: GCF_001579845.1. GTDB lineage: Bacteria > Pseudomonadota > Alphaproteobacteria > Rhizobiales > Xanthobacteraceae > Z2-YC6860. The sequence goes on from NZ_CP007440.1 coordinate 4,443,104, forward strand.
GCCGCCGGTGAGGCTGTCGGTGATGATGCCGACCGCGTGGCCGCGCGCGGCCTGGCCGCTCGCGAGATCGAGGATGTGACGAAAGATGCCGCCGACCGGCGCGCGCGTCACGTGAACGATCCTGAGTGGCCGGCCGTCGCTCATGGACAACCTGCGCGGTCAAGACGACCGTTGAAGCAGCAGCGACGGCAATGTGGCGCGGGCAACATGCGAATCCATGACCCGGAAACGGCGAGGGGCCGCATCCGAAGTGGCACGCTATGGTTAACAAATCTTGATTTTGGACGCGATCCACTGAGCAGGCCGCAATGCCGGCTTTAACGAGGCAGCAACCATAATCGGGTGTCATCGCGCCAATCAGAGGTAGTGCCCGAGTCGGCAGGTACGGGGTCGGTATGAGTGGTGGCGTTCAGGCAGATGCCGGCGACGAGATCAATCTCGGCGCCATTGCGCGAGAGCTGTGGCGCAAAAAGCTGGCGATCATCGCGCCGACCATCCTGATTGCGGCCGTGGCCTTCGCCGGCGTCAATCTCATCACCCCGCGCTATAAATCCGAATCTCGCGTCCTGATCGAGAGTCGCGAGAACATCTTCCTGCGGCCCGAGGCCGAGAAGTCGATGACGGATCGCGGCTCGGTGGATGCCGAGACCGTCACCAGCCAGGTGCAGCTCGTGCTGTCGCGCGATCTCGCGCGCGAAGTGATCAACGAGCTCAATCTCAGCGAGCTGCCGGAGTTCAATCCGGCGCTGAAGGAATTCTCGCCGCTGTCGATCCTGCGCAAGATCGGCATTCTGCGCGATCCGATGTCGATGTCTCTCGAAGAGAGGGTGCTCGCTGCCTATTACGAGCGGCTGCAGGCCTTTGCGCTCGACAAGTCGCGGGTGATCTCGATCGAATTCCAGTCGGCGGACCCCGAACTTGCCGCCAAGATCGCCAACCTCGTCGCCGACAAATACCTGATCTTCCAGCAGATGGCGAAGCAGGACCAAGCACGCTCGGCGAGCAAATGGCTGTCGGGCGAGCTTGGCAAGCTGCGTGACAAGGTTTCGGAAGCCGAGGGCAAGGTCGAGGAATTCCGCGCCAAGTCGAACCTGTTTGTCGGCACCAACAACACCAGCCTGTCGAACCAGCAGCTTTCCGATCTCAATTCCCAGGTTTCGGCCGCACGCGCGCAGAAGGCCGATGCCGAGGCACGTGCCCGGCTGATCCGCGAAGCGCTGCGCACCGGCGCCACCATTGAGAGCTCCGATATCGTCAACTCCGAATTGATTCGCCGGTTGTCCGAGCAGCGTGTGACGCTGCGAGCGCAGCTCGCCGAGCAGTCGTCGACGTTGCTGGCGCAGCATCCGCGGATCAAGGAAATGCGCGCCCAGATCGCCGATCTCGATCAGCAGATCCGCTCCGAGGGCGAGCGGTTGGCGCGTTCGCTCGAGAACGAGGCCAACGTCGCAGGCGCCCGTCTTGAGACGCTGAACGCCGCGCTGGAGCAGCTGAAGGGGCAGGCGGCCTCGACCAGCGATCAGGACGTGCAATTGCGCGCATTGGAGCGCGAAGCCAAGGCACAGCGCGATCTGTTCGAATCCTATCTGGCCAAATACCGCGAGGCCACGGCCCGTGACAGCATCGCGGCGGCGCCGGCCGACGCCCGCGTCATCTCGCGGGCGACGGTGTCGAACATCCCGTACTTTCCGAAGAAGACGCCGATCGTGCTGATCGCCGCGCTCGGCACCTTCAGTCTCGCGACGGCCTTTGTGGTGGCCGGCGCACTGATCAACGGCGACCCGGGCCGCCCGTCGCGCGTGCCGGTGCCCGCGGCGCCCGTGCCATCCGTCATCGTGAACGTTCCGCCGGCACGTTCCGCCGCCGCCCGCACCCGTGCAACCGACGCGTCTCCCGCCGTGGCCGAGGTCGCGCCGCAACCTCAGCCTGCGCCAGAGACCAGGCCTGATAACGCGCACCCGATTGCGGCTCTCGCCGAAGAGCTGCTAGCGGCTGGCGACGAGGCCTGCCGCATTGCGGTGGTCGGCAGCGCCCGCGATGTCGGGACGACGCTGTCTGCGATTGCACTCGGTCGCATATTGGTCCGTTCCGCCCGCGTGGTGCTGGTCGATCTGTCGTTTGTCTCGCCGAATATCGATGTCATCTCCGACGATCCATCGGCGCCGGGCATTGCCGATCTGGTCCACGGCACCGCCTCATTCGGCGATATCATCACCCGAGACCGCGGCTCGCGGCTGCACCTTGTCGCGGCGGGCCAGGTCGGGAACGATGCACACGAACTGTTCGTTTCCCAGATGTTGTGGGCTGCGATCGACGCATTGGCGCAGAGCTACGATTATCTGGTGCTCGATGTGGGGTCGCAAAGCGAGACGGTGTTGGACCATGTGGCGGCCTGCGCGCCACGCGCGGTGCTGATCGGCGGCGCAACGGATTCTGCGGCGCTCGATACCCTCGCCGGCGAGCTGCAGGCCCAGGGTTTCGCCGAAGTCTCGATCCTGTCCGGGCCGCCTCCAGAACTGGAGCTGGCCGCCGTGCAGTCCGCGGCTTGAACGCGAGGCGAATGTGTCAGGGCTTCGTTACACCCTTTTCCGCGGGGTTTTGAACGCGCTCTACTTCAGCGGCGCGCATTGGATGCTGAAGCCGGTGGTGGGCGGCGCCGGCGCAATTCTGATGCTGCACAATGTGCGGCCGGCGCGGCACGACCGCTTTCAGCCGAACAGGCTCCTCGAAGTCACGCCCCACTTCTTTGAACGCGTCATCAAGCGGCTTCGCAAATCCAAGGTCGATCTCATTTCGCTCGACGAGATGCACCGCCGGCTTGTTTCCAACGAATTCCCGCGGCGCTTCGTCTGCATCACCTTCGACGACGGCTATCGCGACAACCATGAATTCGCGTATCCGGTCTTGAAAAAATACGAGGTGCCGTTCGCGATCTACGTGGCGACGAGCTTTGCCGATCGGGTCGGCGAACTCTGGTGGCTCGCGCTCGAGGCCGTGATCGCACAGAACGAACTGGTCGGTATTCGTCTCGACGGTTCGGACCGCTGGTTCGAGGCGCGCAGCATCGCCGAGAAGCGCGCGGTCTACGACCATATCTATGGATGGCTGCGGCAACTGCCGACGGAAGCGGAGTTACGCCGTGTGATGCGCGAACTCACCACGCGGCACCGCGTCGACATGGCATCGTTCTGCAACGAGCTTTGCATGGACTGGAAGGAGCTCGCTGAGTTTGCCGCCGATTCATTGCTCACCATCGGCGCCCACACGGTGAACCACCCGATCCTGACCAAGCTCGACGACAAATCGGTGCGGGCCGAGCTTGAGAACAGCCGCGCCGTGATCGAGGCGGCGCTTGGCGTGCGGCCGAAGCATCTCGCCTATCCGGTGGGCGACAATACGGCCGCGGGGCCCCGCGAGTTCAAGATCGCGGCCGATCTCGGCTTTGCCACCGCTGTGACGACGCGACCCGGCGTAATCTTCCCGCAGCACAGCCGCCATCTGACGGCGCTGCCGAGGATCTCGCTCAACGGCAATTTCCAGAGCACCCGCTACGCGAAGGTGCTGATTTCGGGCGCGGCGACCGCGATCAACAACCGCTTCCGCCCCGTCAATGTGACCTGACGCTGTCCTTCAGCATCCATTTCACCAGCGGCATGGCCGGCAACACCCAGCCGATGCCTGCCACGACGTAGTACAGCGCCGAAACCCACGGATTGTTGAAGATCGGCGGGAACTGGGCGACGGCCATCGCCACCAGCGCCCAGCAGATCACCAGCGCGAACATCGCGAACGTTCCGATCAGCTTGCGGATGCGCGGGTTCATAGCCGTCCCTTTGGGCCTCGATGGCTCACGTGTGAATGGCCCAGCGGATTTGCCATTGATGCAGCGGGCGGGGCAGGACTATATGTCCGGCGCATCCCCCGCAAGCCGCGCGAGCGCTGGCGAGCCCATAAGCGCGTTTACGCGCGTCCTGGACGCGCTATGGGCGAGCGGCCAACACGAATACGTTAGAATGACCGAACCGCACCCCGCCGCCTCCCGCCGTCCCATCGTCCGGCTCTGGCTCTATGTCGTGGCGGCGTTGATGGTCCTGACGCTCGTGGTCGGCGGCGCGACGCGGCTTACGGAATCCGGCCTCTCCATCGTTGAATGGAAACCGGTGACCGGCGTCGTTCCGCCGATGTCGCAGGACGCCTGGCAGGCCGAGTTCGGCAAATACCAGCAGATTCCGCAGTATCGCGAACTCAACCGCGGAATGAGCCTGGAGGAATTCAAAACCATCTACTGGTGGGAATGGTCGCACCGGCTGCTCGCCCGCACGATCGGCGCGGTGTTCCTGTTGCCGTTTGTGTTTTTCCTCTGGCGCGGCTGGATCGACCCGCGGCTGAAGGCACGGCTGTGGACGTTGTTCGGCGCGGGCGCAGCTCTCGGCGCGGTTGGCTGGTGGATGGTGTCGTCCGGGCTTGCCGACAGCAGCCGCGTCAGCGTGTCGCAATATCGGCTGGCATTTCATCTGACGCTCGCGTGCGCGATCTACGCGGCGATCCTATGGACCGCCCGCGGCTTGCATCGACGCATCGCCGGTGAGGCGCCGTGGCGGTTGCGCGCTTCGGCCGCAGGCTTGATGGTCCTCGTGCTGCTGCAGATTTATCTCGGAGCGCTGGTCGCGGGCCTCAATGCGGGACTTGTGTTCAACACCTGGCCGGATATCGACGGCACGTTGATCCCGTCCGCTGAGCGGCTGTGGTTCGATACGCCGGTCTGGCGCAATCTGTTCGAGAACACGCTCACGGTGCAATTCAATCACCGGATGGTGGCGTATCTCCTCTGGATCGTCGCGGCGCTGCACGCCGTCGATGCATTCCGTTCGCGTGGGGTTGTCGCGGGGCGAAACGGCGCGCTCGTGCTCGCCGCGATCGTGACGCTTCAGGCCGGTATCGGAATCATGACGCTGCTGCATCAGGTGCCGTTGCCACTGGCACTATTGCATCAATTGACGGGCATTCTCGTGCTGACTGTCGCCGTCATCCACGCGCAGCGGTTGTCGGCGAACGCTGCCGCGGCCGTCCCGCACTCCGCGCCTTTCCCGGCGGATTCTTCCATTCCGCGGAGCACCGCATGATCGAACTGAGCCGCCGCGGCAACGTTGCCGTGATCACCATGGCCTATGGCAAGGCCAATGCGCTCGATATCGAATTCTGCGATGCCATCTCCACTCAGTTCGAAAAGCTTCGCGACGCACCGGAACGCGCCGTGGTGCTGACCGGGCAGGGCGGGATGTTCTCCGCCGGTGTCAACCTGCTGAAGCTCAGCGATGGCGGTGCGGATTACGTCCGCCGCTTTCTTCCGGCATTGCACCGGCTCTATGAAACGATTTTTTTCTTTGGCAAGCCCGTGATCGCCGCCGTGAACGGCCACGCCATCGCAGGCGGCTGCGTGCTCGAATGCTGCGCCGACAGACGCATCGCGGCAGCCGGCTCGGCACGCATCGGCGTCACTGAATTGCTGGTTGGCGTGCCGTTTCCGCCGATGGCGTTCGAGGTGATGCGGTTCGCGACCGCTCCGCAGCACTTCGTCGACGGCATGTTGAGCGGCGCGACGTTCACGCCTGACGTGGCGTTGACGCGCGGGCTTATCGATCAGGTCGTCGAACCGTCCGAATTGCTGGACCGCGCGCTCGCCGCCGCCGAGACGCTCGCAGCGCTGCCGCCCGCGACCTTCGCGCTGACCAAGCAGCAGTTCCGTCAGAGCGCCGCTGACGCGATGGAGCGGCACGGCGCCCGTGTCGAGGCTGCGTCGACGGAGATCTGGACGTCGGCCGCCACGATCGACCGCGTCCGCGACTACGTGGCGAAGACGTTGAAGAAGGCCTGAAGTAAGGTCTACCGCCACGGTCATTCCGGGGCGCTCGCGTAAGCGAACGAACCCAGAATCCAGTTACGGTGGAAGTGCGTGCGCGTCTGGATTCCGGGTTCGCGCCTTCGGCGCGCCCCGGAATGACGCTGGTGCGCGATTACTTCATCACGCCGACTTCGCGCAAATACTTCTGCACACCCGGATGAATCTGCTGCGGGCTCGGGGCGGCCATGAACGTGCTCTGCGGTGTGGTCTCTTTCGCCTGATCGAGCCGCTTCACGAGCGCCGTGTGGCCGCCGTTCAGCGCCTTGGCCAAGCGATAAGCCACATCATCGGCCAAGTCCGCGCGCGCCAGAATATAGCTCCACGAGCCGACCGAATTCACAGCGTCTTTCTGGCCCGGATAAGCGCCGGCCGGCACGGTGATGGGTTTCAGGAAGTTGTGTTTGGCCGTGACCTTCGTGACCTCGTCGGGCGTGAGCCCGATGAAGCGGCCACCGGCCTGCATCACCGCGGTGAAGCCCGGCCAGCCGACGCCGCCGCCCCACAGGGCTGCAACGCGGCCGTCGGCAACCATCAGCGGGCCGTCGCCGGCCTTCTCGAGATAATGCGGCTCGAAGTCTTTCTCGCGGTCGAGGCCGAGCCCGTCGGTGACATAGCGGCCGAGCAGTGTCAGGCCCGAGGCGCGCGTGCCCCAGGCGATCGGCTTGCCCACCAGATCGCGCAGCGTCTTCGCCGGGCTGTCGCCGCGCACCGCGAACATGCCGGGGTTGGAATAGATCGCCTGGATCACCAGCGCCGTGGTCTTGGGCTGGCCGATCCCCTGGAAGGCTTCATACGCGGGCTCGCCCGCGACCAGCGCGATATCGACCTTGCGGTCGTTGAGGAGGCCGATGTTCTCAGCGCTGCCCTTGGTGTTCTGGGTTTCGACGTTCAGCGACTTGTCGGTCTCGTTGATGACCGCCGCGGCATTGTCGCCGAAGAACGGAAAGCCGCCGCCCGGCGTGGCGGTTGCGAGGGTGACGTGCGTCGTGATTTGGGTCTGGGCGCTGCTCATGTTGGTCGCACTGATGATGGCGGCAAGGACGAGCGCCGCGGAGACAGAATACCGAGCGATGGACACAAAAAACTCCCGGCGATGAGGCCGGGAGTTTAGAGAGTTTGGCAGGCCGTGTCGCGTGCCTACGCCGCGTCGAGCGCCTGCTCGAGGTCGGCGATGATGTCGTCCTTGTCCTCGAGCCCGATCGAGAGCCGCACCACGTCGGGGCCGGCGCCGGCTGCGACCTTCTGCGCGTCGGAAAGCTGGCGATGAGTCGTCGAGGCCGGATGGATGATCAGCGAACGTGTGTCGCCGATGTTGGCGAGGTGCGAGAACAGCTTGACGTTGGAGACGAGCTTCACACCTGCGTCATAGCCGCCCTTGAGGCCGAAGGTGAAGACAGCGCCCGCGCCCTTCGGTACGTATTTCTTCCCGAGGTTGTGATAGCGGTCGCCCGGCAGGCCCGGATAGCTGACCCAGGCGACCTTCGGGTGCTGCGCCAACCAGTTCGCCACCGCGTTGGTGTTGTCGCAATGCCGCTGCATGCGCAGCGGCAGTGTCTCGATACCGGTGAGCACCAGGAAGGCGTTCATCGGCGACAGCGCCGGACCGATATCGCGCAGGCTCAGAACCCGGCAGGCGATTGCGAAGGCGAAGTTGCCGAAGGTCTCGTGCAACACGATGCCGTTGTATTCGGGGCGCGGCTCCGACAGCATCGGATAGCGACCCTCGCGCGACCAGTTGAAGGTTCCGCCGTCGACGATCAAGCCGCCGATCGAGTTGCCGTGGCCACCAAGGAACTTGGTGAGCGAGTGCACCACGATGTCGGCACCGTAGTCGAACGGCTTGCAGAGGTACGGCGTGGCAAGCGTGTTGTCGACGATCAGCGGTACGCCTGCGCGCCGCGCGATCGCCGAGATCGCCTCGATGTCGACAATGACGCCGCCGGGATTCGCGATCGACTCGACGAAGATCGCTTTGGTCTTTGGCGAAATCGCGCGCTCGAACGAGCTGAGATCGTCGGGATCCGCCCACACCACGTTCCAGCCGAAATTCTTGAACGAGTGATTGAACTGGTTGATCGAGCCGCCATAGAGCTTCTTAGAGGCGACGAACTCGTCTCCGGGCTTCATCAGGCAATGGAACACCAGAACCTGCGCGGCGTGGCCCGAAGCGACGGCGAGACCCGCGGTGCCGCCTTCCAGCGCGGCAACGCGTTCCTCGAGCACGGCGTTCGTGGGATTGCCGATGCGCGTGTAGATATTGCCGAAGGCCTGAAGGCCAAACAACGATGCCGCGTGATCGACGTCATCGAATACGAACGACGTGGTCTGATAGATCGGCGTCGCGCGGGCACCGGTGGTCGGGTCGGGCTGGGCGCCGGCGTGAATCGCGAGCGTGGCGAAGCCGGGAGTGCGTTCGGTCATGTGACGTCCTTGGCGCTATCCTCGATAACTCGACCACGGCAAAAGGCCGATTTTATCGGGTGTATCGAACCACAGAGGAGCGTCAAGGCATAGACTGACGGTTGCGTTAATTCGCAACCGCCGTGCTGATTAAGCAGATAAATTTGGAATTGCTTCCCCCGAAAGGCGGAGAAAAGCGACTTGTTAATACCGGCCGTAACGGCCGCGCTGATCGTATTGGTCCCAGCGGTCCGGCCGATCGGGCTGATCGTCGCCGCGATCATACCGGTCGCCCTGATCAAAACCCCGTTCGCGCCGCGACGCCGCCGGGCCCTGCTTGGAGTAGCGTGCCATCACCATGCGGCATGGAGCCGAAATCCGGTTGATGTTTCGTGCAAGACAGGCCGCGACGCGAGCTCGATCCGGAATAGCGTCGCCGCACACCGTGAAGGCGTCGTTCATGCAGGCCTGCTGGTCTTCCTGGCTCTGGGCCGACGCCGTGACAGGCGTGAAAGCGACCAACACTGCTGCAAGCGCGAAGTAAAATTTCATCGGTGCCTCCACGGCCACTGACACTGCGGCCAGACGATAGTCGCACAAGTCGTTCGTCGCACAAGCCTTCACGCGAGTTGTACAACGCAAATCGTCAGGCCTTGGTTCCCCTGGTGGTATCATGCGCTGCACGCTCGGCCGCCTCGGTTGAACCGCCAGACATCGTTAAACGATTCAGCGACATGCGCTGCACCCCTCGGCCCAAAAGCGGAGCACGCTTGGAACTCAGCGTGCGCGAGTTCACGCCAATCCAACCGATCTCCGATGACAGGCGGCCGTATTCGATTTTGGGACAGCGGTTCATGACGACCTTGATGCCTGCTGCTTCGGCCTTGGCCGCGGCCTCATCGTCGCGCACGCCAAGCTGCATCCAGATCACCGCCGGCCGCGGCGTCATGGTCAACGCCTCGTCGACCACGGCGGACGCGTACTGCGAGGCGCGGAAGACATCGACCATGTCGACCGGCTCGGGAATTTCCGACAGCGTGGCATAGACCCTCTGGCCAAGGATGTCCTTGCCGGCCTGGCCGGGGTTCACCGGAAGCATGCGGTAGCCGCGCTCCAGCAGATATTTGAAGGCGAAATAGCTGGGCCGACTGTCCTTCGGAGAGATGCCGACCATGGCGATGGTCTTCACGGTGTTGAGAATGCCGCGAATGAAAGTGTCGGGATAATTGTCGTGGTTCATGTGTCTCAGCGGCGTCCGCCATAGGCCGCAACCGGACCGAGACCGAGGAGGCCTGCGGCGAGCGACAGCATCGCATTGTCCAAAGTTTCGGGCAGACATACGCCGCCGCATTGCCACGCCGACATCGCAGCAAAGCCCGCGGTGAGAACGATGCAAAACGCGACGCCAGCGAGAGTGCCGCGCATCACCTCGCGCTTCGTCAGCCTGAGCGCGTGCAGCCCTGGGGCCAGGACAATGCCCATCGAGTTTGCAGCAGTCATTGATTTTCCCAGGTCGGGTCGCGCTTCTCGATGAATGCGCAGATGCCTTCCTCGGCATCGCGCGCCATCATGTTCTCGGTCATCACTTCGGAAGCATAGCGGTAGGCCTCGGCGAGTGGCAGCTCGATCTGGCGATAGAACGCAGCCTTGCCGATGCCGACGACGTGCGATGACTTCGCCGCGATCTTGTGCGCGAGCTCCAGCGCGCGGCCATGCTGCTCGCCGTGCGGCACCACCGCGTTGACGAGCCCCATCGCTGCGGCTCGCTCGGCAGGAACGATCTCGCCCGACAGCAGCATTTCCATCGCATGCTTGCGCGCCACATTGCGCGACAGCGCCACCATCGGGGTCGAGCAGAACAGTCCGATGTCGACACCGGGCGTCGCGAAACCGGCCTGTTCGGACGCCACGGCAAGATCGCAGCTCGCGACAAGCTGACAGCCCGCTGCCGACGCCACGCCTTGCACCGAGGCGATAACCGGCTGCCGCAGGTTGACGATCTGCTGCATCATCGCGCTGCAGGTCGTCATGATGTGGCGAAAGTATGCGCGACCGCCGTCGGCGTCAGTGCGCCGCGAGGAGAGTTCCTTGAGGTCGTGGCCGGCGCAGAATGCCGTCCCGTTCGCCGCCAGCACCACGGCATGGATTTCTTTGTTTGCGGCGATCGCGGTGAACGCGTCGCCAAGCATGACGAGCAGTTGTTCTGAAAGGCTGTTCCTCGCGGCCGGACGGTTCAACGTGAGCACGGCGACCGGGCCGTCATCGTGACGGAGCAGGGCGGCTTCCGCGGTGGTGACGCGAGTGGTCTCGACATTCATCGGGGTCGGCGGCCTTTACGGCTTGGATTCTGGCATTGTACCCGATCTAGGGTGATCAGGGAGCGCGGCAAGGCCGGGCCATGAATGAAGCAGCCAAAGCGCCATTGTTGAAAAGCGCCCTCATGTCTTTGGCGGAGCTCGAGCGGTTTCTGGCGGCCGAGTTTCCGCAGGCGTTCCATCCTGAAAGCGGCCTCACCATCGAGGCGGTGTGGCATGGCGGCGGCCGCGTGCGGCAGGCCTACCAGCCGCAATTCGTGCGGCCCGGCGGCACCATCTCGGGGCCGACCATGATGGCGCTCGCGGACTTCACCATGTACGTGGGGTTGCTCGCCTCGATTGGCCCGGTGCCGCTGGCGGTCACGACCAATCTCAATATCAATTTCCTGCGCAAACCCGAGCCCCGGGACCTGGTGGCTGAATGCCGGCTGCTCAAACTCGGCAAACGGCTGGCGGTGGGCGAGGTGGGCCTATTCTCCGACGGCACCGTGGAACCGGTCGCCCATGTGACATCGACCTACTCGATCCCTCGAAAATAACGGAACTTGGAGAGTGGTGCTATAATACCTATTTTACATCCTGTTGAAATACCATCGGAATTGCCCGTCATTTGTCGTTGACCGCACGACTCCGGTCCGTTACAAGCCGCGCTCAAGCGAAATCCGCGTCAACGGACATCAAGTGTTATGGCAACACACTCTACTAAGACCGCAGATATTGAGAAGAAATGGGTTCTGATCGACGCCAGTGGTTTGGTCGTCGGCCGGCTCGCGACGATCATCGCCATGCGGCTGCGTGGCAAGCACAAGGCGAGCTACACCCCGCATATGGATGATGGCGATAGCGTCGTGGTCATCAACGCCGCCAAGGTCGTGCTGACCGGGCGCAAGCGCGAGAAGAAGGTCTATCACCACCACACCGGCTTCATCGGCGGCATCAAGGAGCGCACCGCGCGCTCGATCCTCGAAGGCCGCTTTCCTGAGCGCGTGCTTGAGAAGGCCGTGGAGCGCATGCTGCCGCGCGGCCCGCTCGGCCGTGTCCAGCTCGGCAACCTCCGCGTCTATCCGGGTGCGGATCACCCGCACGCCGCCCAGCAGCCTGAGAAGCTCGATATCGCAGCCATGAACCGCAAGAACATGAGGGCCGCCTGATGGCCGAGACCATTCAATCGCTCGACCAGCTTTCGTCGCTCAAGCCTGTGGCGCCCGAAGCTCCGAAGCACATCCAGAAGCTCGACAAGCAGGGCCGCGCGTATGCCACTGGCAAGCGCAAGAACGCCGTCGCGCGCGTCTGGGTGAAGCCCGGCAAGGGCACCATCACGGTCAACACCCGGCCGATCGAGGTGTTCTTCGCCCGTCCGGTGCTGCGCATGCTGATCCAGCAGCCGATCGTCGCGGCCAATCGCACCGGCCAGTACGACATCATCTGCTCGGTGTCCGGCGGCGGACTTTCGGGTCAGGCCGGCGCGGTGCGCCACGGCCTGTCGAAGGCGCTGACCTATTTCGAGCCGGAGCTGCGCTCGGTGCTCAAGCGCGGCGGCTTCCTCACCCGCGACAGCCGCGTGGTCGAGCGCAAGAAGTACGGCCGTGCCAAGGCCCGCCGGTCATTCCAGTTCTCGAAGCGCTGATCGGCTTCAACACAAACACGGAAGAGGGCGCCCTTCGCGGCGCCCTTTTTCTTTTGCGATGCGGCAACGAAAAGTAAGCAAGCGTTAGGCGTGTCCGACAACCAGACCTTTACGCGTGCGGCCTAATCTTGGCTGCATGGATTCGGCACGCATCCACGGCAAGGCAACCGCACTGACGCTTGAAGCCGACGCCGCCTGCGCGGGACTCGCGCTCGCCTGCGCCTATTCGTCGTCGGACGAATACGAGGCGGACGTGATCCGCAGCCGCCGCGCGGCGGGCGCCTACGGTGCCTCCTCGTATCACCGCGAGTTCGCGATGGTCGCGGCAGCGCTCGCGGTGCTGATGCTGATCTATCTCGTCCATTAATCGCGCCCGTTGACGGATCGTTCGCGATTCGCAATCGATGCGCCCATGACATCCGAACTCAAAGATAAGATCGCGTTGGTGACCGGCGCGAGCCGCGGCATCGGCAAAGCCATTGCGCTGGAGCTCGCCCAAGCCGGCTGCGATCTGATGCTGACCGCGCGCGACCGTGAGGCGCTGGCCGGCACCGCGGACGCGATCCGTAAACTCGGCCGGCGCGCCGAGATTCATGCGGCCGATCTTACTGGCGTCGGCGAGCCGGAGCGGTTGGCCAAAGCCGCGAACGATGTCTTTGGCGGTCTCGATATCCTCGTGAACAATGCAGGCGCAGCGCGCCGCGGTGATTTTCTCAAGCTCAGCGACACGGACTGGGAGCAGGGCTTCGGGTTGAAGTTTTTCGCCCAGGTGAAGCTCAGCCGGGCGCTGTGGCCACTGCTGAAGGCACGCGGCGGCTCGGTCGTGGCCATTGCCGGCATCGGCGCCCGAGCGCCCGTCGCCGATTACATGATCGGCTCCTCGGTGATCGGCGCGCAGCTCGCTTTCATGAAGGCACTGGCCGAGATCGGCAAACGCGACGGCGTGCAGGTGAATTCCGTCAATCCCGGCTCGGTCGCGACCGATCGCTTCCGTCATCGTCTCGATATCATCATGAAGCGCACCGGCCTCGATGAGGCCGCGGCCATCGAGCATCACCGCAAGGAGCTCGACATCACGCGTTTCGGCAAGCCGGAGGATGTCGCGGGCCTCGTCGCCTTCATCGTCTCGCCGCGCGGCCGCTGGCTGCAGGGCGCCGCGATCGATATGGATGGCGGCCAGGTCGATCCGCTGCGGATGTCGCGCTACGATTGACGGCTCGATACCCGCGCTATCATCAAGCGCACAACAGTATGGAGAGACCATGCGTCGAAAGCTGATCAAGGGCGCGGCCATCGTCAGCATGGATGCCGCAATCGGCGATTTGCCGAAGGGCGATGTGCTGATCGAGCAAGATCGTATTGTGGCCGTCGCGCCGAGCATCGCAGCCGATGACGCCGAGGTGATCGACGCCTCGCGGATGCTGCTGCTGCCCGGCCTGATCAATGGCCATCTGCACACTTGGCAGACCGGGCTGCGCGGCCTTGCCGCCGACTGGACGGTCGCGGGATACATGCAGGCGATGCATCGCGGGCTTGCCACGCTGTTTCGCCCCGAGGACATCCACATCGCCAACTTGGTCGGCGCGCTGAACCAGATCAACAACGGCGCGACCACGCTGGTCGACTGGTGCCACAACAACCCGACGCCGGCGCACAGCGACGCCGCCGTGCAGGGCCTGGCCGATGCCGGCATCCGCGCGCTGTTTCTGCACGGCTCGCCGAAACCGGATCCCAAGCCCGGCCAAAAACATTTCAGCGAGGTGCCGATGCCGCGCGGCGAGGTAGAACGCTTCTGCAAGGGCCGTTTCGCCAGCCGTGACGGGCTTCTGACCTTCGGCCTCGCAGTCCTCGGTCCGTACTACTCAACCTACGATGTGACGAAGCAGGACCTGGCGCTGGCGCGCGAGTTCGACGTGTTCGCCAGCATGCATGTAGGTGGCGGAAAGGGGATGGTGCCGGACGGTTTCGAGCGGCTGCTCGACGACGGGCTGGTCGACCGCCACCTGACGATCGTGCACGGCAACGACATCGCGCCCGACACAGTGCGGCGGATCGCCGATCGCGGCGGGACATTCACGGTCACCGCCGAGATCGAATTGCAGATGGGTTACGGCGATCCGCTCACCGGCATCCTGCACGAACACAAGGCGCCGATCTCGATCGGCTCCGACGTCGAGCCCGCGGTCGGCTCGGACCTCTTCACCTGCATGCGGCTGACCCTGCAACATGAGCGCAACCGCGGCATCATCGAGACGCTGGAGAAAACCGGCAGCCGGCCGCAGCGCGCGGCGGTGACCTGCCGCGACGCGCTCGCCTGGGTGACGATCGACGCCGCAAAAATCGCCGGCCTTGATGACCGTGTCGGCTCGGTCACGCCGGGCAAGCAGGCCGACCTCGTCCTGCTGCGGACCGACGCACTCAACATGACGCCGATGCGCGATCTCGTGGGCTGTGCCGTGATGCAGGCCGCAACCGCAAATGTCGACACCGTGCTGATCGCCGGCCGCACCGTGAAGCAGGCCGGCCGGTTGCTCGCGGACGACGTCGCCGGAAAGCTTGCAAAGCTGCAGAGCTCGGGCGATCGCATCCTCGCGGATTTCGAGGCGCTGCCGACCCGTGCCGCGTGAGCGCCGCAAGCCCATGGAAAAAGGGGCGCCCGCAAGAGCGCCCCTTTCAGTTTGTTGACGCAGACGGCCGTCCGGAAGACGGACGTGCAGTTACGCCGAATAGTACATGTCGTACTCGACCGGATGCGGGGTGTGCTCGAAGCGGATCACCTCGGTCATCTTCAGCTCGATGTAGCTGTCGATGAAGTCGTCGTCGAACACGCCGCCGGCCTTCAGGAACTCGCGATCCTTGTCGAGGTTGGCGAGCGCCTCGCGGAGCGAGCCGCAAACCGTCGGGATCTTCTTCAGCTCCTTCGGCGGCAGATCGTAGAGGTCCTTGTCCATGGCCTCGCCCGGATCGAGCTTGTTCTTGACGCCGTCAAGGCCGGCCATGAGCAGCGCGGCAAATGCAAGATACGGATTGGCGAGCGGATCGGGGAAGCGGACCTCGACGCGCTTGGCCTTCGGGTTGGTCGTCCACGGAATGCGGCAGGAGGCCGAACGGTTGCGCGCCGAGTAGGCGAGCAGCACCGGGGCTTCGAAGCCCGGCACCAGCCGCTTGTAGGAGTTGGTGGTCGGGTTGGTGAAGGCGTTGATCGCCTTGGCGTGCTTGATGACGCCGGCGATGTAGGACAGGCAGGTCTCGGAAAGATCGGCGTACTTGTTGCCCGCGAACACCGGCTTGCCGGCCTTCCAGATCGACTGGTGGCAGTGCATGCCCGAACCGTTGTCGCCGTAGATCGGCTTCGGCATGAAGGTCGCGGTCTTGCCGTAGATGTTGGCAACCTGCTGGATGCAGTACTTGTAGATCTGCATGCGGTCGGCCATCACGGTGAGAGGCGCGAACTTGAGGCCGAGCTCGTGCTGCGCCGAGGCGACTTCGTGGTGGTGCTTCTCGACCACGCAGCCCATCCGCGCCATCGCGGCGAGCATCTCCGAGCGCATGTCCTGCACCGAGTCCTGCGGCGGCACCGGGAAGTAGCCCTTCTTGGTACCAATGCGGTGGCCGAGGTTGCCGCCCTCATACGAGGTGTCGGAATTGATCGGCAGTTCGACCTGATCGAGCTTGAACCCGGTGTTGTACGGGTCGGCCTTGTACTTGACGTCGTCGAACACGAAGAACTCGGCCTCAGGGCCGAAGAAGATCGTGTCGCCGATGCCCATCGACTTCACCATGCCCTCGGCCTTCTTGGCGATGCCGCGCGGGTCGCGGTTGTAGGGCTCGCCAGTGGTCGGCTCGAGCACGTCGCAGACCAGCACCATGGTGGTCTCAGCGAAGAACGGATCGATCGAGGCCGAGGCCGGATCGGGCATCAGGCACATGTCGGACTCGTTGATGGCCTTCCAGCCGGCGATCGAAGAGCCGTCGAACATCTGGCCTTCGGCGAAGGTGTCTTCCTCGATCATGGAGACGTCGAAGGTCACGTGCTGCCACTTGCCACGTGGATCCGTGAATCGGAAATCGACGTATTTGACGTCGTTGTCCTTGATCATCTTCATGACGTTCTTGGCGGTAGTCATGGAACGCTTTCCCTTTCGTGACGGGCTGTGGTGCTCAAAAAACTTTATGGATGGATCGGCGCGCTAGATCGCGTCCACTCCGGATTCCCCCGTTCTGATCCGGATTGCCTCTTCGACATTCGAGACGAAAATCTTTCCGTCGCCGATACGCCCGGTCTGGGCGGCGCGACGGATCGCCTCGATGGCTTTCTCGACCATATCATCGCCGAGAACAATCTCGATCTTCACTTTAGGGAGAAAATCCACGACGTACTCGGCACCCCGGTACAACTCGGTGTGTCCCTTCTGGCGGCCGAAGCCCTTGGCCTCGGTCACTGTGATGCCTTGCAGCCCAACCTCTTGGAGAGCCTCCTTCACCTCGTCGAGTTTGAACGGTTTGATAATGGCCTCGATCTTCTTCATCGCGCTTCATCTCCCGGGCGTCCGGTCACGTCTCCAGACGCACCGCGCCTTCCGATAGCAGGGTCCGTGCCAAGGTCGGAGGTCACGAAATTCCTTGATTTTCGACTGGTTAGCTGAAGTTTGTGGCAAACGGAAATTCAAACGCCAGCGGGCCTCGCCTACGTAATAGGCAAATTGCCTATCCAATGGTCAAGTTCTGTCCTCGTTGTGGCCGTTTGACCCGGCCGATAGTGTCCCGCCCCATGATTGAGCTTCTTACCACCGCCGAAATGGCGCAGGCCGACCGCCTCACGATCGAAGGCGGCGTGCCGGGCATCCGCCTGATGGAGGCAGCTGGCCGTGCTGTGGCGGACGCGGTGGCGCGGCATGCTCCCGGCATGGTCTGCGTCGTCGCGGGTCCGGGCAACAATGGCGGCGACGGATTTGTCTGCGCGCGCATCCTTGCCGGCCGCGGCTATCGGGTGCGGCTTCTGTTGCTCGGCGACCGCGATCGCCTGAAGGGCGACGCGGCCGAAGCGTTTCGTTCATGGAGTGGTCCGGTCGAAACGGCTGAGCCCGCCGGCCTCGCGGGAGCGGATCTCACCGTGGATGCGTTGTTCGGAGCCGGCCTCGACCGCCCGGTGACCGGATCGGCGCGCGCGATGATCGAGGCGATCAACGAAACCACCGGGCCGGTCATTGCGGTGGACCTTCCGAGCGGCATCAACGGCACCAGCGGCGCTGAGATGGGGGTCGCGGTCAACGCCAGCGAGACCGTGACGTTCTTTCGGCGGAAGCCCGGCCATCTGCTGCTGCCGGGCCGGCTGCATTGCGGGCCGGTTGAAGTCGTCGACATCGGAATTCCCGAGAGCGTGCTTGCGACAATCGGTCCGCGCATTTGCGCCAACGCGCAAAGCCTGTGGGCCGGCGTATTTCCAGTGCCGCAGTCCGGCGGCCACAAATATCGTCGCGGCCACGCGGTCATCGTGTCGGGCGGACCGTCGCACACCGGGGCCGCGCGGCTTGCCGCACGCGGCGCGCTCCGGGCAGGGGCGGGCCTCGTCACGTTGGCGAGCCCCCGCGACGCGCTCGCCATCAACGCCGCGGCAAGCCTCGCCGTCATGGTCCGGGCCACCGATGGCGCGTCCGAGCTTGCGGCATTGCTGTCCGATCCGCGGCTGAACACGGTCGTGCTCGGTCCAGGAGGCGGAGTCGGCGCGCCGATGCGTGAACTCGTGCTGGCAGCGCTCCAAGGGGAGCGGGCGGTGGTGCTCGACGCCGACGCGCTGACCAGTTTCGCTGAGGACCCTGCCGTGCTGTTTGGCGCCATCCGGGCGCGGGGGGCGGCACCGACCGTGCTAACGCCGCACGAAGGTGAGTTCGCGCGATTATTTAGCAATATCGTGCAAATATCTGATAAATCATCAAAATGCGACCGTACGCATGCCGCCGCAGAGGCCTCGGGGGCGGTCGTCCTGCTGAAAGGCTCGGATACCGTGGTGGCCGCACCCGACGGCCGGGCCTCGATCACCGAAAATGCGCCGCCATGGCTCGCGACCGCCGGCTCGGGCGACGTCCTGGCAGGGTTTGTCGCAGGGCTGCTGGCCCAGGGCATGCCGGCGTTCGAAGCGGCCAGCGCTGCAACGTGGCTTCATGGCGAGGCTGGCACCGAAGCAGGGCCGGGGCTCATCTCCGAAGACCTGCCGGACGCCCTGCGCATGGTCTACCGGCGGCTGTTCGTCGATCTGGGCGTCTGGCCGTGATCCCTGACCGCGACCCTCCGCGGTAACCACAAGCCCGGCTTTTAAGGGTGGTGCCGCAGCAAAAGCCCGTGTTATAAGCCGCGCCGCTCAGCCGATCGCGGTACGACTTCAACGCCAGGGCGGGCGTGGCGGAACTGGTAGACGCGCGGGATTTAGGTTCCCGTGACGAAAGTCGTGGGGGTTCGAGCCCCTCCGCCCGCACCACCTCTCTGGCGCAGTTCTTTGGCGCGCCGCCGGCTGATCCCTGCTAAGACCAGCGGGAATTCTAAACGCCGCATCCGCGGCACAACACGAAGATTGTCGAGATGCAAGTCACGGAAACTCTCAGCGACGGCCTCAAGCGCGAATTCAAGGTCGTGGTCCCCCTGGCCGATCTGGCCACCAAGGTCGACGAGCGGCTGGTCCAGCTGAAGGACCAGGTTCGCATCAACGGTTTCCGGCCTGGCAAGGTGCCGGTGGCACACCTGAAGCGTCTCTATGGACGCTCGGTGATGGCCGAGACCATCGATGCCAGCGTGCGCGAGGCCAACGCTCAGATCGTCACTGACAACGGCTTCAAGCTGGTCCGCGATCCGCAGGTCAAGCTGCCGGAGGACAAGGAATCGATCGAGCAGATTTTCGAAGGCAAGACCGATCTCGCTTACACGGTCGCGCTCGAAATTCTGCCGCCGATCGAACTCGCCGACTTCAAGGGCATCAAGATCGAGCGGCTGACCGCCGATGTGGCCGACGCCGAAGTCGACGAAGCCGTGCAGCGCCTTGCCGAGCAGAGCCGTCCGTACGCCGCCAAGGCCGATGGCGCCAAGGCCGAGAGCAAGGACAAGGTCACGATCGACTTCACCGGTAAGATCGACGGCGAGCCGTTCCAGGGCGGCACCGGCGGCGACGTCGCGCTGGTGATCGGCTCCGACACCTTCATCCCGGGCTTCGAGGAGCAACTCATCGGCGTTGCCGCAGGCGACAAGCGCACCGTGAAGGTGACGTTCCCGCAGACCTATCCGGCGCAGCACCTTGCCGGCAAAGATGCGGAGTTCGACGTCACCGTGAAGTCGGTCGAGGCGCCGCAAGAGGTGAAGATCGACGACGAATTTGCGAAATCGCTCGGGCTCGAGTCGCTGGAGAAGCTCCGCGAGATGATGAAGCAGCGCATCGGCCAGGAGCACGCCGCGATGTCGCGGCAGAAGGTCAAGCGCAAGCTGCTCGACGAACTCGATGCCCGCCACAAGTTCGATCCGCCCCCCAGCCTCGTCGAAGACGAGTTCAACAACGTCTGGAAGACCATCCAGGACGACCTGCAAGCCCGCAAGCGAACCTTCGAGGACGAGGGCACGACCGAGGAGAAGGCCAAGGAAGAATACCGGGGCATCGCGGAGCGGCGCGTGCGGTTGGGTCTTGTCATTGCCGAGATCGGCGAACGCAACAAGATCAACGTCAGCGACGAAGAGCTGAGCCGCGCCGTGATGGATCGCGCACGGCAGATGCCGGGCCAGGAGCAGCGGGTGTGGGACTTCTACCGCAACAATCCCGATGCGCTGGCGAGCCTGCGCGCGCCGATCTTCGAGGAGAAGGTCATCGACTTCATTCTTGAACTCGCCCAAATCACCGACAAGACGGTGTCGAAGGAAGAGCTCTTTAAGGAAGACGACGAAGCCTGACGCGGCATCGTCGACTGGCCCTTGCGCGACTGAGCGGCTGGACTATTTGACGTGACCGGGACTGCGGCGATGGCCGCGGCCCCGGAAGCTGCAGCTCCTCGTGCGGCGCAGCGGTCCGTCCACAGGGTTTGCACGACCCTCCGCCCTACATGTCGCCCCGGGCGGAACCTATATAGTCTTGGCGGAGCCTTCGATTCGTCCGTCCGCCTGCAGGAGATAGAGCGTGAGAGATCCCGTCGACACCTACATGAACCTGGTCCCCATGGTGGTCGAGCAGACCAACCGTGGCGAGCGGGCCTATGACATTTTCTCGCGGCTCCTGAAGGAGCGGATCCTGTTCATCACAGGTCCGATCGAAGACGGCATGGCGACGCTGGTGGTGGCGCAGCTCCTGTTTCTCGAAGCGGAAAACCCGAAGAAGGAAATCTCGATGTACATCAACTCGCCCGGCGGGTTGGTGACGGCGGGCATGGCGATCTACGACACCATGCAGTTCATCCGGCCGCCTGTGTCGACGCTGTGCTGCGGCCAGGCTGCCTCGATGGGCTCGCTGCTGCTCGCGGCCGGCGCCAAGGATATGCGCTTCGCGCTGCCCAACGCGCGGGTGATGGTCCATCAGCCGTCCGGCGGGTTCCAAGGCCAGGCGACCGACATCATGCTGCACGCTCAGGAAATCCTGAACCTGAAGAAGCGGCTGAACGAGATCTACGTCAAACACACCGGCCAGCCGATCAAGAAGATCGAAGATGCGCTCGAACGGGATTACTTTCTTACGGCCGACGCAGCCAAGGACTTTGGTCTGATCGACAAGGTCATCGAGAACCGCCCGGAGGAGCCGGCACCAACGAAGCCCTGATCTGCCCGATCCGATGCAGCAAAAAGCCCCGAAAAGGGCCATTTTCCGGGCAGTGTTATTGTTAATGAAATCTTGATTATTGCTGCCTTAGCGTGGTTCGCTAGTATCTTGGAGGCGCGTTAGGGGAAAGTGTGACGGTCATGCTACGGTTTTTTAGCGTGGCTGCTGCTAAATAGTCGATCAGCCTCGTGGTGCTTCGCGAGGCTACGGAGAGCGGAATGAGCAAAGTCGGCGGCGGCGATTCGAAGAACACTCTGTACTGTTCGTTTTGCGGCAAGAGCCAGCACGAAGTCCGAAAACTCATCGCCGGCCCGACGGTGTTCATCTGCGACGAGTGCGTCGAACTGTGCATGGACATCATTCGCGAGGAGAACAAATCCTCGCTGGTGAAGTCGCGCGACGGCATCCCGACGCCGAAGGAAATCCGCAAGGTCCTCGATGACTACGTCATCGGGCAGGACCACGCGAAGAAGGTCCTCGCGGTCGCCGTTCACAACCACTACAAGCGGCTCAACCATCAGGCCAAGCACAACGACGTTGAGCTGGCGAAATCCAACATCCTGCTGATCGGTCCGACCGGCTCGGGCAAGACGCTGCTGGCGCAAACGCTGGCGCGCATCCTCGACGTGCCGTTCACGATGGCGGACGCGACGACGCTCACCGAAGCCGGCTATGTCGGCGAGGACGTCGAGAACATCATCCTGAAGCTGCTGCAGTCGGCCGATTACAACGTCGAGCGCGCGCAGCGCGGCATCGTCTACATCGACGAGATCGACAAGATCAGCCGCAAGTCCGACAACCCGTCGATCACTCGCGACGTGTCGGGTGAGGGCGTGCAGCAGGCGCTCCTGAAGATCATGGAAGGCACGGTTGCTTCGGTGCCGCCGCAGGGCGGCCGCAAGCATCCGCAGCAGGAGTTCCTGCAGGTCGACACCACGAACATCCTGTTCATCTGCGGTGGCGCCTTCGCCGGCCTGGAGAAGATCATCTCGGCGCGCGGCAAGTCGACCTCGATTGGCTTCGGCGCCAAGGTTTCGGCTCCGGAGGATCGCCGCACCGGCGAAATCTTCCGCGCGGTCGAGCCGGAGGATCTCCTGAAGTACGGCCTGATCCCGGAGTTCGTCGGCCGTCTGCCGGTGGTGGCCACGCTGGAGGATCTCGACGAGGCCTCGCTGAAGAAGATTCTCATGGAGCCGAAGAACGCGCTGGTGAAGCAGTATCAGCGCCTGTTCGAGATGGAGTCGATCGACCTCACGCTCGCCGAGGAAGCGCTCGGCGCGATCGCCCGCAGGGCGATCGAGCGCAAGACCGGCGCGCGCGGCCTGCGTTCGATCATGGAGGGCATCCTGCTCGATACCATGTTCGACCTGCCGAGCCTCGAAGGCGTGGAGGAGGTCGTGATCTCCAAGGAGGTGGTCGAGGGCACCGCCCGGCCGCTTTACATCTACGCTGATCGCGCCGGAGATGCCGGCGCCACGGCCAGCTAGAGCCGGTGGCCTGCTACCGCCGCTTTTGTAACGCTCAGTTCGTAGTGATGCCGGCTCGCCCGAAAGGGCGAGTGCGGTGTCATATTTGCTTGAATCTACAGGCTAACTTGACACCCCGGGTCGCTGTATCCACCTAATACGTTGGCGAATGGGCATTCTTTGCAGATTCGCCAGCTACCGGGCACCCGGTCTTGTTTTTGCTTTGTTCGAGAAGCGGGAATGACGACCAAATGCCCGGCCATCCGGCACTCCATCGCGGCTGCGCACACGCGGGCCATGAGGGAGGGGCACAACAATAAGGACCATGGAAATGACACTTCCCAAGCCACGTCCGCCGCTCAACCCAGGTGAGACCCGGGCCTATCCGGTGCTCCCGCTGCGGGACATCGTGGTCTTCCCGCATATGATCGTGCCGCTGTTCGTCGGCCGCGAGAAATCGATCAAGGCGCTTGAAGAGGTCATGCGCTCGGATACGTTCATTCTGCTCGCGACGCAGAAGAACGCCTCCGATGACGATCCTGCCACCAACGCGATTTACGAGACCGGCACGCTCGCCAGCGTGCTGCAACTCCTGAAGCTGCCCGACGGCACGGTGAAGGTGCTGGTCGAGGGCGCGCAGCGCGGCAAGGTTCTCGAGTACACCGATCGTAGCGACTACTACGAGGCGACCGCCGTCGTTCTTCAGGACGACATGGGCGACAAGGTCGAGGCCGAAGCGCTCGCGCGCTCGGTCGTGACCGAGTTCGAGAACTACGTGAAGCTCAACAAGAAGGTGTCGCCGGAAGTCGTCGGCGTGGTCCAGCAGATCGAGGACTACGCCAAGCTTGCCGACACCGTGGCGTCGCATCTCGCGGTCAAGATACCCGACAAGCAGGGCATCCTTGAGACCCCGACCGTCGCCGAGCGGCTCGAGAAGGTTCTGGGCCTGATGGAGAGTGAAATCTCCGTGCTGCAGGTCGAGAAGCGCATTCGCACGCGCGTCAAGCGCCAGATGGAGAAGACGCAGCGCGAGTACTACCTCAACGAGCAGATGAAGGCGATCCAGAAGGAGCTGGGCGACGAGGAAGGCCGCGACGAGCTGGCCGAACTCGAAGACAAGATCAAGAAGACCAAGCTCTCCAAGGAAGCCCGCGAGAAGGCCACGCACGAGCTCAAGAAGCTCCGACAGATGTCGCCGATGTCCGCCGAGGCCACGGTCGTGCGCAACTACCTCGATTGGCTGCTCTCGATTCCGTGGAACAAGAAGAGCAAGGTCAAGAAAGACCTCAAGCACGCCCAAGAGGTGCTGGACAACGATCACTTCGGCCTGGAGAAGGTCAAGGAGCGTATCGTCGAGTATCTCGCCGTGCAGCAGCGCGCCAACAAGCTGACCGGGCCGATCTTGTGCCTGGTCGGGCCTCCCGGCGTTGGCAAGACCTCGCTCGGCAAGTCGATCGCGAAGGCGACCGGCCGCGACTTCGTGCGCGTGTCGCTTGGCGGCGTGCGTGACGAGGCCGAAATCCGCGGTCACCGCCGCACCTACATCGGCTCGATGCCCGGTAAGGTCATCCAGTCGATGCGGAAGGCGAAGTCGTCGAACCCGCTGTTCCTGCTCGACGAGATCGACAAGATGGGCGCCGATTTCCGCGGCGATCCGTCGTCGGCCTTGCTCGAGGTGCTCGACCCCGAGCAGAACTCGACGTTCAACGACCACTATCTCGAGATCGACTATGATCTCTCCAACGTGATGTTCATCACGACGGCGAACACGCTCAACATCCCGCCGCCTTTGATGGACCGCATGGAGATCATCCGGCTCGCAGGCTACACCGAGGAAGAGAAGGTCGAGATCGCGCGCAAGCATTTGATCCCGGCTTCGGTGTCCAAGCACGGCCTCAAGAGCGAGGAGTGGTCGATCACCGGCGATGCGTTGCTGATGCTGATCCGCCGTTACACGCGGGAAGCTGGCGTCCGCAACCTCGAGCGTGAGATTTCGACACTGGTCCGCAAGGCCGTGAAGGAGCTCACCCTCGACAAGGCGAAGTCGGTTGCGGTCGATCCGAAGAAGCTCGAGGCCTATCTCGGCGTGCCGAAGTACCGGTACGGCGAGGTGGAAGCCGACGATCTGGTCGGCGTGGTCACGGGCCTTGCCTGGACCGACGTGGGCGGCGAGTTGCTCACCATCGAAGGCGTCATGATGCCCGGCAAGGGCCGCATGACCGTCACGGGCAATTTGCGTGACGTGATGAAGGAGTCGATCTCGGCTGCGGCGTCGTACGTCCGCTCCCGCGCGATCGCCTTCGGCATCGAGCCGCCGATGTTCGACAAGCGCGACATCCACGTGCACGTGCCGGAGGGGGCAACCCCGAAGGACGGCCCGTCGGCCGGCGTCGGTATGGTCACGGCGATCGTCTCGACCATGACCGGCATCCCGGTGCGCAAGGACGTCGCCATGACCGGCGAGATCACGCTGCGCGGCCGCGTGCTGCCGATCGGCGGATTGAAGGAGAAGCTGCTGGCCGCGCTGCGCGGCGGCATCAAGACCGTGATGATCCCGGAGGAGAACGCCAAGGACTTGGTGGAAATCTCCGAGAACGTCAAAAAGGGCCTGGAAATCATTCCGGTCTCTCGCATGGAAGAGGTCATCAAGCGGGCGCTGGTGCGCGTGCCTGAGCCGATCCAGTGGGACGAGACCACCAAACCGGTCGAGACTTCGGTCGAGGCCGTGGTTGACGAGGATGGCTCCGGCCTGACCGCGCACTGACGCGACCGGTCGTTACAAGCTGCAACGGCGGCGCTCCGGCGCCGCCGTTTCTTTTTGGGCGATGATCTAGAGCGGTTCACAATTTGACGGAAGCGTATCCGGCGTTTGCGAAGTAGTTGCTGCATTCGCGGGGGCCTATGGTTGTGACGAGGCTGCCGATTTGGCGCCAGACATCGTCGATGGTGCGCCTTTGAGCCATGCGCATCCAATGTTTGATCTTGGCGAAGGCCTGCTCGATCGGATTGAGGTCCGGCGAGTAGGGCGGCAGGTACCAGAGCCTGGCTCCGGCTGCTCTTATGATCTGTCGCAGCACGGCAGCCTTGTGGCTTCCGAGGTTGTCCATGACGACAATATCGCCGGCCTTCAGTGCGGGAACGAGTTGCTGCTGGACATAGGCTCGGAAGCACTCGCCGTTGATCGGGCCATCGAACACGCAAGGGGCTGTGAGGCCGTCGTGGCGGAGCGCGCCGAGGAAGGTCAGCGTCCGCCAATGACCATGCGGCGCGTAAGCTCGCAGGCGATCGCCCTTGCGTCCCCATCCGCGCAGCGGGGCCATGCTGGTCTTGATCCAGGTTTCGTCGATGAAGACCAAACGCCGTGGATCGAGACCGGCCTGCCAGGATCGCCAGCGCTTTCGTCTGCGGGCGATGTCGGCCCGGGCCTGTTCAAGCGCGAACAGTGTTTTTTTTGAACCGCAGGTCTTCGCGCCGCAGGAACAGCCACACGGCATTGTGCGAGACCTTTACCCCACGCGCGGCAAGTTCGTCCTTCAGCCCATGCAGGGTCAGATGCGGGGTCTGTCTGATGCGCTCCAGGATGAAGGCCCGATGCGGATCGAGCACCGGCTTGCGATATCCACCCATCTTGCTCGGCGACACTGAGCCAGTCGTCCGATAGCGCTGAGACCACTTCACCACCGACGACACCGCCACGCCGAACCGCGAAGCCACCGTCCGGCAGCTCTCACCGTTCCGCACCGCCGCAACGACACGCTCACGCAGATCATTGGACAGAGGTCGGGTCATGAGCTGCTGGCCTCCAACCCAGCCAGCAGCTTGAATCACAATTCGAAGCCCAGCGGAATCCCCAGCGATTCAGAAAAGAAGTGAACCGCTCTAGCTGCCCACCCGGGCCGCCATGGCTTGGTCGCGCACGAGCCCCGCTGCGCCGTATTCCCGCATGATGGTTTCGCTGCGCAGCCCGGGCTCAATGTCGCGGGACGCGATGGTCGCGCCGATGTGCCGGCCGCGCTCGACCAGCCAGGCGCCGTAGGGCTGGCGGTCGGCGTGGTAGCGGGAGAGCGCGGCCGCGACGTCGCTGACGGCTCCCAGAGCGCCGGCGAGGCTCTCGGCATCGAGCGCGGCTTTCATGACGCCGGAGGCCACGTGCGGCCGCGCCACGAAGGCTGCGTCGCCGATCAGCGCCACGCGGCCAAAGGCAATCCGAGGGGCTTCAAAATCAAAGATCGGCTGCAGGATGATCTGCGCCGTGCCGGTCACCAGCGCGGCCAGCTGGGGCGCGAGCAGGGCGGTGGCGTTGCGCTTGATGCCTTCGATGAGCTCCGGCCGGATCAGAGGCGGCGGGATTGAAAGACCATGCGCCTTGCCGGTTGCGTCGGTGCAGAGGGCCCGCAGTGCCGGCTCGTCCGCCGGCCGGAACCAGACGAAATGGCAGCATCGCTCGCCGGACCCGCCTTGCGGCACAGGCATCGGGATCGACAGCATCAGCTCGCCGTCCGGAAAGCCGAACACCATGTGGCGAAACATCAGCTCGTGCAGTTCGGGTGCGAGCTGATGCGGCTCGACCACCCCGCGCCAAGCCACCACGCCGGCGTAGTGCGGCATGGCATCGGGCAGGAGCTGCGCCCGCACGGTCGAATGCAGCCCATCCGCGGCAACCAGCAGCTCCGCCTCGGCTCTGCCGCCGTCCGCAAAGACCGCGGCGACGTTGTCCGCGGTCAGCTCGATCCGAATGAGCGCCTTGTTTCCTTGATAGAACGCATCGGGCAGGGCCTGCCGCAGCGGACGCCAGATGCGCGACCAGGCGCTGGTGACGGCTCGCACCGATCTCTCGTGGATGACACTCCCGTTGGGGGCCAGGCCCACGCGGCCAAGCACGTCGATGCCTGCGCTCGCGTCCGCGGCAACGCCTGCATGACGCATCGCTGCGAACAGCTCTGGCCGCGTGCCGATGCCGGTGCCGCGGTCGCCAAGGCTTGCCGCGGCACGCTCGTAGACCGCGACATCCCAACCGGTCTTGCGCAGCAGGTGCGCCGCAAACAGGCCCCCGACCGAACCGCCAATCACCAACGCCCGCCGCGCCACACGCTGCTCCCGGATCAGACGATGCCGATGCTGAAGCCTCGTCGGCGGCGACGCAAGGCGGCCGCGCCGCGTGAGTCGTTTTCCTGAGTCGCGCGCGATTCTTGGGTGACAGCCAGAGCGGTAAGTCTTGCTTAAGTTGTTTTCCGGGCTCCAAAGTCGCGCCGAATCGCACAGTCCGCGAGCGGCAAAAACCGAGACGCCTGTTACATTTGCCGCGATCATCCCCAGCGATGCACGGTGGCGTCTGGGTTTTCGAAAAACGAATCGTTGCAATTGCCGTGGTTCAAGCAAACTCTCCGCAATCACAACGGCACATGCGCCGTTGATTCGATGGCAGGGAAAGGATCGGTCAGATGACCAAGAACGAGCTCATCGCGGCAGTGGCCGACAAGGCGCAGATGACCAAGACGGCGGCAGCATCGGCGGTTGACGCGACCTTCGATGCGATCACTGGTGCGCTGAAGAAGGGTGGCGAAGTCAAGATCATGGGGTTCGGTAATTTCCGGGTGGTGAAGCGGGCGGCTCGTGAAGGCCGCGATCCGCGCACGGGCGCTCCGGTGAAGATCAAGGCGGCCAGGCGGCCGCGCTTCTCCGCCGGCAAAGGCCTGAAGGATGCCGTGAACAAGTAACGCATCCGACCGGTTCGTGATGAACGCCCTCGCGGCTGTCGCGGGGGCGTTTGTTTTTCGGCATGATCCCCTGTGGCTCCGAGGCGCTTGCAGCGCCAAGCGGCCGGGGCGATAAGGAGCCGCCAAACGCGGTTGAAAAGGGCGGTTAGCTCAGCTGGCAGAGCGCCTGCTTTACACGCAGGATGTCGGCGGTTCGATCCCGTCACCGCCCACCACGCTTCACTCCAAGCGGCATTGCGCGGGACCTCCAAAACGGGCCTTGCGGTGACTTACCGCTCGGGCAACCAGACCGGCCTCGCGATCTGCGGGACCAAAGGCAACCTTTGCGGGTGGCAAAGGGTCTTGGCGAGATCTGGACCCACCGTTGAAACAAAAGCTTGAGCGATATTCTTGACTTGGCTTGGAGCGGCATTTAAGCCCTCTCCCACGCCCGCGGGGGCGTAGCTCAGTTGGTTAGAGCGCTGCCCTGTCACGGCAGAGGTCGAGGGTTCGAGCCCCTTCGCTCCCGCCATTTCCTTCCGCATAGCACCCGTGCTGCCCATCAAGCCCTGGCTTGCAATGGCGCACGGGCAGCGCCACGATCCGCCCGGCTTAATCCAAAGCTTCAGCATTCACGCGCACTGAACTGTTCTAGGGAGAAAACATGAAACTGGCGTTTTTCGACGACTTCAAACTGGGCGTGGTCACGGGCGATAAGGTCGTCGATGTGTCGGATGTGGTGAAGGACATCCCGAAACTCGGGCCGCAGGACGTGATCCGCACCGTCATCGAGCAGTGGGGCACCTACAAGGGCAAGCTCGCCGACGCCGCCGCCAAAGGGCAGGGCAAGCCGGTCTCCCAGGTCAAGTTCCGCGCGCCGCTGCCCAAGCCCGAGAACATCATCTGCATGGCGGTGAACTACATGGAGGACGGCACGCTGCCGGAGCCCGCGCCGATCAACGCCTTCATGAAGTCCCCCAGCTCGATCATCGGCGACGGCGACACCATGGTGCTGCCCGACATGCCGGCCACGATCTTCGAGGGCGAGGCCGAGTTCGCCGTGGTCATCGGCAAGAAGGCCACCCAGGTGAAGGCCGCCGACGCCATGAACTACGTGTTCGGCTACACCAACTTCATCGACGGCTCGGCGCGCGGCGTCGTCCCGCCGACCAACGTGTTCTACCAGATGAAGTCGCGCGACACCTTCGCGCCGATCGGCCCGTATATCGTCACCGCCGACGAGATCGCCGACCCGCACAAGCTGCCGATCGTGCTGACCAACAACGGCACGGTGATGCAGAAGTTCAACTCCGACGACATGGCGCACAAGATCCCGCGCTGCATCGAGTGGGTCACCGCGATCCACACGCTGCTGCCGGGCGACATCCTCGCCACCGGCACCAATCACCGGGGCCTGAACCCGTTCATGGACGGCGACAAGATCGAGCTCACCACCGAGGGGCTCGGCACGCTGCACATCACCGTGAGGGACGACCAGAAGCGCACCTGGGCGCGCATCACGCGCCTCAAGCACAAGGAAAGTGGCGCCGAGGGCGTGCACACCAAGCAGACCGGCGGCAAGTACGCGAAGTAGCCTTCCGCACGGCTCCAAAGCGATGCCCGGGCCCACCGCCCGGGCATTTTCTTTTGAGCCTTGTCAGTGGTTCGCGCCGATCCCCAGCATTTTCCGCGCGTCCGCCGGCGTCGCGATCTCGTCGCCGAGAATCTGGATGATCTTGCCGGCCTTCTCGACGAGGGCCGCATTGCTCGGCGCGAGCTTGCCCTTTTCGAGATAGATGTTGTCTTCCATTCCGACCCGCGGATGGCCTCCGAGCAGCACCGCCTGCGCCACCATCGGGAATTGCCAGAGCGAGATGCCGAAGGCGAACCAGGTGCAGCCTGGCGGCAGCAGATTGCGCATATAGGTCATGGCCTCTGGCGTCGCGGGCTGACCCCACGCGATGCCGAGACAGATCTGGAACAGGCCCGGCCCCTTCACGAGACCGTCTTCGAGAAACTTCTTGGCCAGCAGCAGATGGCCCGTCTCGAACACTTCGAGTTCGGGCGTCACGCCTGCGTCCTTGATCGACAGCGCCATGGCCTTGAGATGCGTCGGCGTGTTGACGAACACCCGGTCGCCCATGTTGAGGCTGCCCATATCGAGACTGCAGATCTCCGGGCGCAATTCCATCACGTGCTGCACGCGCTCGGCCGGGCCGCACAACACGGAGTCGGCGCTGGGCTTCGAGGGGTCCTTGTCGTCGTGATAGAAGCGCGCGCCAGGACCCGTCGTCAGGTTGATGATGACGTCGGAATTCTTTTCCCGGATGCGCTCGACGGTTTCGCGATAGAGCGCCTTGTCCATGCTGGGCTTGGTGGTCTTGGGATCGCGCACGTGGATGTGGACGATGGCGGCCCCGGCCTTGGCGGCATCCAGGCAGGAGCTGGCGATCTGCTCCGGCGTCACCGGGACCGCCGGATTGCGCCCCGGCGTATCGGCCGAGCCGGTCACCGCGCAGGAAATCATCACTTTTCTGGCCATTTTCCACCCCTTTGGACCGGTGTGCACCCGTCAACCTTGCGCCCCGGAAGTTGTTGCAGTTCCGCCCTCAAGCGGAGGATTATAAGCATGGTTTGGTTGCGTGCGTTAAGGATCGTCCGTGAAGGTCATCATCGTCGGCGGCGGAGTAGGCGGTCTCACCACGGCTCTGATGCTGCATGCCCGCGGCATCGACTGCGAGCTGTTCGAGCAGGCCGAGGGCATCCGTGAACTCGGCGTCGGCATCAACACGCTGCCGCACGCGATCAAGGAGCTGCAGCAGCTTGGCCTGATGGAGCGGCTGGACGCGGTCGCGATCCGCACCCACGAGCTGATCTACACCAACCGCTTCGGCCAGGAGATCTGGCGCGAGCCGCGCGGCCTCGAAGCCGGTTACGACGTGCCGCAACTCTCGATCCATCGCGGCCGTCTGCAGGGCGTGATCTATCAGGCGGTGCGCTCGCGGCTCGGCGAAAGCCGCATCCATCTCGGCTGCCGTCTCGGCGGCTTCAAGCAGGACGAAACCGGCGTCACCGCGTATTTCTTCGATCGTGCCGGCACCCATCGCCGCACCGTGACCGGCGATGTGCTGATCGGCGCCGACGGCATCCATTCTTACGTGCGCTCCGTGCTCTATCCGAACGAAGGATCGGCCTGCTGGAACGGCGCGATGCTGTGGCGCGGCGCGATGGACTGGCCGCAATTTCTCACCGGCCGCTCGATGGTGATCGCCGGCGGCATGGCGGCCAAGCTTGTAATCTATCCGATCGGCGAGGGCGCGCGCGACGACCGCCCTCTGACCAATTGGGCCGTGCTCGTGAAGGTCGGTCCGGGCGGCGCGCCGCCCAACAAGGAAGACTGGTCCCGGCCCGGCCGTTTCGAGGACCTGATGCCGCACGTGCAGCGCTTCCAGATCCCCTACGTCGACGCCAAGGCGCTGATCGAGGCGACGCCGGAGTTCTGGGAGTATCCGGTGTGCGACCGCGACCCGCTGCCGCGCTGGTCGCACGGACGTATCACGCTCCTCGGCGATGCCGCGCATCCGATGTACCCGGTCGGCTCGAACGGCGCCTCGCAGGCGATCCTCGACGCGCGCTGTCTCGCCGACCGCCTCGTCACCGCCGAGCACACCGTGCACGCGCTCTGGCAATACGAGCAGGAGCGGATGCCGCCGACCGCGCAAATCGTGCGCATGAACCGGGGCGGGGGGCCGGAGGGCGTCATCGACGCGATCGAAGCGCGCGCGCCGGACGGCTTCAGCAACATCGACGACGTGCTGTCGTTCGAGGAGCGCAAGGCGATCGTGCGCGGCTACGCCGGAGCGGCGGGATTTGCCCAGAGCCAGGTCAACAAGCCCAAAGCGGCGTGAGCCCCGCGCGGTTCCTCGACCCAGCGGCCCCCAATAGACGAAACACGGTCGCGTGACGCCCGGAACGACCTCGCCTCCCATGTGTTCAATGACACAGCAGAGGCGAGGAACGACCATGAGCAGCCACGACGAATACCGGCGGAACGCCGAACAAGCCCAGCAGATGGCCGATTGCGTGTTCTCTGAGGAGGACAAGGCATCGTGGCGCAAGATCGCAGCCGGTTGGGAAAATCTCCTGGGCGCCCAGCCGGCAGCGAATGCCGGCGGCAAGCAGCAATTGGGCCATCGGGCTCAGGCACTTAAGCCAAGACGGTAGGCCTCCGGCGCGTCGCTCCGGAAAAACTTTTGGCGACCCGGAACCAATTGTCAGCGACCTGGTTTATCGAGCGGTACTCACACCACTTCAAACTTTCAAACCCGCCACGGCGCGCCCCCAATCCCCCGATAGCGCCGTGGCGGTTTTTTTATTTGCCGCGCTGCCCCCGATTTGATCGTCCCATAACGATCCTTCCGATGGCGCGCCAGCGCTGCGTCCAGGCTCTCTCCGCATCCCGATGTCACGGCGAAATGCTGCGCCGCGAGACTGCAATTGTTTCCTGCATGAGTCTCACAACCGACAGACGGCCAAGTCAGATTTTGAAACAGTCTGTGTAGGCGAAGAACCAACAAAAAATATGGGGTGTGTCATGTTGCAGAAGACACAGGAAGACGTGGCGTACTGCTACCAGCGCGCCGAAGAGTCGCGGCGCATGCGGACGAAAGAAACCGACCCCGCACGGCAGCAGGAGTACGCCAATATGGAAGCCCGGTGGATCAAGCTTGCGATCAGCTACCAGTTCGCCGCGCAGATGAACACCTATCACGAAGACATCCGTTAGCGCGTCGATCGTCGAGGCCGCAGCAGATCGCTGCGCGATGGCGCGCCGCGAACGCGCCTCGCGGACAAGCCCTCTCCAGATTCGCTTGTCGAATAACTCGCGCAACACCATCAACAAGGTGGTCGTCACCCCCGGGCTTGACCCGGGGGCCCATGCGGTGACGCAACGACGACGCTCTTACGACTGCCTTCTCGGCAGCCGCTCATGGATTGCCGGTCAAGCCCGGCAATGACACCGCCTTTTGGGTTGGCGGCAGTGGCATTCTGATTCAATTGTCAAACAGCCTCGCGCTTTCGCGCATCCCATCAACATCCATACGGGCGTGATTCATCGGCCCCTTCAGATCAGGCGCGGGGCCAGCGCCTCTATTCTTCCTTGCCCCTCACATGCGTGAGGGCGCGGAGCGCCGGTTGGCGCTACGTGGTCGTCGGCACCCTTGGGAGGTGCCGCGGGCTTTGCGAAGCCCGCTCGCCTCCCGGCGCTCCACTTGTGGCGATTTATTGCGAGGCCACCGTTCGAGATTCGATCGGACCGGCTGGGCTTTCGCCCACCATGCTCCAGGGGGCATTTGCGCCCGCTTTCACCCGACCGCGCCCTGCCACTGAAGGCGGCCCCCTCATCGGGGACGGACGATGACCGCGCACCCTGGGACGTGGTCACGAGCCACGCCTGCAGGCGCCACACCCCGCTCCGCCAAATAGACGTCTCTAGATGACGCCCTCAGTGAGCGAGGCAAATTCGCGTCTACTCGTGATTTGCGAAAAACGCAAACGAAGCGTGCGCCGGACGGTTTCAGCAACATCGGCGAGGTGCTGTTGTTCGCGGAGGTCATCGTGCGCAGCTAGGCGTCGATCCCCCGGAGCCGGGTCAACAGGATAAAGGTCGCATGAACCCGCGACGCTACGGCGCGTTCGACAACCCGGCCAGCGCCTCCTTCACGGCATCGACCAGCCGGCCCATCGAATAGGGCTTTTGCAGCCAGCCGAGCGGCTCTGCGGGCGCGGCGCGGCTGCGCGCCAGCGCATCCGAATGGGCGCTGGCGAACAGCGAGCGGATGCCTTGGTCGCGGTAAATCGCAATCGCGGTGTCGATGCCGTCGCGGGGACCGACGAGACGGATGTCCATCAGGATCAGCGCCGGCTTCTGCGACCTCGCGAGCGCGATGGCTGTGTCGGCGGTCTCGGCCACGCCGACCACGTCGAAACCGGCATCGAGCAGCGCCGCCTCGACATCCGAGGCCACCAGGAAATCATCCTCGACGATCAGGATCCTTGCCGGCGCCTCAGGCTGCATGGCTGAGCCGGTCGCATCGTCACGGGCGAACGCCAGCCGCGGCTTGGCGGCGGGGCGCAGAGCCTGCGAATTGTGTCTTGGCAGCGGAGCGGTTTCCGAACTCACCCTGTGCCGCTCCGCGTGAATTCGATGCTGGCGCGCGCGATTGGCGTGCGGCTCGTCGTGAAGGTGCCGCCAAGCTGACGGACCAGACCCTGGACCAGCGCGAGCCCCGACGAGCGGCTTTTGATTTGCTCCAGATCGAAGCCGGGACCGCCGTCTTCCACGTCGAGCACGCAGGTGTCGCCGCGGGTCTTGAATGTCACCCGGATGGTGCCGCGATCGCGGCCTTGCAGCCCGTGCTTGACGGCATTGGTCAGAAGCTCGTTGATGGCAAGCGCGAGCGGCATAGCCGTATCATTGTCAAGCTCGATCGGGGCCGCCTCGCAGGCGACGTGCACTCCCGGCGGGAAAGCGTGGCGCGCCGTTTCGCAGACGGCGGCAACGAATTCCGGCGCGCTGAAACGCGTGGCGGCTGTGGTCTGATAAAGCACACGCTGCGCCGCAGCCATCGCGGCGATCCGGCCCGACGCCTCCTGCAGCACCTCGCGCGCCTCCACCGAGTTCGCGCGCCGCGCCGAGGCCGACAGCAGCGACTGCAGCATCTGCATGTTGTTCTTAACCCGGTGATTGAGCTCGTAAAGCAGCACGCGCTGTTGCGACTCGGCGTCCTTGCGCTGGCTCACGTCGACCAGGATGTTGATGGCGCCGACAACCTTGCCGTCGGCGTCGCGGATCGGCGTCGGGTAGGGGATGAACGGCACGCGCGTGCCGTTCGGCCGCTCGGCCAGGGCCTCGACATTACGAACCTCACGACCTTCCCGGAGCGCGATGGCCATCGGACACTGATCGTGCGGCATCGGCGTGCCGTCCGGCCAGTACAGCTTCCAGGTCACGCACCACTGATCCGTGCCCAATTCCGGCCGCCGGCCGGCAAGCTCCACGGCGGGCTCGTTGAAGTAAGTGATCCGGCCCTCGGCGTCGGTGGTGTAGATCGCCACCGGAATCGCCGTCAGCAGATCGTGAAGCGTGCGCTCGCTGTCGCGAAGCTTGATTTCGGACAGCCTCCGCTCGGTGATGTCACGGGCGATCTTGGAGGCGCCGATGATGTGGCCTGCGGGATCGCGGATCGGCGAGATCGTCAGCGAGATGTCGATCAGCCCGCCGTCCTTGCGCCGGCGTATCGTCTCGAAGTGCTCGACACGCTCGCCGCTGCGGATGCGGCGCAAGATTTCCGGCTCTTCGTCCAGCCGGTCGTTCGGGATCAGGATGGTCACCGGCTTGCCCACGGCCTCCGCCGCCGTATAGCCGAACAGGCGCTCCGCACCACGATTCCAGGTGGCGATAACGCCGTTCAGATCCTTGCTGACGATGGCGTCGTCCGAGGACTCCACGATGGCGGCAAGCTGGAGCGCGGAGCGCTGCTCCCGCATGCGTTCGACGCTGAAGCCGACATGCCACACGATCGTGCGTACCACGTCGATCTCTTCGCGGCTGAAGGCGTGCAGCGCGTCGTAGTAGAGCATGAACTTACCGAGGAGCCGCCAGCCGTCGAGCAGCGGCACGAAGGCCAGCGACTGGATGCCTTCGGCCAGCACCGCCTTCTTGAGATCGTCCGGCAGATCGGATCGTCCGACATCGTCGATGCAGACGGGCAGGGGATTGCGCGTCTCGCTCGACCATGGCGAGTGGCCCTCGACCGCGCTGCGATAGCCGTCCGACAGGTTCCGCCAGGCGACGAAGCGCATCACCTTCGCCTCATCGAACAGAAGCACCGAACTCCGTGAGCAGCCCAGCGCCCGCGTCACGGCGTCCATGGCCGCGCCATACACGTCCTCGAGCGAGGTTGCGTGCTGCAATGCCGCCGTGAGCGCATGCAGCGCCGCCTGCTGCTGCGCGTATCTGGCCATCCGCGCTTCGGCCTGCTTGCGCGCTGTGATGTCCTGCTGGACCCGGACCGCATAGAGGAAGCGGCCCTGGCCGTCGGTCACGCTTCGCGACGTGACGCTTGCCCAGCGCTGGCTGCCATCGGGCCGTTGGAAGCGCTTTTCCAGCGAGTAGCCTTCGATCTCGCCGGCGACCTGACGGGCGTACTGGGCCCGGTCGGTGATCGCGTCGTCGGGATGGGTGAGGTCGAATAAACTCCGACCGAGCAACTCCTGCTCGCGGTAGCCGAGCAACTGGCCGACTTGCTTGTTTACGCGCAGGAGCCGACCTTCGGCATCGATCTCGACGATACCGACGCCTGCCGCCTCGTAGGTGGCGGCGAGCCGGCTCGTACCTTGAGGGGGATGCTCGAAGGTCTCGTGGAAGCAGCCGATCGCCCCGAGCAGGACGCCGCCGTCGTCCTCGACCGGGTCCGCATGCATCGTGATCCGGAGCCGCCTGCCGTCCAGCCGCTCGATTTCCCCTTGTGCGCCGCGCACCGGGACGCGGGTCTGAAGCACCTTGGCCATCGGCCATTCCAAGCGCGGGATCAGCCTGCCGTCGAGGTAGAACGAATGGCAGCCGCTATAAAGTTCGCCGGCATCGCCCAGCTTTGGGAAGCGGCCCCACAGGTCCGCGGCGCGTTTGTTGAACCAGAGCAGCCGGCCGTCGGCCGCGCAGGCATAGGCAGCAACCGGCAGGAGATCCACGAACTCCTGGGGCGCATTGAAAAGAGAAGCGGGGTCAGGAAGGGGAGCGGTCGGATTTGCAGATATCGCCAAGGTCTCGACTGCCATCTCACGTCCCGCGCCGCCACACTGTCCCGAGGAATTCCCTTAGGTAAACGACCCCTCGAAACGTTCAAACGCTTCATGCAGCGAATGGTTCCGGGGGCGCTCGGCCCGGACAATCCTGCCGACGGTCCTAGGGCCGCTTTCTATCTCACCCTTTTTAAGGAGGTAAGGCCCAGCTCACTCGCCCTTGAGCTTGCGAAGCGGCCGCTCGCTTTCGCGCAACTGCTCCTCGACCTGCCGGCGGTCGCTGACATCGACGAAGGTGATGACCACGCCGTCGATCTTGTCTTCCACGGTGCGATAGGGCCGCAACCGCATGTCGTACCATTTTCCGGTGCGGCTCTTCACCTCGCGGCGGATCGGAGCAAGGTCGGCCAGCACCGCGCGCGCATCCTTGATCAGACCGTCATATTCGAGCTGATGCGCAAAATCGGTGATCGGCCGCCCTTCGTCGACCGGCGTGATGCTGAACAGCTCGGTGACGCGATCGGTGAAGCGCTTGATGCGCAGGCCAGCGTCGAGGAACAACGTGCCGAAGTCGGTCGCCGCCATCAGGTTTTGCAGGTCGCTGTGGGCGCGCGAAATCGCCTCGAGCTTGAGCTTCAGTTCGCTGTTGACGGTCTGCAGCTCCTCGTTGATCGACTGCAATTCCTCTTTGCTGGTTACCAGCTCCTCGGAGGTGGAGCGGTATTCCTCGTTGATCGACTGCAGCTCTTCGTTGGCGGCGCGAAGCTCTTCGTTGGCGGCGTCGGACTCCTCGCGCACGGTGCGCAGACGCGCCTGCGTCAGCTCCAGCTCCTGGGTGAGACGGCGCACGGTCTCATCGGTGGCGCGCTCCTCGGTGCCGCGACTCTCCTCGATCTCGTCGCCCTCGATGAACATCACCACGGCGTTGCGCGCTTCGCCAAGCTCATCGATCTCCGCGGCTCTGACCTGGATCAGCACGCGGTGTGCCGTACCGTTGAATCTCACCGGGATGGGCAGACTCAATGTCGCCGCCTGCTGCTCGAACACCCGATGCAGGGCTGAGCGCAGCTCGAATCTGAGCTCCGTGCGCACGAGATCGACAACGTCGCCGGTCAGCGATCCGCCCGAGGGCTGCAGGAAACGCCCAGCGCTGTCGGAGAGGTGCACCACGCGATGCGTCTCGTCGACCAGGATGCTCGGCGGCGCGAGCTTCTCGAGCGCCCGGCGATGCGCCACTGCGTCGTTGAACGCAGCCGACGGGTTCATCGAACGGCCGATCTGCGCGACCTGCTCGCGCACGCGGATCGGCCCGAGCAGACGGGGCAGCAGCCGCGGCTTCTCGCCGGCGTTCACGGTCGACTGATAGATGCGGGCGTTCCGGTCGAGGCTGCGGAACATCCCGGCCGGGTTGTCGGCGGTCTCCGAGGAGCCGAGCAGCAGGAAACCGCCCGGATTGAGTGCGTAGTTGAAGGTGCTGATGACTTGCTCCTGCAATTCGCGGTCGAGATAGATCAGCACGTTGCGGCAGGAGATCAGGTCGACGCGCGAGAAGGGAGGATCCTTGAGCAGGTCGTGATGGGCGAACAGCACAACGTCGCGCAGTTCCTGGCGAACGCGGTAGTTGTCGCCCTCGCGGGTGAAGAAGCGGCGCAGCCGGTCCTCACTGACGTCGGCCTCGATCACGCTCGGATAGCGGCCCTCGCGGGCGACCGCGAGCGCCCGGGCGTCAAGGTCGGAGGCAAACACCTGGATCGGCGGCCGCAGGTCGTGCCGGCCGGCTTCCTCCAGCAGCAGCATCGCGACCGAATAGGCCTCTTCGCCGGTGGCACAGCCGCCGACCCAGACCCGAAGCGGTTCTTCCAGATTGGCGCCTTCGAAGAGATGCGGCAGCGTCAGCTTGCGCAGGCCTTCGAAGGCCTCGGTGTCGCGGAAGAATGTGGTGACGGAAATCAGGAGGTCGGCCAGCAGCGCCTGCGCTTCGTCGTTGTTCTGGCGCAGCGCATCGTAATAGTCGGCCAGATCGTTACAGCGCATGACCTGGATGCGCCGCGCAATCCGGCGCAGCACGGTCGAGCGCTTGTATTTCGAGAAGTCGTGGCCGGTGCGGATGCGCAAGTGCGCCAGGATGCGGCGGAGTTGCTCCTCGTCGACTTGCGGCGAGTCGGCGATCGACGCCCCCTGTTTGAGCCGGATGAGATCGGCGAGCCGCCCCGCAAGCTCGCGCACCGGCAGCACCACGTCGACCACGCCGGTGGCCATCGCGCTACGCGGCATCGAAGCGTATTCGGCCTCGGCCGGATCCTGCACCAGGATGATGCCGCCCGATTCCTTGACGGCGCGTACGCCGACCGAGCCGTCGGTCCCGGCGCCGCTGAAGATCACCGCAAAGCCGTCGCCGAGACGCTCGGCCACGGAGCGGAAGAACTGATCGATCGGAGAGCGCAAGCCGTGCGGCTCTTCAAAGTCCGAGGCCGTGATCTCGTGATCGACCATCTTGAGCTCGCGGGCCGGCGGGATCACGTAGACATGGTTGGCTTGGAGCTTCTGCCGTTCGCCGACTGGAACCACAGGCATCTTGGTCCGCGACGACAGGATACCCGCAAGTTCGCTGCGACGCTCGGGATCGAGATGCACCACCACGACAAAGGTCGCGCCGGTGTCGGCCGGCATGGTCTCGAAGAACGCTTGCAGCGGACGCAGTCCTCCGGCGGACGCACCGATGGCGACCACCACGGGTTCGTCCGGTCGGCGAGGATTTGCAACGTTCTCTTCGGAGGCCATCGGCGTACCAGATTCAGCACTCGACAATACGCGCGGCTCTCAAAACTGACAACGCGCGGGCCGTTGTGCCGGACGAAATGACCGTATACGGCCGGAACTGGGTCTCCTCGCAGTGGTTGCCGTCGATGGAGTCCGCCTCATGACCAATCGGGATATTCTGGCGATCGGCACGTCAGCGGGCGGCGTCGAGGCGCTGACGTTCCTGGCCCGGCATATGCCAGCCGATTTTCCCGCGGCCATTCTTGTCACAATCCACCTGCCCAGCAATTCACAATCGGTTCTCGACGAGATACTGACGCGCTGCGGTCCGCTGCCGGCGAGCTTCGTCAAGAACGGTGACCGGCTGCGAAAGGGGCACTTCCATCTTGCGCCGCCGGATCGCCACCTTCTGGTCGAGGGCGAAGCGATGCTGCTGGGAAGCGGCCCGCGCGAAAGCAACTCAAGGCCGGCGATCGATCCGATGCTGCGCTCGGCTGCGTTATGTTGCGCACCCCGCACTGTCGGCGTCGTGCTGACGGGGACCATGAGCGATGGCGCCTCGGGACTTTGGGCCTTGCACCAAAGCGGCGGCGTATCCGTGGTCCAGGACCCCCGCGACGCGGCCTTTTCAGACATGCCGGCGAATGCGTTGAACCGACTCAAGCCGGATCACGTTGTCACGTTGGCGGCAATGCCGAAGCTCCTTGCGTCGCTTGCCGGGCAACGTGCCGGTGAGATCATGCCCGTTCCGGGAAACATCAAATTTGAAGTCGAAATCGCCAAAGGCCGCTCCTCGTCAATTCCCGAGATGGACCTGCTTGGCCATCGTTCGCCTTTGGCGTGTCCCGATTGCCACGGTGTCATGTGGGAAATCGAAGAAGGCGAGCTTGTCCGCTACCGCTGCCATGTCGGCCACACCTACACGGCTGAGATGATGGCGCTGGCGCTCGACGAGAATCTGCGCCGCGGGCTCGGCAGTGCGTCGCGTGCGCTCGAAGAGCGCCGGGCGCTCGCGCGCAAACTCGAGGAGCAGGCCACACGGAATGACCGATCGATGCTCGCGGCTTCCTGGTCGCAGCGGGCGAAGGAGTTCGAGCAGGAACTCAAGGTGATCCGCGACGCCATCCGTCGGCTCGACGACATAGTGACCCGGGAAGCCATACGGACCGCAGCGGAATAGTTGCTGTCGCGAAGTTGTCGTATAAGAATCGCCACGCCGATCGGGCGATGTCAGGAAAGCGCCATGCAGCTTTATTATTTCATTCTCAAAACCGGCAAGCAGACGGTCCCGGATTCAGAAGGACAGGAACTGCTCGACGAGCCGGCGGCCCGGCAACACGCCGTGGCCGTTGCGCGGCAGCTCATGCAAAACCGCGAGGCCGGCACGAGGAACTGGCGTATCCAGGTTTGCGACGACTATCTCAAGCCGCTGTTCGAGGTGTTCTTCGCAGAAATCGATGAAACCCTCGACCGCTTCCCGCCGCACGTGTCGGCATCGGTCGAATACGTGGCGCGCGCCGCCGCGAAGCTCAACGATGCCATCGGCGCGATGCAGGCGACGCTCCGAGACGTGCGGCAGACCTTGCTCCAGGCCGATCAAATCCTGTCCGCTATCCCCGGCGCGCGGGTCTGATCGCTATTCCCTCGCGTACATGGGGCGCGCAGCCTCGTCGCGTTCGGTAACAGTTGTGCTCGACGCCGATGACTTCAGCGCCTTCTCGTAACGCATCCGGATCGTGGCGTAGCACTCGCAAGCCGCGTGCTGCAGTTGCTCGGGCTTTTCGATCTTGATGTGGCCGCGGCGATAGCTGATCAGGCCAGCCTCCTGCAGCGTATGCGCGACGATCGACACGCTGGTGCGTCGAACGCCCAGCATCTCGGCCATGAACTCCTGGGTCAGCATGAAGTTGTCGGCGCCGAGCACGTCGCGGGTGTGAAGGAGCCATCGTGCCAGACGCTCGTTGAGCGTATGGCCGGCGTTGCAGGCTGCGGACTGCTGTGCCTGCGCCAGGATGAGCTGCTCGTGGCGGATGATCGCCTTGCGAAACTCCTCGTGGTCTCGCGCGACGTGACGCGCGGTGTCGACGTCGAGCGCGAAGCCCGTGCCGCCGATCTGGACGATGGCCTTGTACATGGCGTCACGGTCGTCGAGGGCGGCCCCGCCGCCGACCACGCTGTCATAACCGACCATCGCGGTTTCGATCATCTGGCCGCTGGCGAGCTCGCAGACCAGTGAAACTGCGCCTGAGCGCATGAAGTAGATGTTGCTGGTCTTGTCACCGGCGGAAAACAGCACCTGGCCGGCAGCGAAATTCTGGATACGGAGGCGCGGCCTCAGTTTTTCCAGCACCAAAGGTGAAAGCTCACGCAACAGCAGATTCTGGTCGGGCATGCGGTCTCCCATCTACGGAAACGACGTCCTCAGCTTCCGGTATG
This sequence comes from Rhodoplanes sp. Z2-YC6860, assembly GCF_001579845.1. GTDB lineage: Bacteria > Pseudomonadota > Alphaproteobacteria > Rhizobiales > Xanthobacteraceae > Z2-YC6860. The sequence goes on from NZ_CP007440.1 coordinate 4,485,293, forward strand.
CCCGGTATCCGAACGTCGTGCTCCGAAACAATGTTCCCCAGAACCGACATAGGCAGTGTACACGGCACGACACAGACTTATGCGCTGTACCCGACAGAGCCGGAACTATATTTCACACGGTGATGGCTGTGACTATGGGGCCGGTCAAGCCTTGGTGTTGGCCTGCGACGCGAAGGTCGGCGGGCGGCCGAGCCGCGGCACCACCACGATGCGCTCGATCTCGCCGCGCAGATAGGCGCGCAGGAAGCGCGGATAGTCCCTGAACGACACGCAGCCGTTCGAAGCGCCTTTGGGGCCAAGCATATAGGTGTGAGCGAGGATGCCATCGCGGCCGAACATCTTGCTCTCGTCGACCGGCGTCAGGCGCAACGCCTGCACGCCGTGAAACAGCGATTCACGGAGCTTCAGCGTGTAGGTGTTGGGCGGTGTGACGCCGCGCATCCGAATTCTCGAGCTGCTCGGGTCATCCATGTGCTCGCCCAGCCCTGAATGCGCCTCGAGGCGTTCGCCATTCGGCAGGTACACGAGCTGCGCGGTGATGTCGTAGACGGCGGTGCGCGGCGGGTGCGGCTCTTCGGCGGGCTTGGCCAGCCCCGGAGGCGGGCCGAGCGAGGCGAGCTTCGGTTCGGCGGGCTTCGGCTTGGCACGCGGCAATGGAGCTTGGGGCGGCGCTTCGGGACGACGCAGCGGCAGCGCGACATCAGCCGCAGCGACCTTGGCCGACGTCGGACCGATCGAGCCGGTGACCGCGGCCGCCGCCGCAGGCTTCTCGGCTTTGATCTCAGGCAGACCGGGGGCGATCGAGGCCACACGCACGGTCTTGACCGGCAGCGCCGTGCCGAACACGAAGCGATCCTCGACCACAGCGGAGGCGGTCGGCTTTTTGGCGCCTTCCATTTTTTCAGCGACCGTCGTCGTCGCCGGAGCCAGCCAATCCTCGCCGTTGGGTGGAATCGAAAACGCAGCGACTGGCTGAATGGCCGAGCGTGCCGATGTGGACATCGCGAGCAGCCAGCCGGTGCCAAGCAGCACCAGCATCACGGAGAATGCGCCGGCGCCGACGATCCAAAGGCCGCCGGTGATCGCCTTCAGCAGCAGGCGCCAAGGGCTGACGTGGTGTTTGGAGCGGGAACTGGACGCAGGTTTGCGAGGCGCAGAACTCCTGCCGCGAGACGACGACGCAACCACCAACGCCATGGATACTGAGCCCGACCCGACACCAACTGACTCGGGCACAGTGACCCAACGTGGTTAAACAGACGTAAAAGCAGAAAAATTGCCGAAAATGTGATGAATGTGCTGGTTCCCCGAACCCGAGGTTCGGACGGATTGCTCAGCAGCCAATTTTGCGAAACCGCGGACTGGTGGCCGGCTACTGCGAGCCTTCAAGCCCGAGTTGCTTCACCATGCCGCCCCATTTCACCCGCTCGGACTTGATGTAAACCTGCATCTCTTCGATGGACATCGGCGGATTGGGGATGAGCCCGATGCTGGCGATTTTATCGTGGACCTCGGGATCGGCCACGATGCGCTCCATCTCGTCATGCAGCCGCTCGGCGATCGGTCGCGGCGTTTTCGCGGGCACGAGCAGCATGTGCCATGACACGCCTTCGTAGTCCGCCACGCCTGCGGCTTCGGCGAACGGCGGCGTGTCGGGCAGGAGCGGCAGCCGCTGCGATGCCGTCACCGCGAGCGCGCGGAGCTTGCCTTCCTTGACCAGCGGGATTGAGAGCCCCGCTTCATTGAAGCTTGCAGCCACATGGCGCGCGACCAGATCGGTCGCGAGCTGCGAGGTCGAGCGATACGGCACGTGCGTGGCCTCGAAGCCGAAGCGCTGCTTGGCGTACTCCATCGACATATGCTGCAGCGAGCCCGCGCCGATCGAGGCGTAGCTCAGTGGCGGATTGCTCGCCTTGGCAAGCGCGATGAACTCCGGAACGGTTTTGGCCGGCAGTGACGGATTGACCACCAGGATGAACGGCGACTTCGCATAAAGCGAGATCGGAATGAAATCGTCTGGATGGTAGGGCAGCTGCTTGTAGAGCGTGGGATTGATCGAGAGCGCGATGGCGGTCAGCACCACCAGCGTGTGACCGTCCGCGGGTGAGGTTGCAACGGCGTTGGCGGCAAGCGAGGTCGCGGCTCCCGGCTTGTTCTCGACCAGAACCGGTTTGCCGAGCGCGTGCGACAGCTTGTCCGCATAGATGCGGGCCACGGCATCCATGCCGGTGCCGGCAGCGAGAGACACCACGATGGTGACGTTCTTGGACGGATAGGTTTGCGCCTTCGCGGATGGACCAAAAACGCAAGCAAACGACCAAACAAGCCACGCCGCCACCGCAAGGGTGGCAAGCCCCGTCCGACGTTTCACAAGCATTCCCCCAGGCAATGGTTTGTGCGTATCAATGGCGGCAAAACTGCCGCAAGGCTGGACGGCTTTCCGCGCGGTTGCAAATCAAACTTCTCCATCCCGGGGCACCGAAATGACATCCACCGCCGCGACCAAGGCCATTCTGCCGGCCGACATTCCGAACACGCCGTATCGATGGGCGCGCGGCGTGCGGGCAGGGCGCTGGCTGTTCGCGACTGGCCAATGCGGCACGGATTACGTGCACGGCATGGCGCCCGAGGTGCTGCAGGCGGGCCATCCGTTCGACGGCCCGTCGAAGGAGCATCGCGAAGCGCGGCGCATTTTTGCGAACATCGACGAGGTGCTGAAAGCCGGCGGATCGAGCGCGGGCGACGTGGTGCGTATCGATCAGTACTACACCGCGGCGCGCGTGGTGGATGCCTATCACCAGACCCGGCGGCAGTTCTTCAACGGCCGCATTCCGCCATCAACCTCGAACCTGCACCGCCGCTTTGCCCGCGCGCAGCAGTCGATGGAGGTGCAGGTGATGGCCGCGGTGCCGGAGCCGGGCTTCGCGGTGACGCACGAAGCCAAGGCCGGCACCTACAAGATCCACGCGAGCTCGGGCTACAGCCCGGCGCTGAGCGTCGGCGACTTCCGCTTTGTGCCGGGCCAGACCGCGGAAGCGCGCGACGAAGCGGAACTGCCGATCGATCCCGAGGCGCGGCGGCCGCACGGGCTTTGGAAGAGCACGGCGATCCTGCTCGAGACCGACTTCATCGTGCAGAAGAAGCTCAAGCCCACGCTCGAAGCGGTGAATGCCGGCCTCGACACCGTGGTAAAGGCCCAGGTGTATCTGCGCGACCAGGAGGACCTTCCGGGATTCCGCCAGGCCTGGGCGAAACACTTTCCCGTCCAGCCCGCGACCACGATCATCGCGACCGAGACGCCGGGCTTCATTCAGTCGGAGCTGCGCATCGAGATCAACACCATCGCGCTGGCCCGCGACGGTGCGACGAAAAAGCAGGTGATCGCGCCGGTGCCGCCGCTGTTTTCGGGCGCGACGACGGCGATCCGCGCCGGGGACCTGCTGCTGATCTCGGGGCTGATGGCGGTGCGCGACGGCGCGCTGGTCGCCGGCGCCAAGGTCGACCCGACCCAGCCGTTCTACGCCGTTCCGGCGAAGGCGGAGCTCAAGGAAATCCTGCGGCAGGCCGACGCGATCTGCGCCGCGGCCGGGACGAGCCTCAAGAACGCGGTACGGATCCAGCAATTCCATTCCGACCTCGCCGATCTCCCGGCAACGCTCGAAGCATGGTCCGAGGCGCTGGATGGAGGGCCGTTGCCGCTGTCGCCGATCGAGGTGCCGTGGCTGCCGGTCCCCGGCGCGCGGCTCGAGGTCGATCTGTGGGTGTATTGCCCGAATTGAACTCTGGCGCAGCTTTTGCTTTTCGCGGATGGTTTCAACGGCTCGAACACGAACAAGGCAATAACGATGATCTCCCGACGAATGCTGGCGCTCGGCGCCGCGTGTCTGTTTCTCGGCGCTTCCATCCCTTCGAGCCAGGCGCAGCAATGGCCGAGCCGCCCGGTCAAGGTCGTGGTGCCCTACGGCGTCGGCGGCGTGACCGACATCATGGCGCGGCTCACCGCGGACCGGCTGAGCAAGATGCTCGGCCAGACGTTCGTCATTGAAAACAAGCTCGGCGCCGGTGGCGCGATCGGCGTCGACTATGCGATGCATTCGCCGCAGGACGGCAGCACGATCCTGTTCATCGGCAGCACGCTGTTCACCGTGCTGCCGCTCGCGCAGAAGGTGAATTTCGAGCCGCTCAAAGACCTCATCCCGGTGAGCATCACCGGCACCAACGGCATGGTGATGGTGGTCGGCAAAGACGCGCCGTACTCGACCTTGCGCGAGTTCATCGATTACGCCCGCGCCAATCCCGGCAAGATCACCTATTCGAGCGGCGGACCGGCCACCAACAATCATCTGTCGACGGCCTATCTCGCCGGCAAGGAAAACCTCGACATGGTCCATGTGCCGTTCGGCGGAGGTCAGGCCGCGCTCACGGCCGTGCTGTCGAAATCGGTCGACATGCATTTCGGCAATTCATCGGACCTGATCGAACCCGTGAAGGCCGGCACCGTGAAGGCGCTCGCGGTGTCGACGGCGAAGCGCATGCCGCAACTGCCGGACGTGCCGACCGTGGCCGAGACCGTGCCGGGCTACGAATATCTCGCCTGGAACGGCTACGCGGTGACCGGCGGCGTGCCGGCCGAGGTGTCGCAAAAGCTCGCCGAGGCGCTGCGCGTGATCGCCAAGGATCCGGAGGTCATCAAGACGTTCGGCAATCTCGGCATCGAGTCGACGGGGACCTCGCAGGAGGAAGCGATCGCCAGCATCCGCAAGGACATGCCGATCTACGCGCAGATGGTCGACATGGCCGGCGTGCGCAAGAAATAGCGTCCGCAACGTCGACAGACGTGTCTCGGGAGGCGCGGCGCGCCGTGCCTCTGAAGATTTTTGTACATTTGAGTATTTGTAGAATATCGCGAAAAAGTTGTGGTCCGATAAGGCGCGGATGCCGGTTCCAATATGCTGATCGCATATGGGAATTCTTTGTCACAATGTTTCACCGGATCAATTTACCGACCGGAAACTCGCCACAACCTATGTGGGAAATTTTCAGGCAATACCTGACCGCATGAGGAAGGGGCGTCAATGCGTATGTTGGAGGCGACCAAGCGGTTTCTTGGGGATCAATCCGCGTCGGCGGCAATCGAGTATGGGCTGATTGCGGCCGGCATTGCGGTGGCCATCATCAGCGTTCTGAGTGGAACGCAGGAGAGGCTGATCACGACCTTCAGCAAGGTGCGGGAGAGCCTGAGTAGCCCTTGATCCCTACGTTTGTTGACTGAGCATTTCAAACTGCGCCTCGCGTTCGCGAGGCGTTTTTTTTATCGCTCGTGTTGGCGCGCTTCCATTCCTCGGCCGAGCTTCACTTTGCGCGCTGCGCTGCCGCGCGCTCGACGAAGGAGTTGTCGTAGGTTTTCGCGATGTCGATCTTGGCGTTCTTGATCGTGTCTTCGAACGCCGCAAGGTTGCGATAGGTGAGGGTGGCGGCTTCTACGCTGATGCGGCCGTCCGGCGAGACCCGTTCGCGGTTGTTCTCGATCATGGCGCGATAGAGATCGCGATCGCCGGCGTAATATTCCGGCGGCACCGCAGCCACGATCTCGTCGGTCGATGCGGTAGCGAGCCAGGCGAGCGCCGCGCTGATGGCGTTGGCGAAGGCCTGCACGGTTTTCGGGTTGCGCTCGATGAAACGTGCACTGGCATAGAAGGCCGATGCGGCAAACGGCCCGCCGTAGAGATAGTCGAGGTCCTTGGCGTGCCTCGTATCGAGGATGGTCCGCATCGCCCCGTCGCGCTGTAGCAGCGAAATGGCCGGATCGAAGTTGGCGATGGCGTCGAGCTTGCCGGTCTTCACCGCGGCGACGGCGGCCGCTCCGCCGCCGACGCCAATGATGGCGACATCGTCCGTGGTCATGCCGGCCTTGGCGAGGAGCATCGCGAGCCCCACGGCGCTGGCCGAGCCCGGACCGGTGACGCCGATCTTCATGCCCTTCAGGTCTTTGAGCGTCTGGTAGGACGACGCCTTGTCCTTCTGAATGCCGACCACGAGGCCGAAGGAATTGGCCTGCAGCGCGATGGCTTTGATCGAAAGTCCTTTCGCCGCCATGTAGAGCGTGTGCTCGTAGGCGCCACAGCCGATATCGGAGCTGCCCCCGACCAGAGCTTCCAGCGCCTTGTTGCCGCCCTGGAAGTCGCTGATCTCGACGTTGAGGCCTTCCTTGGTGAAATAGCCGCGGCGCTCCGCGATGGTGAGCGGCAGGTAAGCGACGAGTGTCTTGCCGCCGACCGAGAGCCGGATATTGGCATTCTCGACATCGGCCGCGAACGCAGGCCTCGCGCCAAGCGACAACGCGGCGATCGACGCCAGCAGAAGACGGCGCGTGGTTTGCATCGGTTCCTCCCTCGAGGATTGTTTCGGTCGGCAGCGCGTCGGTCGCGCGTGTCGATTGCGGCATGAGTATCGCAATGCGGCTGCACGGAGCAACCCGATCGCGCTTTGCCCACTCATGCCCACGCGCGACGCGAACGCGCACGTGCTTCGCGTGGCGCGCGCTTGAAACGCCGGCGTCGATGCCAAATACTCCCGCAAACAACAACGATCCCGGCGCGGATTCTCGCGCGCTTGGTCGTGCTCTATCGCGAGCCGGGAGTTGGGAGGATGGCTGCCATGAACAAGGCTCGCGCCTTGCTGCCGATACTATGGCTCGCGTGTGGCGTCTGCACCGCCGCGGCACAGACCGACTTCCCATCGCGGCCCATCCGCATGATCGTGCCATTCCCGCCCGGCGGCGGCATCGACACTACGGCACGCATCACGGCGCAAAAGCTCTCCGAGGTGATCGGCCAGCAGATCGTGGTCGAGAACCAGGGCGGGGGCGGCGGCGTGATCGCGACCGGCGCCGTGGTGAACGCCGCGCCCGACGGCTACACGCTGCTTTATCACTCGACGACCGGCATTGTGCACGCCGCAGTGACGCCGAAGCTACCCTACGACTGGCTCAAGGATCTGGCGCCGGTCTCCATTACCACGCGCTTCGCGCCGGTGATGGTCGTCTCGCCGACGCTGCCGGTGACGAACCTCAAGGAGTTCATCGCGCTGCTCAAGGCCAATCCCGGCAAGTTCAGCTACGCGTCCTCGGGCACCGGCACCGCCGTGCATCTCGCGGAAGAGCTGTTCCGGCAAAAAGCCGGTGTCGACATGGTGCACGTGCCGTACCGCGGCACGATCGCCGCGATGCCGGACCTGATCGCCGGACGGGTCGCCATGATGATCGACGGCGTCCCGGTGCAGACCAAGAACATCCAGGCCGGCACCGTGAAGGCGCTGGCCGTGACCACCGATGCGCGCTCACCGGCCTTGCCCGACCTGCCGACCATGAAAGAGTCCGGGCTCGACTACGTCGTGCCGTACTGGACCGCGGTCTATGCGCCGTCAAAGACGCCGCAGCCGGTGATCGACAGGCTTGCGGCGGCATTCAAGAAAACGATGCAGAGCGACGAGGTGACGAAAAAGCTCGCGGAGTCCGGCACCGAGGCGGTCGGCTCGACGCCCGCCGAGCTCGACGCGCTGACGCGCCAGCAGTTCACGCTCTACCGCGGCATCGTCGAGAGCAATCCCAAGCTTGTCGAAGGGGAATAGACCTGGGCGTGGAATACGGTCACGCTTGCCGGGGCCGATATTGCTGACCTTTTTGACGATACCAACTTCGTCGACTGGTCCCTCAAGGCAACACCAGCTTCACCTATGCGGCGCCCGCAAATACCTCCGCGAAGATTGGATGTGTGTCCCCGCCGCCGCGTTTATAAAAAAAGCCATGCGGCTCTCAGGTTGTACGGAGTAAAATTGCTCTGGCGAGGTTGCGTCGATCTCTGCCCCGTCCGAAAGTGCTTACGGAATCGGAATGGGTGGTTGGAATGGGCAGGGTCAAGGAGGGCTTTGCGGGGGCCGTCGCTGCAGCCGGGCATACTCTTACTGTGTACCGCTCACGACGAATTCCGGCAGTTCCGCATTGCGTCTTTTTCTTTGCTTTCGCGTTCGCAGCATTGTTGTTGCCAAGCGGTGCCGCGCAAGCACAGTGCACGACAGTCGGCAACGACATTACCTGCACGAATTCTGGGGCATTTCCCTCGGACTTTGTCGCGTCCAATTCGTTCGGCACCGCCACGGCCATCAACACCGGCAGCGTAGCCCGCGAATTTGGTGCTACAGCGCAAGGCAACGCCGCAGGCACCAATTCCGGCAGTGTGGGCGGCGAGATGATAGTGCTATCGGTCGTTGGCAACGCCACGGCCACCAACTCCGGCAGTGTCGGCGGCAGTGCTGGGGCACAAGTGTCTAACACCGGCGACGCCACGATCATCAACTCCGGCCGCGTGGGCGTCGATATTTACGCGCGCACGGGCAACATCGGCAACGCCACGGCCATCAACTCCGGCAGTGTGGGCGGCCAAGCTTTGGCAAGCGCGCGCATCGGAAACGCCATGGTCGTGAACTCTGGCGCGATCGGCAATGGCGTCCAGGTTTCTACGACGATTTCGGGAAACGCGGCGCTGACGAGCTTCGCGGGGTCGAGCATCTTCGGATCGATTACCGTGCAGTCGGCGACCGGTGCCACCGCCGCGAATTTCTTCGGCGGCAATTATCAGTACACCTTCTCCGGTCCCGGCGTGCCGAACGCGATCAACACCAACGGCGCGCCGTTCGTAGTGTCGGGCAATTCGGTCGCGGTTCTCGATCCGACCGCGTTCGCGCTGGCCGACCGCTCGGTGATGCAGTTCACCGCCGGCGTCTCTTCGATGCTGCAGGACCGGTTCGGCGGCATGGGTATCGCAGGCGGAGCAAGCGCCGGGGCGATGGGGTTTGCTCCGACGGCGGCGAGCCGCGTCTCGGCCGCGTTCGGCAACACCGCGGAGCAAGCCTTCTCCAGTATGCCCTCGGTCGCGATATCCTACAGCAGCGCGGGTGCGAACAACGCGTATGCGATGTTCACCAAGGCGCCACCTCGCGCCCAAGTCTACGACACGGTGGTCTGGACCTCCGGTTTCGGTGGCGAGCGCAGGCAGCATGAAACCGATTCGATCCTCGGCGCGCGCGACACCGCCTATGGCGGCGCGATCGGCGTCGACCGCCAGTTCACGAACGATCTACGGCTCGGCGCTTTCGTCGGCGCCGGCAGCAGCCGGATGCAGGTCGATTTCGATGTGCAGCGGATCGACACCGACTACGTCTTTGGCGGCGGCTATGGCCGCTACAGCATGCGCAACGCTTTTGTCGACTTCGCGCTGTTTGGCGGCAGCATCTCCAACAAGAGCCAGCGCAACGTCGCCAACAACCTCGCGCCTGGCGGCTTGGAGCAGGCCACAGCAAGCTATGGCGGCTGGTTCATCAGCCCGGACGTGACCTACGGCTATCGCCTGTTCGTCGCCAGCGACACCACCGTCACGCCGAAGGCGCGCGTGCGCTATGTCGGCGGCTCGCTCGATGCCTTCACCGAGACCGGCTCTGCGCAGAACCTGAGCATCGGCCGCCGCAGCCTGAGCGACATCGAGGAGCGGCTCGGCGTCGAGGTTGCAGGCGTCGTTCCGGCGCTCATCAGCGGCACGATCAAGGGCAGCGTCGAACTCTCGGGCGTCGGCCTGCAGCGGCTCGGCGACACCACCATCAACGGCACGCTGCTCACCCAGAACATCGCCTTCACGACGCCCGGCAAGAGCGAAGCTTACGGCGGTGCACTCAACGTCGGCGTCGACTGGCGGTCCAAGGACAACATCAGCGTCTACGCCAGCGCCGAAGGCACCGCGATGAACGACCGCAGCCGCAGCGCCGCCGGCAAGGGCGGCATCCGCATCGGGTTTTGACCGCGCAGCATGCGGGATCGGCTGATGGCGCCAAGCCGACGTCCATCGCGGACCGTCCGTTTCTTGCGATCAGACGATCCGCTGTTGGAAGGCGTTACTTGAGCGGCAAAAACAAATCCACTGCCGCCTCATGCTCCGGCACCTCCGGGAATAAGTTCAGCCGTTGGCAATAGATCGGGAAGTCGCGTGCTTCCTCGCCGCTGGCCGGAAGCCAGTCGCGATAGAGATAGAGCGCAGCGGGCTCCAGATTGTCGGTGTTGCCAACGACGCGCAGCACCGCGCAGCGCCCGCCGGGAATCTCGCCGGCCTTGATCTGCTCGCCGTTCGGCTCGATCGATTGATCGGTCCCGACACAAATGTCATGGCTGTAATCGGCGGGCGACGCAGGACGCCGCTCGGAACGCCAGACACTGAAGGTCGGATTGGTCCTGGGGTGCAGGCCAGCGGCCTTCCGCCATGCGATAAACCGCTGGATGGTTGCGCCGAGCGTCGCAGGGTCGCCCCGATGTTCCATGATCGCCACCTGAGTGGATGGCACATCACGGATCGTCACGTCGTCGGCGGTAAAAGTCTTCTGCATGAGCTTGCTCCTCGCGTTGTCGAGAGGCCCGAAGGCCGCAAGCCACGGCTCCCAGTCGGGAGACTTCCGGAACGACGAAGGCGATTGTCCGAACCGTTGCCGAAAGGCGCGGGCGAAGGCGTCCGGTGCGTCGTAACCGGCATCCATCGCTATATCCGTGACGCTTTGGGCGTCTCTGTAGGCCAGCCGGAATGAAGCACGCTTCATGCGGGCGAGCTGGATGTAGCGATGCACGGACAGCCCGAAGGTCGCCGTGAACTGCCGGTGGAAATGATATTTCGAGTAGGCAGCGACGCTGCTCAGTGCGTCCAGGTCCAGATCGCCATCGAGATGCCGGTCTATGTGATCCAGCACCCGCTGCATCCGGGCATGGTAGTTTTGAAGCGCCGCCTTCATCGTTCCGTCTTCCGTGGCAGCACCAGCTAAGCGCACGCAGACATGACGCGCTCGACCGATCTTGCGGTTTTGTCGCGGGACTGAGAACGTCGCCGGGGGCCGTTTGCGACACGCCCAATCGTGGCTGTCGTCACCGCAGCCACAGGCTCATGAATCAGCCGGCTGTCGCAAATCTCAGTGCGCCAGCGGATTGGTGTAGCCGGCGGCGAGCTTGACGAGATCGGCCTGGCGGCTTGCGCCGGTCTTGGCGAACACGCGATGCAGGTGTGTCTTGACGGTGGTTTCGGCGAGACCCAGCGTCTGCGCGACCTCCCGCACGCCTCCGCCATCGACGATAGCGAGCAGCACGCGCAGCTCGGCCGGCGTCAGATCATAGGTGCAGCCGATGATCTCGCCGCCGGATTGGATATCGACCTCAACCTTGCGGACCAGCAGCGCCGCGACAGCCTTGTGCGACGGGCCGGAATCGCTGCGAACCACGGATGCCAGCGGCAGCACATGGGCAATGTACTGGGTGCCGTCATGACCGCTCAGCGGCACGGCGCGGCCCTTGGCGATGGCCGCTTCTGTGTCGGCGGTGAATATCTCGCGCAGCGCTGCGTGGGCGCGCGTGTTGCGGGCCACGAGTTGTCCGTTGATCGAGCGTAAAAAGTCGTCGGCTTGCAGCATGGCTTGCGCCGATGCATTGACATGGACGATGCGGCAGTTGGCATCGACCAGGAATATACCGGCGCTGAGGCTGTCCAGCACATCGGCGAATGCAGCAGCTTCCGACTGCTTGCGCTCGATCGACTTGTTGATCACGAGCGCCCGATGGGCGTGCGGCACGATCAGCGATATCCGCCGCAGCATGTCGGCATCGACCATGCGCCGCGACAGCACAGTCATCAGCACCGGGCAGTTCGGAGTCGACTGGTCCAGCACCACGTTGGCCGCGTCGACGCAACCCTGCGGGCTCAGCCACTCCTGATAGAAACGGCCGCGGCGGTATTCGTCATAAGGCACGAGATCGGGAATGCTCACGACCTCGCCGAAGCGGGGCAGAGTGGTGAGCGGGTCGTGCTTGCAGTGGATGTCCGAGTAGAGCTGAATGTAGTGCGGATCGGCGCCGCAATAGTAGTGTGTCACGCCGAACTTGCTGATCGCGTGCTTGGAGAACAGGCCGCAGGCTTGGCCGCCGACGAATTCGTTGACGCTGGCCACGACGTCGTTCCAGCGCTCAGGCGCAAGTGCCGCGTCGTAGATGTGTTCGATCAGATCGGAATAAGGTTTGAGTCCGCGCATCGGCAAACCTGTCGAAAAATGAAAAGGTCATCACTGATGTGGCCGGGACCGTATCATAAGGCCTCTCGCCTTCGTCCTCCGAACGGATGACACTACCGGGGTAGCCTGGCCGGCCGGTATTGGTATGCTGTTTGCTTGCAAGCCGTTGTTTTGACTTCGTACTCCGCCGAGGCATCCAATGGACCGTCGCGTATTCCTCCAGTTCGCAGCGGGTCTCCCGCTGGCTGCCGCCTGCAAGGGGCACGCGGCTTCGGCACAGCCAGCCTGGCCGACTCACAGCATGACCATCGTGGTGCCGTTCGCGCCCGGCGGTCAGGCCGACATCGCGGCACGGCCGGTGGCGCTGGGCCTGAGCAAGCTTCTCGGGCAGTCGGTCGTGGTCGACAACCGGCCCGGCGCGGGCGGCGCGCTCGGCGCGACGACGGTGCTCAAGGCCGAACCCGACGGCCACACCATGCTGATGGCGCTGTCCGCCGTCGTGGTTTTGCCCGAGGCCGAGCGGGTTTCCGGCCGCAAGCCGTCCTACGAGATGTCGCAGTTCACTCCCGTCGCGCGCGTGCTCGGCGATCCGAACCTGCTGATCGTGTCGGCCTCTTCGCCATACAAGACCGTGCAGGACCTGGTCGACGACGCGAAGAAACGTCCCGGCGAGATCACCTATGGGAGCTCCGGCAACTTCGGCGCCTCGCATCTGTCGATGGAGATGTTCTGCAACTCAGCCGGCATCAAGCTGCTGCATGTGCCATACCGCGGCGGTGGCCCGGCACTGACGGCCGTGCTGGCCGGGCAGGTGGTGGCCAGCGCCCAGGGCGCAGCGCCGCTCAAAGGTTATTCCGACGAAGGCAAATTGCGCGTGCTCGCGACCTTTGGCGCCGAGCGGCATTCCGCATTTCCGGATGCACCGACCTTTGCCGAAGCAGGCTTTGACGACGTGGTGCTCTACGTATGGGCCGGGCTGTTCGTGCCCAAGGCCGTGCCGGACGACGTGGTGATGCGGCTTCGGCAGGCCGTGGCTTCGACCATGAACGATGCCCAGACCATCGAGATTTTCAACAAGGCGGGAAGCCCGCCGGCCTACATGGATGCGGTGGACTTCTCGGCTTACATCGAGAAAGACAGCCGGCGGCTCATCGCGGCCGTGCAGAAGATCGGCAAGCTCGACTGACGATGGCGGGCGAAGAAACCCTCACGTCGTCTTGTAGCTGGTGCGGTTGATGAACTCGAGCGGCGTGCCGTCGGGATCGCGGAAGTAGAAGCGCGGGCCATTGATCGTGCCGCCACGACGATCCTCGTCGAAGAATATTTCGACGCCCTTGCTCTTGAGGCTGTCCTTCGCGGCTTCGTAGGCGTCGGCATCGACGATGAAGGCATGATGCACGCCGTCGGAGCCTTCCGACGGTCCTTTCTGGATCGGCGGCGGCCGCTTGATCAGCAGCAGGCACACGCCGCCAGCGTCGAGGAAGGTGATCTTCTTGTCCGGCAGTTGCGAGAGAAACTTGCAGCCGACGGCATCGGTGTAAAATTTGGTGCTCTTGTCAACGTCCGACACCGGAATGCTGAAGTGGGCCACGCCCTTGATGTCGATCATTAGCTTCCCTTTCCCATGCTAGCGGCCCGGGCAGCGTAGCAAGTTTGGATGGGCGGGAAACCCAGGCACTGCTCGAAAGCGCGTGCCGATCGGATCCGCCCAGATCGAGTGGCGGCAACGTCGCCTCATGCTTCACGGGGTGCGTCTCGACGAGGCGTTGCGCGGGAACTGACAGCGCGCAACCGAGGTTGAGTCGGCTTGGACCACGAAGCCCTGAGCCCTCATGATCAACGACCTCTGGTACAAAAACGCCGTTGTCTATTGCCTCTCGGTTGGCACTTACATGGATGCCAACGGCGACGGCATCGGCGACTTCCAGGGCTTGATGCGCCGTCTCGATTATCTGCACGGCCTCGGCATCACCGCGATCTGGCTGATGCCGTTCCAGTGCTCGCCGGGGCGTGACGACGGTTACGACATCTCGGACTACTACGGGGTCAATCCCGCCTACGGCACGCTCGGCGATTTCGTCGAGTTCACACACGCCGCCAAGCAGCGCGGCATTCGTGTGCTGATCGACCTCGTGGTCAACCACACATCTGACGAACACGCTTGGTTTCAAGAGGCGCGGCGCGATCCGAAATCCAAATACCGCGACTGGTACGTCTGGTCGGATAAGAAGCCGCCGAACTCCGACAAAGGCATGGTGTTTCCCGGCGTGCAGAAATCGACCTGGACGCGCGATCCCGTGGCCAAGCAGTGGTACTTCCACCGCTTCTACAAATTCCAGCCCGATCTCAACACGTCCAATCCCGCCGTGCAGGCGGAGATTTTGAAGATCATGGGCTTCTGGATTCAGCTCGGCGTATCCGGCTTCCGGATGGATGCGGTGCCGTTCGTGATCAGCACCAAAGGGCCGGATGTCACGCGTCCGCGCGAGCAATACGACATGCTGCGCCAGTTCCGCGAATTCCTGCAATGGCGCGTTGGCGACTCCATCATCCTCGCCGAAGCCAATGTGCTCCCGAACACCGACATGCAGTATTTCGGCGATGACGGCGACCGCATGCACATGATGTTCAATTTCCAGGTCAACCAGAACCTGTTTTACGCGCTCGCTTCGGCGGATACGCGGCCACTGGCCAAGGCCATGCAACGCACCGAAAGCCGCCCGGCAAGCGGGCAGTGGGGGATATTCCTGCGCAATCACGACGAGCTCGATCTCGGACGACTGACCGAAGCGCAGCGCCAACAGGTGTTCGACGCCTTCGGACCGAACAAAGAGGATCAGCTCTACGATCGCGGCATTCGCCGGCGCCTTGCGCCGATGCTCGGCGGTGACCGGCGCCGCATCGAGCTGGCGTACAGCCTGATGTTTACGTTGCCGGGCACGCCCGTGCTGCGCTACGGGGATGAACTCGGCATGGGAGACGATCTTTCATTGCGCGAGCGGGTGTGCTGCCGCACGCCGATGCAGTGGTCGACCGAGCCCCATGGCGGCTTCACCAAAAGCAACAAACCTGTTGTCCCGGTGATCACGGACGGGCCTTACGGCTTCCCGCACGTCAATGCCGCCGAACAGCGACGCGATTCCAATTCCATGCTGAACTGGATCGAGCGCATCGTCCGAATGCGCAAAGAAGTGCCGGAGGTCGGCTGGGGTCAATTCGACGTTTTGAAAACCGGTGACGACGCCGTGCTTGGTCTGCGCTACGATTGGAAGAACAATTCGGTGTTGTTCCTGCATAATTTTGCCGGCGAACCGCGCGAGGTCGCGTTTTCGACAGGCCTGAAAGGCGGCTTGAACGACAATCTGATCAATCTGCTCACCGCCGATCACAGCCGGGCATCGGAGAGCGGCAAGCACAGCGTTTGCCTGGAGCCTTACGGCTATCGTTGGTATCGGGTGGGCGGTCTCGACTACTTGCTGAAGCGAAGCGAGTTTTAAGACCCACCTGAGTTCGCCAAGACGACCAGCCCCTCATTGCCGCGAAGCTCTCCGGAGTCCCCGTCGTCCTGATCCGGATCAGTGGACAGCAAAATTCGGCCATTCGGGATAGCGGACCCCGGAAGCGGGCGCGTATCCGGGCCGAAGTTCAAAATCACAACGATGCGTTGTTCGCTGGTGGTTCGTTCGTACATCAACACGTTGTGGTCTGCGCTCATGACACGGGCGTCGCCACGATAAAGCGCTGGATGAGCCCGGCGAATCTCGATCAGCCGGCGATAGAGCGACAGGATCGACCGAGGGTCGTGTCGCAGGAGCGCGATGTTGCGGTCCTCGTAGTGAGGCTCGACCGGCAGCCAGGGCGTAGCGCCCGAAAATCCAGCGTTGACGGATGCATCCCATTGCATGGGCGTGCGGGAAGGGTCGCGACCCACGCCGAGTCCCGGCTCGTTCCGTTCCCAAGGGTCCTGGACGAAATTGGGCGCCACTTCGACGCGAGGCATTCCGATCTCGTCGCCGTAATACATCGTCGGCGTGCCGCGCGCGGTCAGCAAAAGCATCGCGGCGATCCGCGCCTGCGCAGCCCCGACCCTGGCAGCGATGCGCGGTTGGTCGTGATTTCCAAGCACCCAGTTTGGCCAGCCTCCGGCCGGCAAGGCTTTCTCGTAATCGGCGATCAACTTCGCAATCGCTTGCGCATTCCATGCCGCGTGGATCAGCGCAAAATTGAATGGCAGCTGGGCTCCAGAGAGGTCCTTGCCATAATACGCCATCAATCGTTCGAACGGCAGATAGATTTCGCCGATCAGGACGCGATCCGGATAGCGGTCGAGCACCGCACGCATCTGCGCGATCAGTTCGTGGATTTCGGGACGGTCGGCGTTGTAGACGGACAGCGTACGGTTGATGTCCGGCTGCGTCGGCGCGTAGGCCGGGTTGGACGGATTGTCGCGAAATTGTTCGTCCTTGATCAGCAGCCAGACCACATCGACGCGAAAGCCGTCGACACCGCGTTCCAGCCAGAAGCGCAAGGCGTCGAACATCGCCTCGCGCACCGCCGGATTGCGCCAGTTCAAATCCGGTTGTTCGCGCAGAAAGCTGTGCAGGTAATACTGCCCGGTCGTCGGATCGAGCGTCCACGCCGGTCCGCCGAATTGCGAAACCCAATTGTTCGGTGGCGCTCCGCCGGGGCCGGGATCACGCCAGATGTACCAGTCGCGCCTTGCATTGGCGCGAGACGAACGGCTTTCCAGAAACCAGGAGTGCCGATCCGAGGTGTGGTTGGGGACGAAATCGAGAATGACCTTCAGGCCGCGGCCGTGCGCTTCGCTCACCAGCCGGTCGAAGTCGTCAAGCGTGCCGAACAACGGATCGACGCCGCAATAGTCCGAAATGTCATAGCCGAAGTCGGCCATCGGCGATGGATAGATCGGCGAAATCCAGACCGCGTCGACGCCGAGCCAGACGAGATAGTCCAACCGCCGAACGATACCGTTTAGATCGCCAACGCCGTCGCCATTCGAGTCCTGAAAGGAGCGGGGATAGATCTGATAAATGATGCCGTTCTTCCACCACACAGCCTGGTCCAATTCGCGCTCCATGTTCGGTCGCGGCTGGTCAACCCAACTGGACGAAAGTGGTTTCGGGACTGGAGAGGACTTCCGTTCATTGCGAACCGGGTCATCCCATTTGTGTGATTTGACTTGGAAGCCTCAGGCGTTGCCTCTGCGTTCCGTCAATCAAGGAGCCTCTCCAAATGTCCTTTTCCATGTCTCAAACTTCACTCCCAACCTTCGAAATCGGCTTGAACGCACTGTCTGGTGTTCTCGACAAAGCCGCTGTCTTTGCGGCCGGCAGAAAGATCGACGACGCGGCGCTTCTGCAGTTGCGTCTTTCACCAGATATGTTCGCGCTCGCCCGCCAGGTTCAAATTGCCGCCGACCTCGCCAAGAACGGTTCATCGCGGCTCGCAGGCGTCGAGGCTCCGCGTTACGAAGACAACGAAACCACAATCGCGCAACTCAAGGAGCGTCTTGCGAAAACCGTTGCCTATCTGAAAACACTGGACCCGAAGGCGATTGATGCTTCATCGGATCGCGAGACCACGCTCCCACTGGGGCCCACCAACAAAGGCCACATGAAGGGCGCGGATTTATCTCAATCACTTCGTGCTGCCGAACTTCTATTTTCATCTGAGCGCAGCCTACGCCATCCTGCGCCATTACGGCGTCGAGATCGGTAAGCGCGACTTTCTGGGCGCAATCCCGATGAGGATGACGTAACGCCCAGAAGTCGGTCGCGGGAGTTGTTCGGCGGCGATGCCTCACGCCCCCGGAGGCGGCGGCAGGAACATCACCTCGTACTTGGCGGAGAGCGCCACCACGTCCGGCGGGTTCTGATCCTTCATCGAGTGGATCGCCCAGAACAGGTCATAGAGCCTGCGCGTCGGCGACACCCAGAAGAAGCATTTCACGGTCTGATCCGTTTTATTGAAAATGCCGTGAGCCTGGTTCATCGGCAGCCGGATCAGGTCGCCTGTCGTCGCCGTGAACTCCTTGCCCTCTAGGATGAGGTCGAACTTTCCATCCAGCATGTAGATGAACTCGTCCTGGGTCGGATGGATGTGCGGCGGCACGAAGGTTCCGGGCGGGAAGGTGGCATGCCAGGAGAAGCTCTGCTCGTTCAGCGATTTGGGCACGTAGGTCTGGCCCAGGATGTTCCAGGAGATGCCGTCGAGGCCGGTATTGGCCTTGGTGATCCCCGCTGTGAGTTCCTGCATCGCGCCCGCGCTCCCTTGCTTCTTCTGGCGGAGCGCATTCAACCATGTCTGAAGCGGCTCCGAAACGATTCCGAACGGCACCTGCGATCCCCTTTGGCGGCAGCGTAAACAGGGTTCCAGGGGAAGGGCAACGCAAGGCGGGACAAGGTTTTTCGCGCCTTGCCACCCTTTGTGCGCTGCGCTAAGCCTCAGCCGGCCTGTCTTTGGAACGAATCCAGTCGGATCGGGGGGATTTGGACGACTTTCGGCGCCGGAAGCGGTGACGAAGGTGTCATCCAATCATCCGCAAACTGGTCCAGAACGGGCACGCGGGGGCGGACGAGGCAAGTGATGAATGCGCTGCTACAGGATTATCTTCCCCTGGTGATCTTCATCGGCGTCGCGATGGCGCTCGGTCTGGCGTTGCTGATCGCGCCGTTCCTCATCGCCTACAAGCAGCCCGATCCCGAGAAGCTGTCCGCGTACGAATGCGGCTTCAATGCGTTCGACGACGCGCGCATGAAATTCGACGTGCGGTTCTACCTCGTCGCCATCCTGTTCATTATCTTCGACCTTGAGGTCGCATTTCTGTTCCCCTGGGCCGTCGTGTACGGCCAGCTTGGCGTCTACGGCTTCTGGTCGATGATGATCTTCCTTGGGGTGCTGACCATCGGCTTCGCATATGAATGGCAGAAGGGAGCGCTCGAATGGGATTGAGCGACCAAACCCTCGTTGCGCCGGCCCCGAAAGGGATTCTCGACCCGCGCACTGGCAAGCCCATCGGTTCCGACGACCGGTTCTTCACCGGGCTCAACGATGAACTGGCGGATAAGGGTTTCATCGTCACCGCGACCGAGGACC